>CALMVO010000027.1 GCA_937873205.1 uncultured Acetobacteraceae bacterium
GATCGCTTAGGCTCACGGATCATCCTCTAGCTTGTTGTTTTGACGAGCATCTTTACCCGATCGAACGGGTCCGTTCGATCGGATGATGCTCTAGGTTGGCCAGCGCGCCGGCATGGACGTGATCGCGGGCCAGCACGTCGAGGTAGGCCTGCCGCGCCGCGTCGGCGCTGCCGAGACGGTCGAGCAGGCGGCCCCGGTCGAACAGCAGGCCGACGTCGTCGGGCGCCGTGGCCAGCGCCCGCTCGACCCGTCCCAGCGCCCGTGCGGCGGCGCGATGGGCGGGCCATGCCGCCGGCTGGTCAGGGACCATGGATCCGCCCTCCCCCTCACCGGACGGCAAGCCTGTCGAGCGGCTGCCGGGTCCGATCAGGTGCGGGGATCGTCAAGGGCGGGGCCGGCGACGCTCCGGGCGGATGGCGGAAAGGCCGTCCCGCCGGCGCGGTCGAGCGGGGGCGACGATGCCGACCTCCGGCCGATGCCGTGGCCGGCGCCGACGAGGGGCGGTGCGGGAGGCCGGAAACCCTGCGGCCGCGACGTCACGGCCGCAGGGTTGGGCAGGCGTGGCTCAGCCCGATGGCCCGCTCCTTGTCCGGGCCATGCTCAGGACGGGTCGTAGGTCAGCAGCCTGAGCGTGCCGGGGAACGGCGTCGGCATGCCGTTCGGACCCACGGCCCCGAAATCCTCGGTGATGTTGAAGGCGCGGCCGGTGGTGGCGTCGACCGCGATCGTCCGGGCGCCGACCTGCGAGGCGACCGATGTGACCAGGGGGCCACCGGTCGCCGGGTTGAGCGTGACCACGCTCAGCACGCTGCCGACGCTGCCGGCGAACACCGTCTTGGTGACCGGATCGAAGGCGACCTGGTCCGGCACCCGGCCGACCGGCGCGGTGGCCAGGGTGGTGCCGGCGAGGTTGGTGATGTCGAGCACGCCGTTGGCGCAGCCGAGGAACAGCAGCTTGTCGGCGGTGTCGATCGCCATGCCCATGTTGCTGGCGCAGGACGGATCGACGGCGGCCTCCGAGACGATCCGGCGGCTGCGGACGTCGATCGTCGCGACCTCGCCCGCGTCCGGCAGGTTGACGTAGACCAGTCCGTTGCCGCCGGCGGCGCCCGACTCCGGCGCGACCCCGAGCGGGATCGTGCCCACGACCTTGCGGCTGACGAAGTCGAACACCACCGCCGTGTCATTGTCCGGGCTGAGGAACACGGCGTCGCCGGTGGAGGGGTCGTACACCGCGGCGTCGGTGCCGGTGCCGAGCTTGGGAGTGGCGATCACCTTGAGCGTCGAAAGGTCGAAGATCGTGGTGGTGCCGGACCCGCCGCTGGTGAAGCCGAAGCCGCGGTCGTCGACCGCGATGGCGTCGTTGGTCAGGATCCCGGCGCTGGTCGGCACGCTGCCGACCAGGGCGGGCGTGTCGGTGGAGGCGTCGTAGACGTCGACGCCGCCGACCCGGGTGACGAACAGGCGCTGGCGGGCTTGGTCGAAGCCGAGGAAGTCGAAGTCGCCCTCGCCCGGCACCGGCGTGACCTGGGTCAGCGTGTATCCGGTCTGGGCCCTGGCCAGGCCGGGCAATGCCAACGCCATGCACAGCAGGCCGGAGCCCAGCAGGCTTCTTGAGATACGCATCCTTAGTTTCCTTCCCATGTCCCGGCCCAATTCGGATGGGCTCTTGACTGGCCGCAACCTAGATCACGACCGTCCCCGTGAACAAGCCGACCCGACATCCCGGGCTGCCTTCGCTCAGGCGCAGAGACCGGCCACGGCGGCGCCGGCGACGCGTGCGTCGGGCAGCGAGGCGGCCGCCTCGCCCGGCATCGCCTGCGCGCGCAGCCGGGTCGCGGTCGGGCCCGGGTCGAACAGCGAGATCCGCAGCGTCTCGTGCGCGCGCATCTCCTCCTGCCAGGTGCGCACCACCGCCTCCATGCCGGCCTTCGAGGCGGCCATCAGGCCCCAGAAGGCGCGCGGCGTCGTGGCGACGGCGTCTGTCAGGAACACCGCGCGGCCGGACGGGGCGGCGGTCAGCAGCGGCGCCAAAGTGCGGATCAGCCGCCAGGCGGCGGCGAGGTTGACCGCGATCGCCGCGTCCCAATCGCGGGCCTGGATGTGCGGCACCGGCGTCAGCGCTCCCAGCTCGGCGGCGGCATGGACCAGCACGTCGAGACGGCCGAACCGCTGCGCCAGGGTGGGGCCGAGCAGGTCGATCGCGCCGCCATCGGCGAGGTCGAGCGGCAGCAGGGTGGCGACGCCGCCGGCGGCGCGGATCAGGTCATCGGTCTCGTCGAGGCCGCCCTGGGTGCGCGCGAGCAACACGCAGTGCAGGCCGGCTGCGGCGAGCGATACCGCAGTCGCCTGGCCGATGCCGCGGCTGGCGCCGGTGATGAGCGCGACACGGGAACGCCAAAGGCTCTGTTCCTGGACCCCGCCAGGACCGGCGGCCTTAGGACCCGATGCGTCTGGAGCGGTTTCCAAAGGCGAGGCTTTGGCGGGGTCCAGGGGCGTCGTGCGTGGCACGCTCACGCATGACGCCCCTGGCCTCACCTCGCATCCGACAGCAGGCTCGGCCGGGCCCGGCTGTCCTCGTTCAGGTCGGCGAGGCCGATCGGGTACTCGCCGGTGAAGCAGGCGTCGCAGTAGAACGGCCGCTCCGGATCGCGACCCTCCGGCCGGCCCAGCGCGCGATACAGCCCGTCCAGCGAGATGAAGGCCAGGCTGTCGGCGCCGATCAGCCGCGCCATCTCGGCGGTGTCGTGGTTCGCGGCGAGCAGCTTGCCGCGCTCCGGCGTGTCGATGCCGTAGAAGCAGCTGTGCGTGGTGGGTGGCGAGGAGATCCGCATGTGCACCTCGGCGGCGCCGGCGGCGCGCACCATCTCGACGATCTTGCGGCTGGTGGTGCCGCGCACGATGGAGTCGTCGACCAGGATCACCCGCTGGCCGGCGATCATCGCCCGGTTGGCGGAGTGCTTGAGCTTGACGCCCAGATGGCGGATCTGGTCGGTCGGCTCGATGAAGGTGCGGCCGACATAGTGGTTGCGGATGATGCCGAGTTCGAACGGGATGCCGCTCGCGATCGCATAGCCCATCGCCGACGGCACGCCGGAGTCCGGCACCGGCACGACCACGTCGGCGTCGACCGGGCTCTCCCGGGCGAGCTCGACGCCGATCCGCTTGCGCGCGGCATACACGCCGTGCCCGTCCAGCACCGAGTCCGGCCGGGCGAAGTAGATATACTCGAACACGCAGAACCGCGCCGGCTTATCGCCGAACGGACGGATCGAGCGCACCCCGTCATCGTCGATGATGACGATCTCGCCCGGCTCGACGTCGCGCACGAACTCGGCGCCGACGATGTCGAGCGCGCAGGTCTCGCTGGCCAGCACCCAGGCCGGCCGGGCCGTGTCGGAGTGCCCGCCCTCGCGGACCGGGTCGATGCGGCCCAGGATCAGCGGCCGCACGCCGAGCGGGTCGCGCACGCCGATCAGCGCCTCCTGGCTCAGCACCACCAGCGAGTAGGCGCCGACCACCTGCTTCAGCGCATCCGTGAGCCGGTCTGTCACGGAGGTGTAGAGGCTGATCGCGATCAGGTGGATGAACACCTCGCTGTCGGTGGTCGACTGGAAGATGCAGCCGCGCCGCACCAGCGCGCGCCGCAGGCTGGTGGCATTGGTGAGGTTGCCGTTGTGGCTGACCGCGAGGCCGCCGAACTCGAACTCGGCGTAGAGCGGCTGCACGTTGCGGATGACGGTGGCGCCGGTGGTGGCGTAGCGGTTGTGGCCGACCGCCGCGCTGCCGGGCAGGCCGCCGATGATGCGGGCGTCGCCGAACACGTCTCCGACCAGCCCCAGCCCCTTGTGGGTGTGGAAGCGGGCTTCCGGCCCATCGGCGGAGAACGAGACGATGCCGGTGGCTTCCTGGCCGCGATGTTGCAGCGCGTGCAGCCCGAGTGCGGTCATCGCACCCGCATCGTGCGCGTTCCAGATGCCGAACACGCCGCACTCCTCGTGCGGCTTGTCGTCGTCGTGCAGTTCGGACAGATCGGCGAGGCCGGTGGGGGCACTCATGGCGGGCTCTCCTGCCGGGACCGGCGGCGGTTGCGGTCAGATGGCATGGTCGGGCAGCGGGGTCGTGACGGATGGCCCGAGGTCCGGACGCAACCGCGGCGGCAGCCGGGCGGCCACGAACACCGCGCCCTGGTCGACATAGGGCAAACTGCGGCTGTCACGCACGACGCGCGGCCACTCCGAGACCGGCAGCAGCGGCGCCACCACCAGGTAGGCGATCACCAGCACCGCGAAGCCACGCAGCAGCCCGAAGGCGAACCCGGCCAGCCGGTCGATGCCGCCCAGCAGCGAGCCCCGGACCAGCGTCCCCAGCGCGCCGGCGATCAGCAGGAAGGCGATCAGGAGGACCGCGAATACCACCACGAACGCGACCGGATCGGCCACCGCGTCGTCGCCGATCAGGCGCCGCGAGAACGGCAGCAGCTGGCCGTACAGACGTTCCGCGAGGACGGCGGCTGCGACCCAGGCGATGAGGCCCAGCGCCTCCCGGACGAAGCCGCGCATCAGCCCGATTAGCGCCGACAGCAACAGGACCGCCAGGACGACGAGATCGATCCAGCTCATGGCGCGCTATATCGCGCTGCCGCGACGGAAAGCCAAGGCCGGGCGTCAGGCCCCTCGCCACCGATCGGTCCTGCCCGGCGATGATAAGCCCGCCGATCCGGCGTTAACGGTTTTTGAACGATGGTCATCGTAGTCTGACCCGACGGCACGAGAACGGTCCCGAGGCCGTCATCCAATCAAAAAGCGGGAGGTCAGCGTGTCCATTCGCGTTCTTGTCGTCGAGGACGACCTGATACAGCAGCAGGTTCTCGAACGCTTCCTGACATCTCAGGGCTACTGCGTCGCGACCGCGGCGACTGGGATGGAGGCGGTCAAGAAGATACGCGACGACCGGTTCGACGTCATCATCCTGGACTACGCCATGCCTGACTTCGACGGCGTCGATGCCGCGAGGTGGATCAGGAGGGAGATCACCGGATTCATCCAGCCCTGCCTGATCGCGCTCAGCGCGAACATCGACGACATGCTCAGCAACGAGCTCGGGGCCGAGAAGATCTTCGACCATATCGAGCAGAAGCCCTGGAACCCGCGGGCGCTGCTCTCGGTGCTGCAGAGCTCGAGGAACAGCTCCGGGTTGAAGCGGACCGAGCAGGCCCAGGAGGGAAACCCTCAAGCCGACCGTCCGGTTGCGGACTGCGGATCGCCGAGCGTCCCGCCGGAGGACGATGCCGATATGCCGTTGCTGCAGGTCACGACCTGCCAGAAGAAGGTGAGGGTGCTCATCCTCGATCGGGACGATTCGGTCCTCTCGACGTTCCAAGTCTCTCTGGAGAAGGCCAACTACGAGGTGAGCCTGGCGAACAGTCAGGCCGAGGCCATCGATATCCTGAGGAGCGAACCGTTCGACGTCGTATTTGCGGACTATTTCGGTACCGGTAAATTCTGCGGAAGCCCGGCGGCTTTCCTGAGACAGGCCGTCCACGCCTGACGTCAGGCGTAATCCGACCGGCGAACGGACGGCAGACCGAAGCACGCTCAGGATCGATCGCGGGACCGACCACGTCTCCCGCATCCTCCCGAAGCTGATCCCACCTGCGGCCGCTGCGTCATGCCGTCGAAGATCTGACGCCAGGCGACCTGGTCGGGCCGGCAACCCAAACTAGGCTCAGGACCCTTTACGCGGCTCGACGTGATGTGATTCATAGGGGATCGG
>CALMVO010000028.1 GCA_937873205.1 uncultured Acetobacteraceae bacterium
CGCCCGCCCCTGCCCCCCGACCCTCGCCGCGTGAGGCCGCACGAGATGCGCGGCTGCAGCGTGAGGCGGCGGCTCTCCGCGAGAACCTGCGCCGCCGCAAGGGCCAGGCTCGCGCCCGCTTCGATGGAGCGGCCGCCGTCGCGCATGCACCCGAGACGCTCCCCGACTGATCCGGCGCAATTTGCCGATCGAGCGCGAGCCGGGCTAGTGCTGCCTCATGAGGTGCCGGCGATCGGGTCCGGGGCGGAGTGTGGGGGTTTGGTTCCATGCCGGTGATGCCCGACAGCTGGATCCGTCGCATGGCGGTCGAGACTGGCATGATCGAGCCGTTCTTCGAGGCGCAGAAGCGCGACGGGGTGATCAGCTACGGACTGTCCTCCTACGGCTACGATGCGCGGGTGGCTTCGGAGTTCAAGATCTTCACCAACATCGACAGCGCGGTGGTCGACCCGAAGGACTTCTCCGAACAGAGCTTCGTCAGCCGCACCGGCCCGGTCTGCATGATCCCACCGAACAGCTTCGCGCTCGCCCACACCATCGAGGTGTTCCGGATCCCGCGCGACGTGCTGGTGGTCTGCCTCGGCAAGTCGACCTATGCCCGCTGCGGCATCATCGTGAACGTGACGCCGCTAGAGCCGGAATGGGAGGGCCAGGTGACGATCGAGATCAGCAACACCACGCCGCTGCCGGCCCGCATCTACGCCAACGAGGGGATCTGCCAGTTCCTGTTCCTGCAGGGTGCGAGCCCGTGCGAGATCAGCTATGCCGACCGAGCCGGCAAATACATGGGCCAGCGCGGAGTCGCGACCCCGCGCATGTAGGCTAAGGAGTCTTAATGAACGGGGTTTGGGGCCGCCGGCCCCAACGGGTCGAGGGCAGCGCCCTCGCCTTCCTTGTCTTGTTGGTTACCGGGGACACGCAATGGACCGATTCCTGATCCGAGGCGGCCGCCCGCTGCACGGCGAGATCCAGATCGGCGGCGCCAAGAACTCCGCCCTGAAGCTGCTGGTCGCCGGCCTGCTGACCTCTGACCGGGTCGTGCTCGACAACGTGCCGCGGATCGATGACATCGGCACCATGCGGCTGCTGCTGGAGCAGCATGGCCTCACGGTCGAGGAGGTTCCGGGCGAGGGCCCGTACGGCCAGACCCTCTCGGTCGGCGGCGAGATCACCAATACGGAGGCCCCGTATGAGATCGTCTCCAAGATGCGGGCCTCGATCCTGGTGCTGGGGCCGCTGCTCGCCCGCTGTGGCGAGGCTCGGGTGTCGCTGCCGGGTGGCTGCGCGATCGGCACCCGGCCGGTAGACCTGCATCTGAAGGGGCTGGAGGCGCTGGGCGCCGAGATCCGGCTGGAGGGCGGCTACATCGACGCGCGGGCACCGGGCGGCCTCGTCGGAGCCAGGATCGTGTTGCCGTTCGCCTCGGTCGGCGCCACCGAGAACCTGCTGATGGCCTCGACCCTGGCCGTCGGCCGCACCGAGATCGTCAACGCGGCGCGCGAGCCGGAGATCGCCGACCTGGTCGCCTGCCTGGTGGCGATGGGTGCGCGAATCATGGACCAGGGCAGCGGCACGCTGGTCATCGACGGGGTGCCGCGGCTGCACGGCGCCCGCCACGCCGTCGTGTCGGACCGGATCGAGTGCGGCACCTATGCCTGCGCGGTGGCGATCGCCGGCGGCGACGTCCGGCTGCTCGGCGGCCAGATCGGGCATCTCGGCGCGGTGGTGCGGGTGCTGGAGGAGGCCGGTATCGAGGTTGCGCAGGAGGAGGGGGCGATCCGGGTGCGACGTGGCGGCGCGCTCGCCGGTGTCGACGTCATGACAGAGCCCTATCCCGGCTTCCCGACCGACATGCAGGCGCAGTTCATGGCGTTGCTCTCGGTCGCCGACGGCGCCTCGATGATGACCGAGACCATCTTCGAGAACCGCTTCATGCACGTGCCGGAGCTGAACCGCATGGGCGCCCGGATCAACGTGCACGGCGCCTCGGCGATCATCCGCGGGGTACCGGCGCTGTCGGGCGCGCAGGTGATGGCGACCGACCTGCGCGCTTCGTTCTCGCTGATCCTGGCCGGGCTGGCGGCCTCGGGCGAGACGGTGCTCAGCCGGGTGTATCACCTCGATCGCGGGTATGAGGCGGTCGAGCGGAAGCTGTCGGGATGCGGGGCGGTGATCGAGCGCATACGGGGATAAGGCCAGGGGCGTCGTGCGAGGCACGCTGGCGTGTGACGCCCCTGGACCCCGCCAAAGGCGGAGCCTCTGGACACCATTTCTGGTCTTCCAGCCCCGCCGGTGCTATCGGCAGCCGCCGCTCCGGAGACGTCATGTCCGCCTTGTCCAGCGCCGCCGCGCTCGCGCCGGAAACCTCGACGCCGCTCGTCCTGGCCCTGCCGAAGGGGCGCATCCTGGGTGAGTGCGCACCGCTGCTGGCCGCGGCCGGCATCGTCCCGGCGATGGACTGCCTCGACGAAGACAGCCGCCGACTGCGCTTCCCGACCGATGACCCGATGCTGGACGTGGTCAGGGTGAGGCCGTTCGACGTCGCCACCTTCGTCGCCTTCGGCGCCGCCCAGATCGGCATCTGCGGCGCCGACGTGCTGATGGAATTCGACTACCCGGAGATCTACGCCCCCCTCGACCTGCAAATCGGCGCCTGCCGGGTGTCGGTGGCGGAGCCGGTGACGAGTGCGGCCAGCGACGACCCGGCGCGCTGGTCACAGGTCCGGGTGGCGACCAAGTATCCCAACATCGCCCGCCGGCACTTCGCGGCGCATGGCGTGCATGCCGACATCGTCCACCTCAACGGCGCGATGGAGCTGGCCCCGGGGCTCGGGCTGTCGCGGCTGATCGTCGACCTGGTGCAGACCGGCTCGACGCTCCGGGCCAACGGGCTGCAGGAGGTGCAGGTGATCGCCGACATCACCAGCCGTCTGATCGTGAACCGAACCGCGCTCAAGACCCGGCCGGAAGAGGTCGGCGCCTGGATCGAGCGCTTCCGGCTGGCGCTGGCCGCCGGCGGATGAGGCGGCTCGAGACCGCCGAGCCTGACTTCGCGGCCCGCTTCGAGGCGCTGGTCCGGGAGGTCCGCGACGGCGGCACCGCGGTCGACCAGCCGGTGCGCGAGATCCTGCGGGCGGTGCGCGAGCGCGGCGACGCGGCGGTGTGCGAGTACACAGACCGCTTCGACCGTCCCGGTCTGTCGCCCACGTCCACCCCGACGCGGCTGCGCGTTTCCACTGGCGAGATCGATGCCGCCTGCGCCGCGATCCCGGCGGAGCTGCAGGCGGCCCTCGAGTTGGCCGCACGCCGGATCGAGGCGTTCCACCGCCTGCAGCTGCCGGCCGACATCGAGCGCACCGACGAGGCCGGGGTCCGGCTCGGGCTGCGCTGGACCCCGCTCGACGCGGTCGGCCTCTACGTGCCGGGCGGCAAGGCGGCCTACCCGTCCTCGGTGCTGATGAACGCGGTGCCCGCCCGCGTCGCCGGCGTCGAGCGCATCGCGATGTGCGTTCCGGCGCCGGGCGACCAGCTGAACCCGCTGGTGCTGGCGGCCGCCCGCCTGGCCGGGGTGAGCGAGATCCACCGCGTCGGCGGTGCGCAGGCGGTGGGTGCGTTGGCCTACGGCACCGCCAGCATCGCGCCCGTCGACCGCATCGTCGGTCCCGGCAACAGCTACGTCGCCGAAGCCAAGCGGCAGGTGTTCGGCCATGTCGGCATCGACAGCATCGCCGGGCCGTCGGAGGTGGTGATCGTGGCGGATGCCGGCAGCAACCCGCATCACGTGGCACTCGACCTGCTGGCCCAGGCCGAGCACGACGAGCTGGCGCAGTCGATCCTGCTCACCGACGACGCGGCGCTGGCGACGGCAGTCGAGCGGGCGGTGGCGGTCGCACTCGAGACGCTGCCGCGGGCGGCGATCGCCCGGGCGAGCTGGGCGGAGTACGGCGCGATCATCGTGGTCGGGCGCATGGCGGAAGCCTGGCCGCTGGTGGACCGACTGGCGCCCGAGCACCTGCAGCTGATGCTGGCCGACGACCGCGAGGCTTTCGCGTCCATCCGCCATGCCGGCGCGATCTTCCGCGGCCGGAGCTGCCCGGAGGCGATCGGCGACTATGTCGGCGGCCCGAACCACGTCCTGCCGACCAGCCGTACCGCCCGGTACGCCTCCGGCCTGTCGGTGTTCGACTTCCTGAAGCGCACCACCTGGCTGGCGACCGACGCGGCGGCCCTCGCGCGCATCGGACCGGCCGCCGTGGCGCTGGCCGAGGCGGAGGGTCTGCACGCGCACGCGCGCAGCGTCGCGGTCCGGCTGGGCGACGCCGGGCCGGCGCGTGCTTGACCCGGCGGCGCTCCGTCATCATGTTCCGGCCCGCGATCCCGCGCGGCGGCGCCGCTTGCCGCCGGGGACGCCCAGATCAACGACGAGGGAGGCGCCGAGTGCGTCACGATCCGATGAAACGACAGATCGCCGTGCGTGATGTCTAAAGAAGACATGATCGAGTTCAGCGGCACCGTGCAGGAGCTGCTGCCCAACGCGATGTTCCGGGTGAAGCTCGACAACGAGCACTCCATCCTCGCCCACACCAGCGGCAAGATGCGCAAGAACCGCATCCGCGTGCTGGCCGGCGATCGGGTCAACGTCGAGATGACCCCCTACGACCTGTCCAAGGGTCGCATCACCTTCCGCTTCAAGTAGTTTCGTTGCCGCCACCCTCCGTGTCGGAGGCCGCGCGCGTCCCGCTGTTCCTGGCCTCGGCGAGCCCGCGGCGGCGAGAGCTGCTGGCCCAGATCGGCATCGTCCCCGACGCCGTCCTTACCCCCGATATCGACGAGACCCCGGTCCGCGACGAGCTGCCGCGGCAGTACGTGATCCGGCTCGCGCAGGCCAAGGCCGACGCCGCGGTGGCGGTGGCGCCCGGTCCCGGCCTGCTGCTCGCCGCCGACACCGCAGTGGCGCTGGGGCGCCGCATCCTGCCCAAGGCGCTGGACGCCGAGACTGCGCGGCGCTGCCTGCTGCTGCTCTCCGGCCGGCGGCATACCGTGCTGACCGCCATCGTGCTGCTGGCCGAGGACCGCACCCGCACGCTGCGCGTGGTCGAGAGCGTGGTCGCCTTCTCCCGCCTGACCCCGGCCCAGCTCGACCGGCTGATCGAGGCCGGCGACTGGGACGGCAAGGCCGGCGGCTACGCGCTGCAGGGCCATGCGGCCGCCTTCGTCCGCTTCCTCTCGGGCAGCCATTCCGGCGTGGTCGGGCTGCCGCTGTTCGAGACCGCGCAGCTGCTGCGCGGACGCGGCTGGATGCCGTGACGGTCCTGCTGGCGGCCTGCAGTCCGGGCGAGGTCCGGATCGCGCTGGCCGACGGCGACCATCTGCTCGACTACGCGATCTGGCGCCCGGGCGCCCCCGACGGGCTCGGCGACCTGCATCTGGGCCGCGTCGAGGCTGTGCTGCCGGCACTGGGCGGCGCCTTCGTGGCGCTGGCCGGCGCCGGGTCCGGCTTCCTGCCGAGCCGGGACGGCGAGCGTCGCCTGCTCGACGGCGACGCGGTGCCGGTGCGGGTGGCGCGCAGCGCCCAGGCCGGCAAGGGTCCGCGTCTGCGGCTCGCGGCGGAGGACCTGCACGACCAGACGGACCGTGCCGGCACGCCGCGCCTCGTCGAGCGCGGGCCGGACCCTCTCACGCAGCTGGCGGCGGCGCATCCGGAGGCGGCGATCGTCATGGACGATCCCGGGCTGGCCGCCACGCTGCCGCCAGATCTGCGCTCCAGGGTCCGGCTGGCGGAGGCCGCCTTCCCCGAACCGCTGCTGGCGCAGGTCGAGATGCTGGCCTCACCGGACCTGGCACTGCCGGGGGGCCTGCGCGCCAGCATCCACCCGACCCCGGCGCTGGTGGCGATCGACGTCGATGGCGGGACGTCCAGCGCCGGGCGGCAGCCCAAGCAGCACGCTCAGTTCGCCGCCAACCGCGCCGCTATCGCCCCGCTGCTGCACCAGCTGCGGCTGCGCAACCTGTCCGGCGCGATCCTGATCGACCTGGCCGGGCTGACATCCCGCAAGCGGGCGGCACTGCGGCCCGAGATCGAGGCGGCGCTGGCGCGAGACCCGCTGGCGCCCCGGCTGCTGGGCTTCACCGCGCTGGGGCTGGTCGAGATCCTGCGCCCGCGGCTACGGCCGCCGCTGCACGAGCTGCTGGCCGGGCCGCATGCCGCCGGCCTGGTGGCGCTCCGGGCGGCGCTGCGGCAGGTGGCGGCACCGCCGCACCGGTTGCCGCAGCTGGTGGCGAGCCTCGCCGTCGTCGGCGCGCTGGAGCGGGATGCAGCCGCGCGTACGGCCTTGGCGGCGCGGGCCGGACAACCCATACGACTCCGGGCCGATGCCGCCCTGCCCGATACCGCCTGGAGCCTCGATCATGGCTGATGCCACCTGCCCGATCTGCGGGCGCCCGTCGTTGCCGGCGCAGCGCCCGTTCTGCTCGCTGCGCTGCGCTGATGCCGATCTCGGGCACTGGCTGACCGGCCGCTACCGGGTGCCGGGGCCGCCGGCGGACGAGGAACGGGGCGAGCTTGATCCGGAGGACGGGCTGGGCTAAAGCCTGCGCCACCAACGGACTGGCCGTGCGCCAGACCATGCAGCACCGATGCCCAGGTAGCTCAGTTGGTAGAGCATGCGATTGAAAATCGCAGTGTCGGTGGTTCGAATCCGCCCCTGGGCACCATACTCGGCTCGCACGCCTGGTCGCCAGGAACGGGTCCGCCCCGACCGTGCGGGCGGTTCATCGACTGGGGAACGGGCCATGTCAGCGCCGAGCGGAACAGCGGCGAACGAACGTCCGGGCCCAGAGCCGGTGCTCGACCTGCAGCCCGAGACCCTCCCCGGCCGGATGCGCCATGTCGGCCGCGACCTGCACGACAGCCTCCGCCTCTGGCGGCTCTGCTGGACGCTGAGCTGGCTCGACGTGAAGCTGCGCTATCGCGGCTCGGTGCTGGGACCGTTCTGGCTGACCGCCTCGACCGCGGTGATGATCGCGGCGATGAGCCTGCTCTACACCACGCTCTTCCACATCGCCGTGGCCGGCTACATCCCGTTCCTGTCGCTGTCCCTGGTGCTGTGGGGCTTCATCGGCGGCGTGGTCAACGAGGGCTCCACCTGCTTCACCCAGGCGGAGGGGATGATCCGCTCGATGCGGCTGCCGTATGGGCTGCACGCGGCCCGCTGCATCATCCGCAACATCATGGTGCTGCTGCACAACGTCGTCGTGGTCCTGGTGGTGTTCGCGATCTTTCGGGTCTGGCCGGGCGCGCAGGCGCTGCGGGCGCTGCCGGGCGCGGCGTTGTGGCTCGCCGATGCGCTGGCGGCGTGCCTGCTGCTCGGCACGCTGGGCGCACGCTACCGCGACATCCCGCCGATCGTCGCCAGCCTGATGCAGATCTTCTTCTTCGTCAGCCCGATCATCTGGAAGCCGGAGCTCATCACTGCCGGCCATGCCTGGCTGCAGCTGAACCCGTTCTACTCGCTGATCGAGGTAGTGCGGCGGCCGCTGCTCGGCGAGCACGGCTCGGCGCATCTCTGGCCGCTGGCGCTGGGCTATAGCGGCGTGCTGTGGCTGGCGGCCCTACTGCTGTTCATGCGGATGCGCGCCCGACTCGCCTACTGGATCTGACGGCGGTGGGGGAGGTCGCGTCCAGCACCGCCTGCGTCGAGGTGCGGGACCTGCACGTCACCTTCCCGCTCTATCACGGCAGCGCACGCACGCTGCGGCGGACGCTGGCCCGCGTCGCCAACGCCCGCTTCGAGCAGGACAGCCAGCAGCGCATGGTGGTGCAGGCGCTGCGCGGCATCAGCTTCTCGCTCGCACCCGGCGACCGGCTCGGGCTGGTCGGCGGCAACGGCGCCGGCAAGACGACCCTGCTGCGGGCGCTGGCCGGCATCTACGAACCGGTAGCGGGCCGGGTTACGGTGCGGGGCGAGATCAACGCGCTGCTCGACACCAACCTCGGCATGAACGTCGAGCTGACCGGGCGCGAGAACATCACGCTGCGCGGGCTGCATGCCGGGCTGTCACCGAAGCGGATCCGCAGCGTCGAGGAGGACGTCCAGACGTTCGCCGAGCTTGGCAGCTTCCTCGACATGCCAGTGCGCACCTACAGCTCCGGCATGGTGGTGCGGCTCGGCTTCGCGCTGGCGACCTCGATCCGGCCGCGCGTGCTGCTGATGGACGAGTGGTTCCTGGCCGGCGACACCAACTTCATGCTGAAGGCGCAGGGCCGGCTGGAGCAGCTCGTGCGGCAGGCGGAGATCCTGGTGATCTCGACGCACCAGATCGACGTCATCTCCGCCTGGTGCACCCGGGTACTTTGGATGGACCATGGGATGATCCGGATGCAGGGCAGCCCGGACGAGGTGCTGCCGGCTTATCTGCGTGATGCCGAGGAGGGCGCCGGCCGACCAGAGACAGGCGACGCCTGATATCGGGACCGCTCGTTCCGGTTCGAGGAGGGTGCCCTCCGATAGAGCGCAACGTGACGCACGGCAGGAACTGGTCTGGTGGGCCGGGTGGGGTTCGAACCCACGGCCATTCGATTAAAAGTCGAATGCTCTACCGCTGAGCTACCGGCCCGTCGCAGAGGTCGAGACCCGTCAGGTGGGCGGGTCCGACCACCGGTTCAACCGGCGGTGCTGTCTGCCGGGCTGCCGGCTGGGCGCATGCTCACGATCCGGTCCGGGTCGGATACCATGCCGCTGCCGCCGGCGCCACGCTTGATCCCGTCCACCAGCTCCATGCCCTCGGTCACCTCGCCGAAGATGGTGTATTGGCCGTCGAGGCTGGGGGCGGGCGCGAACATGATGAAGAACTGGCTGTTGGCGCTGTGCGGGTGCGCGGTGCGGGCGGCGCCGACGGTGCCACGCACGAACTTCACCTTGTTGGTGAACTCGGACTTCAGGTCCGGGAGGTCGCTGCCGCCGGTGCCGGTGCCGGTGGGATCGCCGCTCTGGGCCATGAAGCCGTCGATGACACGGTGGAACGGCACGTTGTCGTAGAACCCCGTCGTCGCCAGCGAGCGGAACCGCTCGGCATGGGCGGGCGCCAGGTCGGGGCGCAGCCGGATGGCGACGGTGCCGCCCTTTAGCTGGAGATGGACGACGTCGTCGGCGGCCGCGTCCGGCGCGGGGGTGGTCTCGGACATTGGGAGGTTCCTCAGGCGAGCAATGCGGGACCGGGTCAGGCGAGCTTGGCCATGATCCGGGCATGGGTGAAGGGGGGCACGAAGCTGGTGATGTCGCCGCCGAGCTGAGCGATCTCCTTGACCAGCCGCGACGAGATGAACTGGTAGCGTTCGGTCGCCATCAGGAACAGCGTCTCGATGCCGGGGTCGAGCCGGTGGTTCATGCCGAACATCTGCGTCTCGTAATCGTAGTCGGTGATCACGCGAAGCCCACGGATGATCACGTTCGCGCCGTTTGCGCGCGCGCAATGCACGAGCAGGGTGTCGAAGCCGACCACCTCGATCGGCGTGCCGATCTCGTCCGCGAGCGGCGCCACCTCGTGCGCCACGCACTCGACACGCTCGGCCAGGCTCATCAGCGGCTGCTTGCCGACGTTGGCGGCGACTCCCACCACCAGCCGCTCGACCAGCCGGGCACCGCGGGCGATCACGTCGAGATGGCCGCGGGTGATGGGGTCGAAGGTGCCGGGATACAGCCCGACATGGGACAGCGGCGCCGCCTTGGACGCCGGCCGGGCCCGAGCCGGCTCACGCATCGTCGGTATCCTCGCCGGGTCCGTGCACCACGCCGGAGGACGGCTCCGGGTCGGCCAACTCGGCGTCGTCCAGATCGTCCGACAGCACGCCCCCCTCCGAGACGCCATCCATCGCCGGCTCGGGCAGGCTGTCGGTCTCGCTCACGCCCAGCTCGCCGTGCAGCAGCGCACCTGGCTGCAGCAGCTCGTCGCCGGCGTCGTCGGGGATCTCGTCCTCCAGCACCGGGAACATGCTGGTCACCTGCTCGCCCTTGGACAGGCGGAAGAGCCTCACGCCCATCGATTGCCGCGCGGTGATGCGGACCTGGTCTACGGGCACCCGGATCAGCCGGCCGGCGTCGGTCACCAGCATCACGTCGGTGCCATGCAGCACCGGCAGGGTGGCGACCACGGCGGCGCCGTTGCGGGCCGAGAGCAGGATGTTGGCGGTGCCGAGCCCGCCGCGCCCGCTGACCCGGTAGTCGAACGCCGAGGTCCGCTTGCCGAAGCCGCCGTCGGTGACGGTGAGCAGGATCTCCTCCGCCTGCTCCAGCGATTCGAAGCGCTCGGGCGTCAGCACGGCGGCGACTTCCGGCTCCTCGCCATGCTCCGCCGCCACCTCGGCCTCGACCTCGTGCACCTGCGCCTCGGCCTCCTCGGGCGTGGTCTCAGAGCGGCGGCGGGCGACCGCCATGCGCAGGTATCCGGCGCGCTCGGCAACGTCGGCGACCACGTGGTTCAGCACGGCCAGGCTGTTGACCTCGTCGCCCGGTGCCAGCCGGATGCCGCGCACGCCGGAGCTGTCACGCCCGGCAAACACGCGCAGGGTATCGTCGCTGATCTGGAAGCGGATGCAGCGACCGAGCCGGGTCGCCAGCATCACATCCTGGCTGTCGCGGCAGGTAGCGACCCCGATCAGGCTGTCGCCGTCGTCCAGCTTCATGGCGATGAGGCCGGCGGCGCGGACGTTGCGGAAGTCGCTGAGCCGGTTGCGCCGCACGTTGCCGCTGGCGGTGGCAAAGACCAGGTGCAGGCTCTCCCACAGCGTCTCGTCCTGCGGCAGCGGCAGCACGGTGGTGAT
Source organism: uncultured Acetobacteraceae bacterium (assembly GCA_937873205.1). Lineage (GTDB taxonomy): Bacteria > Pseudomonadota > Alphaproteobacteria > Acetobacterales > Acetobacteraceae > Lichenicola. Next base: position 10,820 of record CALMVO010000028.1, read on the forward strand.
GGAGTCGCCGCCAAGCTCGGGCAGCAGGTTCACCAGGGCGCGGCCCTTGGCGGTGGGGCTGGCTTCCGGCAGCCGCCAGACCTTCTCGCGATAGGCCTTGCCGCCGGACGAGAAGAACAGCACCCACTGGTGGGTGTGGGCGTTGAAGCTGCGGGTGACGATGTCGTCGCCGCGCCGGCCGGCGGCGGTGCGGCCGCGGCCGCCGCGGTTCTGCGCGCGGAACGTCTCGAGCGGCGTCCGCTTGATGAAGCCGTCGCGGGTGATGGTGACGACCATCTGACCCGGCTCGATCAGGCTCTCGTCGGTCTGGTCGCCGGCGACGTCGGAGATCTCGGTGGCGCGCGGCGCCGCGATCTCGGCGCGCACCCGCATCAGCTCGTCGCGGGTCACCTCGAGCCGGCGCGGGCGGCTGCCGATGATCTCCAGCAACTCGTTGATGCGCGTCGCCACCTCGCCGAGCTCGGTCTGGATCTTCTCGCGCTCGAGCCCGGTCAGGCGCTGCAGCCGCAGCTCCAGGATGCCGCGCGCCTGCGCCTCGGTGAGCCGGACCCGGCCGTCCTCGACGACGTTGCCCTCGTCGTGGATGAGGGAGAGCAGCGGCTCGATCTCGGCTGCGTCCCAGGCCCGCGCCATCAGCGATTCCCGCGCGGTGGCGGCGTCGGGGGCGGCGCGGATCAGGGCGATCACCGCGTCGATGTTGGCCACCGCCAGCACCAGGCCGACCAGCAGGTGGCCGCGGTCGCGCGCACGGCCGAGCTCGAATCGGGCCCGCCGGAGCACGACCTCCTCGCGGAAGGTGATGAAGGCGAGCAGCACCTCGCGCAGGCCCATCAGCTTGGGCTGGCCCTCGTTCAGCGCCAGCATGTTGACCCCGAACGAGGTCTGCAGCTGGGTGAAGCGGTAGAGCTGGTTCAGCACCACCTCCGGCGTCGCCTCGCGCTTGATCTCGATCACGAGCCGCATGCCGGAGCGGTCGCTCTCGTCCTGGATGTGCGAGATGCCCTCGATCTGCTTGGCCCGCACGAGTTCGGCGATCTTCTCCTGCAGCGTCGCCTTGTTCACCTGGTAGGGGATCTCGGTGATCACGATCGCCTTGCGGTCGCGCTTCAGGTCCTCGATCTCGGCACGCGCCCGGATCAGGATCGAACCGCGGCCGGTCTCGTAGGCCGCGCGGATGCCGGAGCGGCCCAGGATGATGCCGCCGGTCGGGAAGTCGGGCCCCGGCACGATGCGCAGCAACTGGTCGAGCGACAGGTCCGGCTCGGCGATCAGCGCCAGCGTCGCGTCGATGATCTCGGCCGGGTTGTGGGTCGGGATGTTGGTCGCCATGCCCACGGCGATGCCGGACGCGCCGTTGATCAGCAGGTTCGGATAGGCGGCCGGGAGGACGCGCGGCTCCTCCTCGCTCTCGTCGTAGTTGGCCTGGAAGTCGACGGTGTCGCGGTCGATGTCGTCGAGCAGGAACATTGCCGCCCGGGCCAGCCGCGCCTCGGTGTAGCGCATCGCCGCCGGGCTATCGCCGTCCACCGAGCCGAAATTGCCCTGGCCGTCGATCAACCGCACCCGCATCGACCAGGACTGCGCCATGCGCACCATGGCGTCGTAGATCGAGCTGTCGCCGTGCGGATGGTACTTGCCCATGACGTCGCCGACCGCGCGCGCCGATTTGCGGTAGGGCTTGTCGTGGGTGAAGCCGCTCTCGCGCATCGAGTAGAGGATGCGGCGGTGCACCGGCTTCAGCCCGTCGCGCACGTCGGGCAGCGCCCGGCTCACGATCACCGACATCGCGTAGGCGAGGTAGGAGGTCTGCATCTCCTCCTCGATGGTAACCGGCACCATGTCGGACGGCCGGGCGCCCGAGGCGCCGCCGCGAGGCGGCAGGTCGGGAGGCAGGTCTGGCGGCAGCAGCGGCGGCTCGGGGGTGTCGCTCACGTTCGGTCCACTCGGTCGGGCGACGGCCCCGTCGGGACGCGCCAAGGTCGGCAACAGGCAATAGAACCTAGCATGCGTCGCGTGCCCGAGGAAAACGCCGGCTCAGCCGAACAGCCGCCTGTCCCACCAGACCGGCTGGTGCAGGCCATGGGCGACCCGGCCGAACTCCGGATGGTCGGGGTTGATCAGGATGTTTCGCTCCATGCGGGCGACCACGCTCGGCACCAGCAGCAGCAGGGAGCGGCGCCGGCGTTGCCAGTCATGGCCCCAGGCCCGCGACACCGCGCAGGACGCATGGTCCCAGCCCGGCAGGTGCGAGGGGGACAGCACCTCGTAGGAGACGCCGTTCGGGATGGTGATCTCGATGAAGTGCTGGTTCGGCGGCAGCCGGCCGCCGCCATGCGCCAGCTTCTCCAGCATGACCGTCGAGTAGTGCTCGGCGCAGTAGAGCACCGGGCTGCCGGCCCGATTCCAGCGCCCCGGGTAGAGCTTGGAGCCGGTGGCGTCGAAGATCGGGTAGGTGCCGCCCGGATCGCCGATGCGGTAGGCAGACAGGACGCGATCGAGGATCTGAGCCGGCACGCGAGGGACGGCGGATCGCTCAGGCGGCGGACCCGTATCTCAGCCGGCCCAGGATGCCGTCGACCAGCGGGGCGCCCAGCTCGGTGGCCAGCACGACATCGATCGGCGCGCGACCATCCAGCATCGCATGGCCGTGGAATAGAAATTCGCGCGCCGCCTCCGGCGTGCCCCACACGTCGAGTGCCGCCGCCCAGATCCCGGCCAGCCGGGCAACGCGGGCGCCCTCCTCCGAGGTCAGCCGGGCATCGGTCGGCGCCGACCCGGCGCCGGGATCACCGCGCCGGCGGCGCGCAAGGGTCGCGCGCGGCACCAGCCGGAACGCGAAGCTGGCGTCGCCGGGCGCCACCGAACCGGCAACGTGATCGAGGCTGGCTAGCGGAAGGCCGCGCTCGATCTCGGTCGCGAGCGCCAGCAGGGACATCATGCCCGCCTCGGGACGGAACCCCAGCACTTCGGCGGCAACCATGGCGACATCCTTCTCAGTCGAGACAAAGATTTGTGTCGCGTGAGCGAGATGTCAATCGTCAGAACGGGATCTCGTCGTCGAGGTCGCTACCGGACGGCTCCCAACCGGTCGAGCCGCCGCCGCCCTGGCCGCCCCCTTGGC
>CALMVO010000029.1:0-9924 GCA_937873205.1 uncultured Acetobacteraceae bacterium
CCCTCGCCCAGCCCCTTGTAGGACCAGTGCGCGGCGACGCCGTTCTCGGCGATGTCGTGCATGTCGGGGGTGCGGATCTGCACCTCGATCTTCTGGTTGCGCGGGCTCTTCAGCGTGACGCCGGTGTGCAGGCTCTGATAGCCGTTCGCCTTGGGCGTCGAGATGTAGTCCTTGAACCGGCCCGAGATCATCGGATAGGCGGCGTGCACCGAGCCCAGCGCCACGTAGCAGCTCTCCCGCGTCGGCACGACGACGCGGAAGGCCATGATGTCGGAGAGCTGCTCGAAGGCGACGTTGCGCTTCTGCATCTTCTCCCAGATCGAGAACGCCGACTTCTCGCGGCCGGTGACCTCGACGTCTGGCACCCCGGCCTCGGCGCAGAGCCGGCCGAGCTCGCGCCGCACCTCCTCGATCACGTCCGCGCCCTGGCCGCGCAGGTAGTTGAGGCGAGCCTGGATGGTGGCGTTGTGCTCCGGCTCGAGCTCCTGGAACGACAGGTTCTGAAGCTCGGTCTTGACCTTGTCCATGCCGATGCGGCCGGCCAGGGGCGCGTAGATGTCCATGGTCTCGGCGGCGATGCGCTGCCGGCGCTCCAGCTTCTCGACGTAGTGCAGCGTGCGCATGTTGTGCAGCCGGTCGGCCAGCTTCACGATCAGCACGCGGATGTCGCGGCTCATCGCCAGCACCAGCTTGCGGAAGTTCTCGGCCTGCTTGGTGCGGTCCGATTGCAGCTCGAGCCGGGTTAGCTTGGTGACGCCGTCGACCAGGCCAGCCACCGCCGGGCCAAAGCGCGCCTCCAGCTGCGGCAGCTTCAGACCGGTGTCCTCGACCGTGTCGTGCAGCAGCCCGGTGCAGATGCTAGCGACGTCCATGCGGAAGCCGGCCAGGATGCCGGCAACTGCGAGCGGATGGGTGATGTAGGGCTCGCCGTTGTCCCGCTTCTGCTCGGCATGCGCTTCGAGGGCCGTCTCGAACGCCCGTTCGACGACGGCAACGTCGGCCGTCGGGTCGTAGGCGCGGATGCGACGGATCAGCCCCGCGACACTGGGCAGGCGATCGACCTGAGGTATCGCCGAGCCGTCGAGCAGCACCGGTCCATCAGGCGCACGCGGCGCCGGGGCCGCGCGGCCGGGTGCCCCGATTCTCCCGTCAGCCCCTGGCCACATGCCTTCTCCTATCGGCGCGAGCGGCCGCCAAGTTCGGCTTCGATGGCAGCCTCGAGCTCCTCGGGCGAGAGTTCGGTGCCCATGGCACCGGCCTCTTCCTCTGCGGAAACGTCCTGCAGGCCGAAGATGTTCTGGTCGGTCGGGATCAGGTCCAGCACCTCCTCGTCGGCGGGCTCCGGCTCCGGGGCGCGGGCCAGCGACTTGACCAGATCCTGGTGCAGTCGACCGAGGTCCAGGGTCTCGTCAGCGATCTCGCGCAGCGCCACCACCGGGTTCTTGTCGTTGTCGCGATCGAGCGTCAGCTCTTCGCCGCGGCTCAGGTTGCGCGCCCGCTGGGCGGCGAGCAGCACCAGCTCGAAGCGGTTCGGGACCTTTTCGACGCAATCTTCGACGGTGACGCGCGCCATGCGGCCAGCCTCCATGAGCATGCTGGGGAACCGCGGTATGTAGCGCGGTCCCCAGGTCCCCGCAAGGCGGCCGCATGCATCAGGGCTGCGCGTCGGCCACCTCGGTGCTGCCGGCCGACGCGGCGTCGGCCACCAGCACCTGCATCTGACGATGGGCACCGACGATCGCCGCGTCGTGGCAGCTCTCATAGGCCCGACGCGCCGCCAAGCCAGCGGTATCGTCGTCGTCGCAGATCCGCCGCGCCGCGACCTCGATCCGGCGCACGAGCTCGGCCTGGCCCCGCGCCGAGACCAGGTCGAGACCATGGGTGCTGACCGCGATGGCGGCGGTACCGTCCTCCTCGTCTGCCCGGGCGCCCGCGACCGACCCCCCACAGAGGATCGCGGCGAGCGCGCAGCGGACGAGGAAAGGGGCCGCGGGGATACAGCCATGGTTCGGCTGGATGGATGCGTTCGTGATCATGAGCTTGCCCTCCTACGGTCGGGATCGACCGAGGGCTCGGTAGGAGAGGGTCGTGTCATGACAAGAATGAATTGTCGTTAAATGCTGCTAAGGAAAATGAATTCTTTGTTTATCAGGATTTTCTGGCATCCTGACGGTATTGTTGTGGACATAGTCGGGCCGATCGGTGGGACCGCTGACGCCGCCGATTCAAATCGATCATGCCCGTCATGGATCAAGCCGCCTACGACGACGACTTCCTGTTCGGTTCCTTCCGATTGCAGCCGGTTCGGCGCGTCCTCCTGTCGGCCGGCGTCCCAGTCGACCTGACTTCGCGCGCCTATGACGTCCTGGAGTTCCTCGTCAGGAACAGGGATCGGATCGTGACGCGCGACGAACTCACGGCACACGTTTGGCGCGGCGTCGTTGTGGGTGAAAACAACCTCTCCGTGCAGATGTCGACGCTCCGGAAAATTTTGAAGGCACACGGTGCCCGGATGCCGATGATCATCAGCATTCCCGGGCGCGGCTATCGGTTCGTGGCCTCGGTCGGAACGCCTGAATCGCTCGAAAGCCAGAAGACGCTGGCGAAGACAGTCTCGTCCGCGTCGAGGCACCGTACCGTCCTGCAATGGCCAGTCTGGCTGATTTTCGGATTTTTGCTGACCACCGCCGCGTCGACCATTCTGATTATGAAGGAGTCTCATACGGCCATGCCCGACCCAAGCAGCTACATGATGACGCTGCTAAGGCACTTGCAATATTTTGAGGATCTCAAGACTTTCAGGCAAAAAGACAACGTGGCGTTACCGTTTAAATCAGCGCACGAGACGGCATGGATGATTATGTCGACGTGCAGGTCGCCATCCGTTCTCTCGACCAACCTGATCAACTTGAGAATGCCCTGGCACTGGCGGAGCAGGCGGTCACGTCAGGACGGGGCTTCCGTCCAGCAGTAGGGCTACTGTCCTATCTGCTCGCGCAGAAAATGCTCTGGAGCAGCCAGACGGAGGGCGACGCGCTAGGCCGACGCGGCCTGACGTTGCTTGAGCCGGTGCTCAATGCTCGAAAGGACAATATCGTCTACCTAACCTACCGAGTTTATATTTTAACCGCTCTGGGGGAACTTGACGACGCACAGCATACAGCCGAACTCGGTCTTCAATTCGAACCTGGTTACTGGCACCTTACCCGGGCTCTGGGTAATATAGCCCTGATGAAGAACGATCTTGTGAAGGCAAAAGAAATCATTGAGGCAGATGAGAGCGAGCCGACCGATGACGTCGAGGCAGACCTCGCCTTTGCCGAAGGCGACAATGACAAAGCCGTCCGTGTTGCCCGCGCGCTCATCGCTTCGGCCTCTCCGACCTATGAAACCTACTTCACGATGCTCATGGAGGTCGCCGCGCTGGCTGAGGGAGGTCATGATTTGGATGCCAAATCGGCGTTGGCGCGCCTTCGTACGATTGCCCCCGAGGCGCTCTTCAACCTATCGTTTCTTCGACAAACCTTCTTCGCCTTGCCCGACCCGGCATGGAAGCGCTTCAAGAATGCCCTCCATCTTGCCGGTCTAGCTCCATAATCTTCAAGAGGGTGGCCGTGATCAATAAGGAAAGACTGCGAGTCCTGGTGGGGCTGTCGGTCTGCACCATCATCATTGCTGTGCTGGTCATTGATCGTGACCCGCGGAGAAGACCACGACCTCGTATCTTCAGTGCGATCCGGCGGCCTCCGCATTAGGTTCGGCCCGGGCGAACGACGCGGTTCTGAAAAAAGCCGAGTTCAGGTTCTGGCGGCGATCGACAAGGTTTCGGAGCACCCTTGGATTACGGATCGCGGATGACGCCGATCCGGTCCGGCTCGAGTTCGCATTTCGGCAGGACGGCCAGGAGCCGATCGAAGCCGATGCCGAGCCGAGGATGCATCCAGTCCGGCGCCACATCCAGGAGCGGCAGCAGCACGAAGGCGCGCAGGTGAGCCCGCGGATGCGGCAGGATCGGGTCCGGCCGGTCGCGCACGAGGCCGCCCGCATCGCCCATCGCGACGATGTCGAGGTCGAGCGTGCGGGCGGCATCGGGGGCGCTGCGCTCGCGGCCCTGCGAGGCCTCGATCGCCTGGAGCGCCTCCAGCAGTGCCGCCGGCTCGGGCTCGGACCAGCCGGGTGCCGCCTCCAGGCGCGCGACGCCGTTCACGTAGTCCGGCTGCGCCGACCGCGGCACCGGGGTCGACCGATACCAGCGCGATCGCGACACCGGCGCGAGCCCCGGCAGGCAGGACAGCGCGTCGACCGCATCGTTGCAGATCTGGTACGGCGTCCGGCCGTCCGGCGCCACGAGATTGCCACCGATCGCGATCAGGATCATCTTGATCAGCCTGCCAGAGACCGAAACGCCGCCCAAGAGCGGCGCCTGTGCAAGAAACGCGGCGAGGGAACCCAGATCATGATCTTCAGGCAGGACGAACGCGTCTGTCTCTTCATCGACGGAGCCAACCTCTACTCGGCGTCGCGGAATCTGGGCTTTGACGTCGATTACCGCAACCTGCTGGGCTTTTTCCGATCCCGCGGCAACGTCGTCCGCGCCTATTACTATTCTGCGCTCGTCGACACCGAAGAATACTCGCCGCTGAAGCCGCTGACCGACTGGCTGGCCTATAACGGCTACACCTTGGTCACCAAGACGGCCCGCGAATATGCCGACCAGAACGGCCGCCGCCGGGTTCGGGGCAACATGGACATCGAACTCGCCATCGACATGCTCGAGCTGGCGCCGCGGATGGACCACGCGGTGCTGTTCAGCGGCGACGGCGACTTCCGGCGGCTGGTCGAGGCGGTGCAGCGCCAGGGCGTCAAGGTCTCGGTGGTGTCGTCGATCCGGACCAGCCCGCCGATGATCGGCGACGACCTGCGCCGGCAGGCCGACCAGTTCCTCGAATTGGCCGAGATCGCGCCGGAGTTCACCCGCCGGCAGATGGAGCCCAGGCCGTCCCGCTCGCTCGGCCGCGCCGCCGGCGCGGAGCACACGGCGGAGTCCGACGTCTCGGTCTGACGCAGCCTGTCCCCGACCGCTGCGCCAGGCGCTCGGATCGGCTATCTGGCGCTCGGGCCGAGGCTTGAAGAAGCCAAGGACGGCCACCGCAGCCGGGGACCAGGATGACATCCAGCACGAAACCGATGCCATCGGTGGACTCGGCCGAGCCGCCGCGCGATTGCCCGCTCTGCCCCCGGCTCGTCGCCTACCGCCAGGCCAACCGGGAGGCGCAGCCCGGCTGGTGGAACGCGCCGGTGCCGAGCTGGGGTGCCCGCGACGCCCGCCTGCTGGTGGTCGGGCTGGCGCCGGGGGTGCGCGGCGCCAACCGTACCGGCCGTCCCTTCACCGGCGACTTCGCCGGCGTGCTGCTCTACGAGACGCTGACCCGGTATGGGTTCGCCGACGGCGCCTATGCGGCCGCGCCCGATGACGGGCTGGTGCTGCCCGGCGTGCGGATCGTGAACGCGGTCCGCTGCGTGCCGCCCGCCAACCTGCCGACGCCTGTCGAGATCCGCACCTGCAACGGCTTCCTGGCCGCGGAGCTGGCGGCCATGACGGACCTCCGCGCCGTGCTGGCGCTGGGCGTGGTGGCGCACAACGCGGTGCTGCGCGCGCGCGGGCTTCCCGCGGCGCGGAAGCCGTTCCGGCACGGCCAGATGCTGGCGCTGGAGGGGGGTCTCCTGCTGGCCGACAGCTATCACGTGTCCCGCTACAACACGAACACGGGACGGCTGACCACGGCGATGTTCGAGGCCGTCGTGGCGGGGCTGCGCGATCGGCTCGGCGGCCGCATGTGACGCGGGGCATGAGGCTGGGCATCGATTTTGGCACCACCAACAGCGTGGTGGTGCTGGCCGACGGGACCGGCGCAGCCCGCACCCTACGGCTGGGCTTCGAGGGGCACCCACCCGCCGACACCTGCCGGACGCTGCTCTGCCTGTGGCAGGAGCGGTCGGGCGGACGGCTGCACCTGCGCGACGCCATCGGCGATGCCGCCCTCGACGACCCCGGCGAGGCCCGGCTGATCATGTCGATGAAGAGCTACCTCGGCCAGGCCTCCTTCCGCGAGACCAGACTGTTCGGCCACTCGGTCACCCTGGACGCGCTGGTGGCCCGCTTCCTGGCGGCGCTGACGCGGGCGGCCGGCATCGATCCGGCGGCGGTCGCGGCGATGGTGGGCCGGCCGGTCCGCTTCGCCGGCGATTCGCCAGACGACGCGCTGGGTGCCGAGCGGCTGCGTGCGGCGTTCACGCAGGCGGGATTCCGGGACGTGACGCTGGCCCTCGAGCCGGAAGCGGCGGGCTGGCGCTTCATGCAGCGGCTGCGCGAGCCCGCCACGATCCTGGTCGGGGATTTCGGCGGCGGAACCAGCGACTTCTCCGTCCTGCGCTTCGAGCCCGGCGCCGAGCGGCCGGTGCGGGCGCTCGGGCAGGCCGGCGTCGGCATCGCCGGCGACCAGTTCGACCGCCGCATCATGGACCGTGTGGTCGCACCCGTTCTGGGCTGCGACAGCACCTACCGGATCATGGGTGGCGAGCCGCTGCCGGTGCCGGCCGAGTGGTATTCGAGCCTGTCGCGCTGGCACCGGCTGTCGCTGATGCGAGCGCCGGCGACGCTGCGGTCGATCCGCGAGGTCATGCGAACTGCCTCGGCCCCGGACGCGCTGGCGGCGTTGCTGTCGCTGGTCGAGGACCAGCAAGGGCACGCGCTCTACGAGGCGGTCGGCCAGGCGAAGACGAAGCTGTCGACGGCCTTGTCGGCGACGTTCCAATTCCGCCACCGGACCCTGTCGATCGAGCGGGAGATCGGACGATCCGATTTCGAGGACTGGATCGCCCCGGATCTGAAGCGGATCGACGGCACGATTGCGGCGTCCCTCACGACGTCCGGCGTGGGCGAGGCGGCAATCGATCAGGTCTTTCTGACCGGAGGCACGTCGCTGGTGCCGGCGGTGCGGCAGCTGTTCATCCGCCGCTTCGGAGAGGCGAGGATCGCAGCCGGCGGAGAGTTCGTCTCGGTGGCGGAAGGCTTGGCGCTCATGGGACCAGGTGCGGGGCCCAAACACCCGGACTGACCGCATCGGCGGCAAGAAAATACGGGTGACCCAAGCCGGCCACCCGCATTTGGAACATGATCCGTCCGAACGAGTACGTCCGGTCGGATAACGCTCTGGGTGAACCTACGCCTTGGCGGCGTGGTCCTCGTGCGCGCCCTCGCTGGCGGCCGAGGTCAGCGCCTCGCCGAGCGCCTTCACCTTCTCGGCGTTCTTGCTGTCGGCCTTGCCGGCCAGCGTCACGGTCTCGTGGCCGAGCTTGGCGACCAGCTTTTGGATCGCGGCCCCGTCGATGGTGTCGGCATGCAGGTGCTTCTTCAGGCTCTCCAGGTCGCGGACGATGGTCTTCACACCGGGGGCGTCGAGCTTGGCCAGCGTAGCCTCCCAGCCCTCGATGTTCTTCACGGCGGCGCTGATGGTGAAGCTTTTGACGCCATCCTTGATGTGCTTGATGGTCGCGTCGAACTGCGGCATGGGAAATCCTTGGGTGCTTGGACTGCCGCGTGGTCGCGACGTCACCGCACCAAGCCGATGGACGGTCCGGGAGTTCGGTGCTGGCGAGATCTTGAGCGGCTAGCCCCGATCGCGCAGCAGCCGCGCCTTGTCACGCTGCCAGTCGCGGGCCGCGATCGCATGCCGCTTGTCGGCGTTCTTGCGGCCCTCGCCGACGCCCAGCGTGACCTTGGCCACGCCGCGCTCGTTGAAGTGGATGTCGAGCGGCACCAGCGTGTAGCCGCTGCGCTTGATCTCTCCCAACATCTTGTCGATCTGCTTGTGGTGCAGCAGCAGCTTGCGCGGTGCGCGCGGCTCGAAGCGCGACAGCACGCCGCCCTGGTATTCCGGGATGTAGCAGTTGAACATCCAGACCGCGCCGTCGCGCTCGGCTGCGTAGGCCTCGGTGATGGTGGCACGGCCGAGGCGCAGGCTCTTCACCTCGGGGCCCTTCAGCACGATGCCGGCCTCCACCGTCTCCTTGATGGTGTAGTCGAACCGGCCCTTGCGATTCTGTGCCGCGATGCCGTGCGAGATCATCCCGCTCTTCTTGGTGTCCTTGGCCATGGCGCGTCAGCCGAACAGGCCGACCTCCTCCATCGCCGCGCGGACCTGCGCCCGCGTCGCGTCGGCCACCGGCGCCAGCGGCAGCCGGCAGATCTCGCCGCAGCGGCCGAGCAGGCTCGCCGCATACTTCACCGGCCCCGGACTGCTCTCGACGAACAGCGCGTCGTGCAGCGGCAGCAGCCTCTCCTGGATCGCCATCGCGTCCCGGACGTCGCCACGGTCCCAGGCGGCCTGCATCCGCGCGCACAGCGCCGGGGCCACGTTGGCGGTGACGCTGATGCAGCCCGAGCCGCCGGCGGCGTTGTAGGCCAGCGCGGTACCATCCTCGCCGGAGAGCTGGCAGAACGCCGACCCGGCGGCCCGCCGGATCTGCAGCGGCCGCAGCAGGTTGGCGGTCGCGTCCTTCACGCCGACGATGTTGGGATGCCGGGCCAGCCGCGCCATCGTCTCGACGCCCATGTCGACCACGCTGCGGCCGGGGATGTTGTAGATGAACAGCGGCAGGTCGACGGCATCGGCGATCGCCATGTAGTGCCGGTAGAGCCCGTCCTGCGTCGGCTTGTTGTAGTAGGGCGTGACCACCAGGGCGGCGTCGGCGCCGGCCTCGCGCGCATGGCGGGTGGTGGCGATCGCCTCGGCGGTGCTGTTGGAGCCGGTGCCGGCCAGCACCCCGGCCCGGCCGCGTGCCACGCCGACCGCGATGTCGATCAGCCGGCGATGCTCGGCATGGGTCAGCGTCGGGCTCTCCCCCGTGGTGCCGACCGGAACCACCGCGCTGCTGCCGCTCTCGATCTGCCAGTCGACATGGCGCTCGTACGCCGCCTCGTCGACCGCGCCGTCCGGCCGCATCGGGGTGATGAGGGCGACGATCGACCCCTTGAACATAGGCTTCTCCACCGAACAGACCGGCTCCGACCGGAAGCGGCGCCCGTCGCGGCTGCCGCCGGCCGCGTCGCACGGTATCCCACGCCGTGGCGGGCTGGAACAGCCGCGGCCTTGCCCGATCGCCGCCGCCGCCGGATGCTGGCGCACGCCATGCCCACTGCCCCGCCCCTCGCCATCCGCCTTGCCCGGTTCCTGTATGCCGGGCCGGCGCGCCGGCTCGTCCTGGTGCTGGCGGTGACGAGCCCGGGGGGCTGCACCGCTCGGCCGGCCTCGCCTGCCGAGGGTGCCAGCCCCACCGCGGCGGCGGCCGCACAGGTCAGCCTCGCCGCCGCGTCGGCCGAGCCGGGCGAGGCGGTGGCGGTGCGGCTCGCGATCTACCTGCGCCTGCTGCAGCCGGGCGGCGGCTCGGCGGCGGAAATCTCCGGCTTCCTGGCGCAGAACCCGACCTGGCCGAACCGGCCGCTGCTGATGCAGCGCCTCGAACAGGCGGTCGCCGCCGACGTCGATCCGGCCTCGCTGACGACGCTGTGCGCGACGCTCGCCCTCACGAGCGCTGCGGCACTGGAGCGCTGCGTCACGCTCGGGGCCCCTGACGCCGCCCTGGTCGCCGAGGCCCGCACCGCCTGGATCCACGGCAACGACCAGCCGGACCAGGAGGCGGCGCTGCAGCGCGACTGGGGGGGCTGGCTGACGCGGGAGGACGACTGGCAGCGGTTCGACCGCCTAGAGACCGCGGGCAACATCGCCGCGGCGCAGCGCATCCTGCCGCTGCTGTCGCCGGCGGACCAGCCGCTCGCCGGGGCCCGGCTGGCGTTGCGACGCGGCGCGCCCGACGCCGACGCGCTGGCCGCCGAACTCGGCCGGGCCGGCGGCGCGGTGCCCC
>CALMVO010000029.1:9934-43431 GCA_937873205.1 uncultured Acetobacteraceae bacterium
ACCTGGCACGCTGGCTGCGTCGGGCGAACCGCGACGACGCGGCGATGGCGCTGTGGCGCACGCGCGGCTTCGCGGCCGAGGCGGCGATCTCGCCGGCGCGGCTGGTCGCGGTCTGGGCCGAGCGCGACGCGCTGGCCCGGGACCGGCTGCGCGACGGCCATGATTCCGACGCCTTGGCGTTGGCCGACGATGCCGCGCAGATCGACCCCGCCACGCGGCTCGACGCAGCCTTCCTCGGCGGTTGGATCAGCCTGCGCCGGCTGCACGATCCGGTGGCGGCGGAGGCGCGCTTCGCTACCCTGCTGCAGGCGGAGGCGGTGCTGACGCGCAGCCGCGGCGCCTACTGGGTGGCGCAGGCGAGGCTGGCGCGAGGTGATGCCGACGGAGCCGCGACGGCGCTGCGACAGGCGGCCGCCAATCCGACCACCTTCTATGGCCAGCTTGCCGCCGCCCGGCTGCAGCCGCCGGCACCGGGTCCGGCGACGCTGCTCGACCCGTCCCTGGGCTTCCGCTTCGAGACCGCCGACCTGGCGCGGCTGCACGGTCCGGGCTGGACCGGCGATGCGGCGATCCGCTTCGCCGGGCTGGAGCTGGCGCGCGCCGCCGAGCTGCTCGTCGCCTGGAACGATCCGCGGCATGCGCGTGCCTTCCTGCTGAGGCTCGACCAACTCTCGACCGATGCCACGAACCATGCGCTGGGGGCCGACCTGGCCGACCGGCTCGGCCTGCCGGACGTGGCGGTGGCGATCGCCCGCTCGGCCGGCCGGCGCGGCCAGGTGCTGCTGCATGCCGGCTGGCCGCGCCCGGTCACGCCACCCGATGGCGGCGCCTTGCCGCCTGGCCTGGCGCTGGCGATCATGCGCCAGGAGAGCAGCTTCGATGCGCAGGTCACCAGCCCCGCCGGAGCGCGCGGCCTGATGCAGCTCACCGCCGGCACCGCCCGCGACACCGCCCGGTCGCTCGCCCGGCCGGACCCGAGCCCGGCCAGCCTGTTCGATCCCGACACCAACATGGCGCTGGGTGGCGCCTACCTGTCCGGCCTGCTGGCCCGCTACGGCGGCAGCGTTCCGTATGCGGTCGCCGCCTACAATGCCGGGCCGCACCGGGTCGATCGCTGGCTCGCGGACGACGGCGACCCGACGCGCGCATCCGCGGCAGACGCCCTCGGCCCCCAGGACCGGATGGTCGACTGGATCGAGAGCATCCCGTTCGCCGAGACCCGCAACTACGTCCAGCGCGTGATGGAGAACCAGGTCGTGTATCAGGCCGGCACGGAGGCGCGTTCATGAGCGCCGCACCGCATGCGTCGGCGCCACGTTGGGCGGTCGCACTGGCGAGCTTCGGCGGCAGCGGCTTCGCCTCCCGAGCACCTGGCACCGCCGGCAGCCTGGCCGCGCTGCCTCTCGGTTGGCTGCTGCTGCGATCGCCGCCGTTGCTGCTGGGCGCGATCGGGCTGGCCTCCCTGGGCGGCGGCGTCGCGGTCCGGCGTGCCTCCGGCGGGGCCGACCATGGCTGGATCGTGATCGACGAGGTCGTCGGGATGTGGATCACGCTGACCGGGCTGCTCGGGCTGCCGGGCCTGCCGGCGCCGCGGGGCGCGCGGCTGGGCGGCTGGGTAGCGGCCGCGTTCCTGCTGTTCCGGCTGCTTGACATCGCCAAGCCCGGACCTATCGGCGCGATCGACCGCCGCCATGACGCGCTCGGCGTCATGGGGGACGACATCCTGGCCGGCCTGGTCGGCGCGGCGCTGCTGCTGGCCGGACGACACGGGCTGGAGCGGGCGGGATGATCGACGCCGAGACGCTGGCACGGGCTGCCCGCGTACTGGACGCCCTGCGCCGCGCTAGGCTGCGCGTGGCGACGGCGGAAAGCTGCACCGGCGGCCTGGTGACGGCGGCTCTGACCCATCATCCGGGCAGTTCCGACTGCGTGCTGGGTGGCTTCGTCACCTACTCCAACGAGATGAAGCACGCGGTGCTGGGCGTTGAGACGGCGCTGCTCGAGCAAGTCGGCGCTGTCAGCGCCGAGGTCGCCGCGGCGATGGCCGAGGGCGCGCTCTTCCGCAGCAGGGCCGATCTGGCTGTTTCCATCACCGGGATCGCCGGGCCCGGCGGGGCCACCGCCGGAAAGCCCGTCGGGCTGGTCTGGTTTGGGATTGCAGTCCGCGGGCAGTCGACCGAGACCGTCCACAAGATCTTCCCGGGCGATAGAGCGTCGGTGCGGGCGCAGGCGGTGGGCCAGGCGCTCTCCATGCTCGAAACTGCGTCTGGTTCGTAGAAGATCGCGATCTCGGGCCGCCCGGCGGTCTTAGAGGATGATCCGATCGCTTAGGCTCACGGATCATCCTCTAGCTTGTTATTTTGACAAGCATCATCCGATCGAACGAGTCCGTTCGATCGGATGATGCTCTAGCTGGACGTGGCCTTCCGATGCCCGCGATGCGTCCTGTTGAAGGCGTGGATCTGCTCGACGCTGATCCAGCCCCTGTGATCGGTATCGATCTCGTCGAAATGCTTGACCACGCGCGTCCAGTCCGACTGCTCGGCCTGGGCCTTCGTCAGATGACCGTCATGCGTCGTGTTGGCGGCCGCAAAATGAACCTCGACACCGCTCGAATGCTTGATTGGCGTCACCGACGACACGCTGCCGGGGATCAGCGGGACGAACTCCGACGCCCGCGGAAACGCCGTAGGTAGCATGGCCGCCTGGGTCGGGGCGCCCTGCGCGAGCGAGGACAAGGCGGCCAACCCGCCGCAGACCAGAACGACGCTCACGTTGAGGAGCACACGCATCGGAAGATCCTCTTCGATGCACGTCGGCCCGAGCCTCGACCCGGAGCGCACGCGGTTGAACGGGTCCCGGATGTTTTCCCGGAACCCGCCCAATTTACCGTCTAGGGATTACCAAACCGTGAACATGCTGGACCGGTGTCGATCGCCGGACCGGCAGCGACGATCTTACTGACCGCCAGGCGCGTTTGACGGCATGGTGGACGCGGGCGTCCCGGTAGCAGGTGCTGCCGGTGCCGGTGCCGGAGCGCTCGAGCTGGATCCGACGTCGAGAGGCTGCCCGGAACGGGCGGCGGCCAAGCTCTTGGCGTTCAGATCCTGCACCGCGGCATCCCCACTCATCTTGCCGCCCTTCATGCCCTTCTTACCCTTCATGCCATGGTGCTTGGCCATGTGGTGGTGCGTGGAGGTGGAGGTGGTCGTATCGGCCAGGGCCGGGACGGCGAAAGCCAGGACGGCTGCACAGACGGACGCGCTCAGGATCGACTTCATGGGTTTTCCTCTCTGCCACATGGACAGGATGTTGAAGGCCAGGTCTGAATACGCGGCACGCGCATTCGAACACGACACAGCAACGAAGCCCCTCCGTGGCAGTTGCGCCACAGACTCTGAAACTCGCGATCGAAACGTTCAGGACCCAAGCGGGTCCGGCAGCGGAGCTGTGGATGGCGGCGAGGTGCTCGCAGCGGCAGGTCCCGTAGCCTTGACCGGAGGACCATAGATGTCTCGAGCCCGCTTCAGGAAGGCGCCGACCATCAGCTTCACCGCCTCATTGAACACGACCCCGATCGCTGCCCGCAGCATGCGCGACTTGAACTCGAACTCGACCCGGAAATCGACGAGGCAGCCGCGAGGATCGGGCGTGAAGGTCCAGACATTGTTCAGGTAGCGAAACGGCCCCTTCTCGTAGTGCACCTTGACGGTGTGCGGCCGGTCGAGCTCGACGCGGCTGGTGAAGGTCTCGCGGAACGGCCCGAAGCCGATCGTGAGGTCGGACAGCAGTTCGGTCTCGGTGCGGCTGATGAGGCGCGACGCCGCGCACCACGGCAGGAACTTCGGATAGCTCTCCACGTCGGCCACCATGTCGAACAGCTGCTCGTCGCTGTAGGCGATCACGCGCCTCTCGGCATGCGTCGGCATCAGGCCGGCCGGAGCCGAGCGGCCCGCGTCGCCCGGAGCGCGGCGAAGTCGGCGTCGGCATGATACGAGGAGCGGGTCAGCGGGGTGGCGCTCACCTGCAGGAAGCCCTTGGCGCGCGCCATGCCAGCGTAGTCGGCGAATTCATCGGGTGTCACGAAGCTCTCCACCGCGGCGTGCTTCACGCTCGGTTGCAGGTACTGACCGAGCGTCAGGAAGTCGACGTCGGCGATACGCAGGTCGTCCATCACCTGCAGGATCTCGAGGCGATGCTCGCCCAGCCCCACCATCATGCCGGACTTCGTGAAGATGGTCGGGTCTAGACGCTTCACGCTGTCGAGCAGCCGCATCGACTGGTAGTAGCGCGCGCCGGGGCGAATGGTTGGGTAGAGGCGGGGCACGGTTTCGAGATTATGGTTGAACACGTCCGGCCGCGCGGCCACCACGACCTCCAGCGCACCCGGCTTTCGCAGGAAGTCGGGCGTCAGGATCTCGACCGTGGTGTCCGGCGCGGTCGTCCGCAGCGCCGTGATCACGCGCGCGAAGTGCCGGGCGCCACCATCGGGCAGGTCATCGCGATCGACCGACGTCACCACCACGTGGCGCAGCCCGAGCGTCGCCACCGCGTCCGCCAGGCGCTGCGGCTCGCCGTCGTCCAGCGCCTCGGGCTGGCCGGTGCGGACGTTGCAGAAGGCGCAGGCGCGGGTGCAGATCTCGCCCATGATCATCATGGTGGCGTGGCGCTGCGACCAGCACTCGCCGATGTTGGGGCAGGCCGCCTCCTCGCACACGGTCACCAGCCGCTGCTCGCGCATCAGCGCCCGGGTCTCGTGATAGACCGGATGCGTCGGCGCTCGCACCCTGATCCAGTCCGGCTTGCGCTGGATCGGGTTATCCGGCCGGTGCGCCTTTTCGGGATGGCGGACCGCCGCTCCATCGGCGTTGACGAGGCCGCCATGGCGATGGTCGATCAGCAGGCGGCTGGACATGGTCGGGATCTGATCCGGAGGGTGGCATCCGACAGGTGGCGCCGCCGGATGGGAGCGTCAAGCCGAGAATAGTCCGCCAGCAACGCGCGAAAGCCTGTTACCAGCGGGGCAGTTCGGTGCGGGGCCTCGGCAGGCCGAGGCGTCTGTACTCGCCGCCGGACATGCGCCTACTGAGGACGGGGACGGGCACGCGGCCGGTGCTGGTAGGGAGGGAGAAGGAAGGCCAGGGCGCTGCGCTGGACCCGCCCGAGGGCCGAGGCCCTCGGATCCCGACTCGTCAGAAGTGGATCGCCTGGCCCCAGGCATCCAGCACCGCCTCGTGCATGGTCTCGCTGACGGTGGGATGCGGGAACACGCTGTGCATCAGCTCCTGCTCGGTGGTCTCCAGCGTGCGGGCGATGACGTAGCCCTGGATCATTTCCGTCACTTCCGCGCCGACCATGTGGGCGCCCAGCAGCTCGCCCGAGCCGGCGTCGAACACCGTCTTCACCAGGCCCTCCGGCTCGCCCATGGCGATCGCCTTGCCATTGCCGATGAACGGGAAGCGGCCGACACGGATCACCCTGCCCTCGGCTCTCGCCTTCGCCTCGGTCCAGCCGACGCTGGCGATCTGCGGCCTGCAGTAGGTGCAGCCGGGAATGTTGGTCCAGTCGATCGGGTGCACGTCGCGCCCGGCGATCTTCTCGACGCACAGCACGCCCTCGTGGCTGGCCTTGTGCGCAAGCCAGGGTGCTCCAGCGAGGTCGCCGATCGCATAGAGGCCGGGCTCGCCGGTGCGGCAGTAATGGTCGATCACCACATGGGTGCGCTCGACGACCACCCCAGTCCCCTCGATCCCCAAATCCTCGAAGTTGCCGACGATGCCCACCGCCGAGATCACGCGGTCGAACTCCAGCGTCTCCGACGTACCGCCAGCCTCGATCGGGACCCGCACCAGCCCATCGCCGCGGATCGGGGTGCCGATCTTCGCACCGGTCAGGATGCGGATGCCCTGACCCTCGAACGCCTTGCGCGCGAAGACGGCGATCTCCTCATCCTCCACGGGAAGGATGCGGTCCACCACCTCGGCCACCGTCACCTCGGCGCCCATGTTGCGGTAGAAGCTCGCGAACTCGATGCCGATGGCCCCCGAGCCGATCACCAGCAGGCGCTTCGGCATCGATGTCGGCACCATCGCCTCGCGATAGCTCCAGACCAGCTCGCCATCCGGCTCCAGTCCCGGCAGCACCCGTGCCCGCGCACCCGTCGCCAGGATAACGTGCGGTGCGGTCAATATCGCGACGGCGGCACCGTCCTTCGTCACCTCGACCTGGTGTGGGCCGCCCTCGGACTCCCGGCCCGTCAGCCGGCCACGGCCGTTGAACACCGGGATCTTGTTCTTCTTCAACAGGTAGCCGACGCCGGACGCCAGCTGGCCGGCGATCGCCCGCGACCGCTTGACCACCTTCGCCAGATCGAAGGTGATGCCCTCGGCGGCGAAGCCGAACTCGTCCAGATGGTGCAGCAGATGGTTGATCTCGGCCGAGCGCAGCAGCGCCTTGGTCGGGATGCAGCCCCAGTTCAGGCAGATGCCGCCCAGATGCGTGCTCTCCACCACCGCCGCCCGCATCCCGAGTTGCGCCGCGCGGATGGCCGCGACGTAGCCGCCGGGGCCGCCGCCGATGACGACGACGTCGAATGCGGTCTCGCCCGGAGGTGCCATCTCAGACCACCAGACCCATCGGCGTTTCGATCACCGACTTGAACACCGACACCCACTGCGCCGCCAGCGCGCCATCGACGGCGCGGTGATCGACCGAGAGCGTGGCGGTCATGATCGTGGCAATCTCGATGCGATCGCCGTCCTTGCCCGACCGCACCACCGGCCGTTTCTCGCTGGCGCTCACCGCCAAGATGCCGGCCTGCGGCGGGTTCAGGATGGCAGAGAACTGCTTCACGCCGAACATGCCCATGTTGGAGATCGAGAACCCGCCGCCTTGAAACTCCTCCGGCTTCAGCCGACCGTCGCGGGCCCGCGCGATCAGCGCGCGCGCCTCGTTGCTGATCTCGCGCAGCGACTTCTTGCCGGCGCCCCGCACGATCGGCGTGATCAGCCCATCCGGGATCGAGACCGCCACCGCGATGTCGACATCCTCGTATTCGATGATCGCCTCGTCGGTGTAGCTGGCATTGACCTTGGGCACCCGGACCAGCGTTTCGGCGCAAGCCTTGATCAGCATGTCGTTGATCGACAGCTTGAAGCTGCCCGGTCCGTCCGCCGGCGAGGCACCGTTCAGCTGCGTGCGCAGCGCCATCAGCGCATCCATCTCGACGTCGATCGAGACGTAGAAGTGCGGCACGAACTGCTTGCTCTCCGACAGCCGCCGCGCGATCACGCGGCGGATATTGGAGTTCGGGACCTTGCGGTGCGGCGCGGTGATCGGCACCGGCGCCGGACGCGCAGGTTCCGGCGCCGGCGCCAGCACGGGGGCGGGCGCGGACGTGGCGACCGGGATCCGCGCGGCCTCGATGTCGGCACGGATGATGCGGCCGTTCGGGCCCGAGCCCGTCAGCGTCGCGAGATCCAGGCCGGCGGCCCGGGCCAGGCGGCGCGCCAGCGGCGAGGCGAACACCCGGCTGCCGCTGTCGCTGGCCCCCGCGGGTGCCGCCTCGGCCGTCGCCCCCGGGGCCGCCGGCTGCTGCGCGACGGGTGGCCTGGATCCCTGATTGACCGGCTCGGCGGCCGGCCTGGGCGCCTCCCCCGCGGCAGCGCCGGCAGCGCCCTCTGCATTATCCGGCACCACCTCGCCGTCGGCGACCAGGATGCCGATCGGCGCGTTCACCTTCACGCCCTCGGTGCCGTCGGCGATCAGGATCCGGGCGAGGATGCCCTCGTCGACCGCCTCGACCTCCATGGTCGCCTTGTCGGTCTCGATCTCGGCGATCACGTCGCCGGATGCGATGCTGTCGCCCTCCTTCTTGAGCCAGCGCGCCAGCGTGCCCTCGGTCATGGTCGGCGAAAGCGCCGGCATCAGGATGTTGACGGACATCAGACCAGCTTCCTCACGGCATCCACGACCCAGTCCGGCTGCGGCAGCGCCAGCTTCTCGAGGTTGGCGGCATAGGGCAGCGGCACGTCGAGGCCGTGCACCCGAACCGGCGGCGCATCGAGCCAGTCGAACGCGTGCTCGACGATCTGCATGGTGATCTCCGCGCCGATGCCGGCGAACGGCCAGCCCTCCTCGACGCAGACGAGCCGCGAGGTCTTCTTCACGCTGCCCACGATGGTGGCGGTGTCGAGCGGCCGCAGGCTGCGCAGGTTGATCACCTCGGCCTCGATGCCCTCGGCCGCCAGGATCTCTGCCGCCTTCAGCGCCACGCCGACCATGATCGAGAACGCGACGATGGTCACGTGGCTGCCGCCGCGCTCGACCCTCGCCTTGCCGATCGGCAGCACGAAGTCGGGATCGGTCGGGCACTCGAAGCTCTGGCCGTAGAGGATCTCGTTCTCCAGCACGATCACCGGGTTGGGATCGCGGATCGCCGCCCGCAGCAGACCCATGGCGTCCGCCGAGCTGTACGGCGCCACCACCTTCAGGCCGGGCACGTGCGCATACCAGCTGGCGTAGCACTGGCTGTGCTGGGCGCCGACGCGGGACGCGGCGCCATTGGGCCCGCGAAACACGATCGGGCAGCCCATCTGGCCGCCCGACATGTAGAGCGTCTTGGCGGCCGAGTTGATGATCTGGTCGATCGCCTGCATGGCGAAGTTGAAGGTCATGAACTCGACGATCGGCTTCAGGCCGGTGAGCGCCGCACCGACCGCCATCCCGGTGAAGCCGTGCTCAGTGATCGGCGTGTCGATGATCCGGCGCGGCCCGAACTCCTCGAGCAGACCCTGGCTCACCTTGTAGGCGCCCTGATACTCGGCGACCTCCTCGCCCATCAGGAACACGTCGTCGTCGGCGCGCAGCTCGAGCGCCATGGCGTCGCGCAGCGCCTCCCGAACCGAGATGGACCGGGTCTCGCCCCACTCCCGCTCCGGCGCCGTCCGCGCCAGCTCGGAGGTCTTCGCGGCCGATCCCCGGTCGGCGATCGCCTTGGCGTCCGACCCTTCGGCGGCGACCTTCGGCAGCGCCGGCGCCTCGGCGACCGGCACGGATGGCGTGCCACCCGCCTGCTCGCCATCCGCCAGCAGCTCGGCGATCGGCGCGTTCACCGCCACGTTCTCGGTACCCTCCTCGACCAGGATGCGACCCAGCGTGCCCTCGTCGACCGCCTCGACCTCCATGGTCGCCTTGTCGGTCTCGATCTCGGCGATCACGTCGCCGGCGGCGATGCTGTCGCCCACCTTCTTGAGCCAGCGCGCCAGCTTGCCCTCGGTCATGGTCGGCGAAAGCGCTGGCATCAGGACCTGCGTCGACATCGGGCTCAGACCTCCACCAGCACGTCGGTCCAGAGCTCGGCAGGATCGGGCTCCGGGCTCGTTTGCGCGAACTCCGCCGCCTCGGCCACGCGCCGCTTGATGGCGTCGTCGGTCTCCTTCAGCACCCGCTCCTCGACGCCCATGCCGAGCAGCGCGTGGCGTGCCGCCTCGATGGCATCGTGCTCGCGCCGCATCTGGTCGACCTCCTCGCGGGTGCGGTACTTGGCCGGGTCCGACATCGAGTGGCCGCGATAGCGGTAGGTCTTCATCTCCAGCAGATACGGACCCTGACCGGCGCGGCAGTGGGCCACCGCCGCCGCCGCCGCCTCACGCACGGCCACCACGTCCATGCCGTCCACCTGCCGGCCGGGGATGCCCCAGGGCTCGCCGTTGCGCCACAGCGACTTCGACGCCGAGGAGCGGGCGGCGCTGGTGCCCATGCCATACTGGTTGTTCTCGATCACGAACACGCAGGGCAGGGCCTGCAGCGCCGCCAGGTTGAAGCTCTCGAACACCTGGCCCTGGTTCGAGGCGCCGTCGCCCATGTAGGCCACCGCGACCTCGTCGGTGCCGCGATACTTGTTGGCAAACGCCAGGCCGGCGCCGATCGAGACCTGGGCGCCGACGATGCCGTGGCCGCCGTAGAAGTTCTCCTTCTTGGAGAACATGTGCATCGAGCCGCCCTTGCCGCGCGAGTAGCCGGTAGCGCGTCCAGTCAGCTCCGCCATCACACCCTTCGGATCCATGCCGGCGGCCAGCATGTGGCCGTGGTCACGGTAGGACGTGACGATCTTGTCTCCCTGGCGCAGCGCCATCTGCACGCCGACCACGATTGCCTCCTGCCCGATATAGAGGTGGCAGAAGCCGCCGATCAGCCCCATGCCGTAGAGCTGGCCGGTGCGCTCCTCGAAGCGCCGGATCAGCAGCATGTCGCCGTAGGCCCGGGTGAGCTCGTCCTGGCTCATCGGCGGCTGGTTGCTGCCGCGGGACGCCTCGGCCGGCTGCTGTCTCGCTGCGCTCATGCTCGGTTCCTCGAATCGCCGTCGTTGGAGAGGTCGGACCCCTGGCGCGGGCCCGCCTCGTAGGTCCCGGACTTGCCGCCGGTCTTGCTCAGCACCCGTATGCCCTCGATCTGCATGCCGCGATCAACCGCCTTGCACATGTCATAGAGGGTGAGCGCCGCCACGGTTGCCGCCGTCAAGGCCTCCATCTCCACGCCGGTGCGGCCGGTCGTGCGGACGATGGCCTCGATCAGCACGGCGCTGCCGGCATCGTCCGCCGCGAGCGTCAACGCCACGGCGCTGATCGGCAGCGGATGGCAGAGCGGGATCAGCTCGGCGGTGCGCTTGGCCGCCATGATGCCCGCGATCCGGGCCGCCGCGAAGACGTCTCCCTTCGGCATGCCGCCCGACACGATCAGGGCCAGCGTCTCCGGCCGCATCGCCACCCGCGCGGCCGCGACCGCCTCCCGCGCCGTCTCGGGCTTGGCCGACACGTCGACCATCACCGCCCGTCCCGCCTCGTCGAGATGGTTGAGGCCGGCCAACTCAGACCGGGCCAAGCAGGGCGGCGCAGGCGGCCCCGGCGTCAGGCTGGCGCAGCAGGCTCTCGCCAACCAGGAAGCACGAGGCGCCGGCCTCGGCCAGCCGCACCACGTCGGCGCGGCTGCGGATGCCGCTCTCGGCCACGACGATGCGGTCCGGCGGCACCCTGGGCGCCAGCCGCACGGTGGTGTCGAGGTCGGTCCGCAGCGTGCGCAGGTCGCGGTTGTTCAGTCCGATCAACGTGGTGTCCAGCCCGAGCGCTCGGTCCAGCTCGGCCTCGTCGTGCACCTCGACCAGCACGTCGAGGTCGAGCGACCGAGCCAGCGCCAGCAACTCGGCCGCCATGGCATCGGTGAGAGCCGCCATGATCAACAGGATGCAATCGGCCCCGATCAGTCGGCTCTCGTAGACCTGCCAGGGGTCGAGGATGAAGTCCTTGCGCAGCACCGGCAGCCGCACGGCCACCCGCGCTATCTGAAGGTCGGCGACGTGGCCGCCGAAGGACGGCCCCTCGGTCAGGACCGACAGGCACGCGGCGCCGGCAGCCTGATACTCGCGGGCGATCGCGGCCGGGTCGTAGGCCGGGCGGATCAGGCCGGCGGAGGGCGACGCCTTCTTGATCTCGGCGATCAGGCCGGCCTGGCGCTCGGCAGTCTTACGCTTCAGCGCGCGGCCGAAGCCGCGCGGCGGCTCGGCCAGGTCGCGCAACCGGAGCCTGATCTCCCGCAGCGACAGCCCGCCGCTGCGCCGCGCGACCTCGGCCCGGGTCTGCGCGCAGATCCGAGCCAGCACGTCCGGCACGTCCCGCGGCGCATGATCGGACAGTTCAGGGATCATGGAGCCGTCCTGTGATGGGCACGCGCGCTTCAGACCAGTCCCGGCGTCCGACGCATCGCCCGCAGTATCGCCAGGGCCGACCCGTCGTCGATCGCCCGGGCGGCGCGCGCCAGGCCGTCGCGCAGAGGGCCGAGCGGCGGCGACATGTCGGGGACCGCCTCGCGATCGATCGCCGTCCTGCCCTCCAATGCGCCGGTCTCGTGAGCTTCCGAGATATGCCCCTGCGCGCTCACCTGCAAGGCGGCGGCGGCGTTCAGCAGCACGGTGTCGCGGTAGGCCCCGGTCTCGCCGCCGAGCAGCCGCAGCAAGGCGGCGGCGTTGTCGGCCGGGCCGCCTCCGGCGATCGCGGCGATCGGCCGGACGGCGAGACCGACATCGCCGGGCGCGACGCTGAAGCGGCCGAGCCAGCCGGCGTGCAGGGCCAGCACCCGGGTCGGGCCGGCCAGGCCGAACTCGTCGAGGCCCGGCCCGCCGTCCGCATCCTCGCCATGCACCACCCAAGCGCGGTCGCAGCCCAGCCGATCCAGCGCACGGGCGACCGGCAACAGCCAGGCGGTGTCGAACACGCCCACCATCTGACGCCGCACCCCGGCCGGATTGCAGAGCGGCCCGAGCAGGTTGAAGATCGTGCGCACGCCGAGCTCGGCGCGCGCGGCCGCGGCATGGCGCATCGCCGGATGGTGCAGGGGTGCGGCCAGGAACGCGAGGCCGCGCATCCGCAGCGACGCCGCCAGCACGTCCGGGTCGGTCTCGGCCGGGATGCCGAGCGCCTCCAGGGTGTCGGACGCGCCGGCGCGCGAGGAGACCGCGCGGTTGCCGTGCTTGGCGACCGGCACCCCGAGTGCCGCCAGCACGAAGGCGACCGCGGTCGAGACGTTGAGGGTGGCGTGGCCGTCGCCGCCGGTGCCGCAGACGTCGACCGCGTCGGCCGCGCTCGGCACCGCGCGCATGCGGCCGCGCATCGCCTGCGCCGCGCCGACCAGCTCCGACACGGTCTCGCCGCGCATCCGCAGCCCCATCGCCAGCCCGGCGATCTGCGCCGGCGTGGCGCCGCCCGCCATCACGATGTCGAACGCGGCCCGGGCCTCGTCCTCCGACAGCACATGCCCGTCGGCGATCCGGCCCAGGACCGGCCTCAGGTCGATGGCCATGCGCGATCAGGCGGCGTGGCTGCGCCGCTCCAGGACGTCGCGACGTCGTGCCAGGGCCAGGAAGTTGGCAAGGATGGCGTGGCCGTGCTCCGAGGCGATGCTCTCCGGATGGAACTGTACGCCGTAGATCGGCAGGTCGCGGTGCGCGACGCCCATGACCACGCCGTCCGCGGTGCGCGCGGTGGCGACGAGGGTCTCGGGCAGGCTGTCCGGCCTCAGCGTCAGGCTGTGGTAGCGGGTGGCCGCGAACGGCGACGGCAGGCCCCGGAACACGTCGCTGCCGTCGTGCAGGATCGGGCTCACCTTGCCATGCATCGGCGCCGGTGCCCGCACCACCTCGGCGCCGAACACCTGGCCGATCGCCTGGTGGCCGAGGCAGACGCCGAACACCGGCACCCGACCGGCCGCCTTGGCGATGAGCTCGCAGCAGATGCCTGCCTCGTTCGGCGAGCAGGGGCCGGGCGACAGCACGATGGCCTCGGGCTCCAGCGCCAGCGCGTCCCGGACCGACAGGGTGTCGTTGCGGCGCACGTCGCAGGTCTCGCCCAGCTCGCCCAGGTAGTGCACGAGGTTGTGGGTGAAGCTGTCGTAATTGTCGATCAGCAGGATCATACCCGCATCCTGCGGCGGCGCGGCAGGGCGGTCAAACGGCCGCGCCGCGTCAACCGAATCTTAGCGATCCGCCCTCTAACGTGCCGGTATCCAATCGGGCGTATCCCATGTCGAACCAGAAATACCGCCTCGTCACCCGCAGCGATTTCGACGGCCTTGTCTGCGGCATGCTGCTGCGTGAGCTCGACCTCATCGACGACGTCAAGTTCGTCCATCCCAAGGACATGCAGGACGGCATCGTCCCGATCACCGACCGCGACATCGTCACCAACCTGCCCTACGTCGCGGGTTGCCACCTGGCCTTCGACCACCACGCCAGCGAGATCGTCCGCCGCGGCGAGGCGAACCCGGTCAACCACGTCATCGACGCGGCGGCCCCCTCGGCCGCCCGCGTCGTGCACGGCTATTACGGAGGTGCGGCCGCCTTCCCACGCATCAGCGTGGAGCTGATGGACGCGGTCGACCAGGCCGACATGGCGCAGTTCACCCGGGCCGAGATCCTGGACCCGCAGGGTTGGGTGCTGCTCAACTTCCTGATGGACAGCCGGACCGGCCTCGGCCGCTTCCACAATTTCCGGATCTCGAACTACGACCTGATGATGCAGCTGATCGAGCGCTGCCGCGACTGCAGCATCGAGGAGGTGCTGGCGCTGCCGGACGTGACGGAGCGCGTCGCCATCTACGAGGCGCACCGGGAGGCGTTCGCGGACCAGCTCCGGCGTTGCACGACGGTGCACGGCAAGTTGGCGCTGATCGACCTGCGCGATGAGGAGGTGGTCTATGCCGGCAACCGCTTCGCGGTCTACGCCCTGTTCCCGGAGTGCGACATCTCGGCGCACGTCCTGTGGGGCGTGAAGCGGCAGAACACCGTGTTCGCGATCGGCAAGTCGATCCTGGACCGCCGGTCGCCGCTCGATGTCGGCGAAATCTGCCTCGGCTACGGCGGCGGCGGCCATATGGCGGCCGGAACATGCCAGGTGGCGAACGTCCGGGCGGATGCGGTGCGCGCGCAGCTGATCGAGGTGCTGTCGCGCGAGGAGTCGCTGATGACGGCGTGAAGGCCAGGGGCTCTGCCCTGGACCCCGCTGGAACCGGCGGCTCCAGACCTGCTTTCTCAAAGGTGGTTTCCCGAAGCTGTGCCTCTGGCGGGGTCCTGGGAAAGAGCTCCTGGCGTTGCCTTGACGTCGGCGATCGCCGCCTCGGCGGCGCGGAACAATGCCCGCGCCTTCTGCCGGGTCTCTTCATATTCGGCCTCCGGCACGCTGTCGGCGACCACGCCGCATCCGGCCTGCACGTGCATCTGACCGTCTCTCAGCAGAGCCATGCGCAGGCCGATGCAGGTGTCCATGGTGCCGTCGGCGCCGAAGTAGCCGATGCAGCCGCCGTAGGTGCCGCGCCGGGTCGGCTCGAGCTCGTCGACGATCTCCATCGCCCTGATCTTCGGAGCGCCCGTCAGCGTGCCGGCTGGGAAGCCGGCAGCCAGGGCATCCAGCGCGTCCAGTCCCGGGCGCAAACGGCCGGTCACGGTGGACGAGATGTGCATGACGTGGCTGAAGCGCTCGATCGCGAAGCTCTCTTGCACCCGCACGCTACCGAGCTCGGCGACGCGGCCGACGTCGTTGCGGCCGAGATCGACCAGCATCAGGTGCTCGGCACGCTCCTTCGGGTCGGCGAGCAGGTCGGCTTCCAGCCGCGCGTCCTCGGCGCGGTCGGCGCCGCGCGGCCGGGTGCCGGCGAGCGGCCGCACCGTCACCAGCCCGTCGCGCAGCCGCACCAGCACCTCGGGGCTGCTGCCGACCAGCTGGAAGTCCTCACAGCCGGCCGATAGATCGAGGAAGAACAGGAAGGGTGCCGGGTTGATCCGCCGCAGCGCGCGGTAGAGGGCCAGGCCCGGCAGCGGGAACGGCGCCGAGAACCGCTGGCTCGGCACCACCTGGAAGACATCGCCGGCGGCGATGTAGGTCTTGGCGCGGTCGACCGCCGCCAGGAAGCCATCCCGCGTGAAGTTCGAGCGCGGCTCGGCCGGCTCCAGCCCGATGCCGGGCACCACCGGATGCGCTGGCGGCAGCTCGCGGGCGAGCGCGTCGCGCGCGGCGGCGAGCCGGTCGTCGGCCGCGGCCCGGGCATCCGGACCGGAGAGGCGCAGCGGCGCCGCCAGGGTCAGCTCGTCGCGCACGTTGTCGAAGACCGCGAACAGCGACGGGCGCAGCAGCATGGCGTCGGGGAGGCGGAGGTCGTCGGCCGGCGGTTTCGGCAGCCGCTCCATCTGCCGGACCATCTCGTAGCCGAGATAGCCGAACACGCCGCCGATCATCGGCGGCAGCCCTTCGGGAAGCGGCAGCCGGCTGTCCGCGATCAGCCCTCGCAAAGACGCCATTGGCGGCCGTGGATCGGCCTCGAGCGCGGCCGGGTCGGCGCCGCTGGAAACCTGGCCGTCATGGCAGCGCCAGACCAGGTCCGGCAGCAGGCCGATCACCGAATAGCGGCCGCGGGCGGCGCCGCCCTCGATGCTCTCCAGCAGGAAGCCGTTGCGGTCGGCGCCGGGCAGATGTCGGCTCAGCTTCAGGAAGGCGGCGACGGGCGTCAGCAGGTCCGCGGCCTCGACCGTCCAGACGATCGCGCCGCCCTCGCCACCCTCGCCGCCGTCGCTCACGAGCCGCTGCCGCCCGTAGCGTTGCCCGCACCGGTGACCTGCTCGACGGCGCCGGCGTTGATCTTGGGGTTGGCGCGACCCTGGAGCGTCTCGACGTAGCCGTTCTCGACGTCGTCCGCCGTGGCGGCGTCCAGCGACTGGCGGGCGCGGGCATACTCCAGCGGGTTGGCGGTCGGATCAGGGTGGCGCACCCCGGTGACGGTGGCGACGGTGAAGCCGTCCGGGCCCTCCACCATGGTCGAGGTGCCTGGCGCCAGCGAGAAGGCGAGCTGCACCAGGTTTGCCGGCATCGGACCCGTCGTCTGATCGCGGCGCACCACGACGTCGCGTTGGAAGCCCGGACGATTGCCGGCAACCGCCGCCAGCCCGTGCGCCTTCTGGGCCGCGTTGTAGAGGGCGGCGGCCTGCTGCTCATCGGTATGGCGCACCGCATCCCGTTGCCAGTCGGCGCGCACCCTGTCGGCGGCCTGCACGAAGGCGAGCGGCGCGGCCGGCGTCACCTGCTCGACCACCAGGGCGAACCAGCTGCTCTCGGGTCCCTGCATCAGGGTCGGCACGTCGCCTTTGCGGGCAGCGAAGGCCTGCGCCCGGATCGCCTTACGCACCGCGTCCGAGCCCGGCAGCGGCGCCGGATCGCCGCTCTGGGTCTGGCCCTGCGCGTCCAGCGTGCCCTCGGCGGCGGCGGCGCCGAGATCGGACGGGATCGAATCGAGGCCGCCGCCGGCGATCGCGTCCTGAAGCTTCTGCACCCGGGCCGGCAGCAGGGCTGCGGCGCGCTGGGTGCCGATCATGTCGTGCAGCTCGTCCTGCACCTGCGCGAAGCTGCGGTCGTCGGCCGGCGTCACCTTGG
Source organism: uncultured Acetobacteraceae bacterium (assembly GCA_937873205.1). Classification (GTDB taxonomy): domain Bacteria; phylum Pseudomonadota; class Alphaproteobacteria; order Acetobacterales; family Acetobacteraceae; genus Lichenicola. The sequence continues at coordinate 26,902 of CALMVO010000029.1, forward strand.
AGACGCGAACCACCGCCCAGCCGGCCTCGGTCTTCGACGGACCGGCGACGGTGCCGGGCGTGGCGGCAAATACCAGCCGGGCGAGATCGGGCGACGGGATGCCGGCGGCGGTGGCGTCATCGAGCGAGACCGGGATGGCGTCCTTCGCGGTCGCCTGTAGCTGGCTCCAGGCGATGCCGCCACGCCACAGCCCGGCCAGCTGTACCGCCTCCGCCTGGCTGGACGCGATCAGCACCTGCACCGAACGCTTTTCCGGCACCTGATAACGCGCGATGAGCTCATCATAGGCCTTCCGCTCGTCGGCCTCGGTAACCTGGAGGTCATGGCCGATGGTCGCCGGCGACAGCAGCACCAGCTTGATCCGGCGGTATTCGGGCGCCGTGAAGCGGTCCGTGTTGTCGTCGTAATAGCGGTGCAGCGTCGCCTCGTCCGGGGCCGCCGGGGGCGAGATCTGCGAGAACGGCAGCGTGATCATGTCCAGCACGCGCTGCTCGGCGGCAAACGCGTAGGCGCGGCGGACCAGCTCGGGAGGTGCCACGGTACCGATGCGGATCGGCTCGATCAGCGCTGTGGCGGCGGCCTGGGCACGGAAGATCGCCAGCAGCTGGTCTTCGGTGAAGCCGGCGGCGGCGATGCGCTGGTCGAACGCGGTGCGGCTGAAGCTGCCGTCGGGCCCCTGGAACGCCTTCTCGGCGAACACCTGGTCGCGCACCACCTGGTCCGGCACGACGATGCCGGTGCGGTGCGCGGCGTCGGCGATCACCGACTGGAACACCAGCTGCTGCAGCGCCTGGACGGCGATCTGGCGCCGCTCGGGCAGCGGCAGCGCCGTCGGATCGGACAGGCCCTGGTGCTCCGCGGCAGCGGCCAAGCCACGCTCGTAGGTGCGCTGGAATTCAGCCATGCCGATCTCGTGTCCGCCGACGCGGGCCACGACGCCGGCGCCGCCGCCGAAGATGCTGGAGGCGAAGTCGCCGATGCCCCAGGCCCCGAAGCTCAGCAGGATCAGCACCGCCAGGATGCGCCCGAGCCAGGAGCCGATGAAGACGCGGCGCATCATGGCGAGCATTAGGGGCGATCCTGATAGGGTCGGTCGGGGTCAGCGGCCGCCGCCCCGGGCGACGCCCCGGCCGAGGGCGGCGCACCATAAGAGCGCGGCCCCGGCTTGTCATGCCCGCGCTTGTCACGCTGCAGGCCGCATGGTCTACCACCGCCGACCACGCCCTGCGGGATGATTGAGCATGAGCCGCCAACTGATCGCCGGCAACTGGAAGATGAACGGTCTCACCGCGGACGCCGATGGCCTGGCGCAGGCCTTGCGTGATGGCGTCGGCCAGGTGGGCGACGCCGCGGAACTGGTGGTCTGCCCGCCTTTCACGCAGATCGCGGGAGCGGTACGGATCCTGGCCGGTTCCCGGTTCGCGGTCGGCGGCCAGGACTGCCACATGGCAGCGAAGGGGGCCCATACCGGCGACATCGCCGCCCCGATGCTGCGCGACCTCGGCGCCACGCACGTGATCCTTGGCCATTCCGAGCGGCGCCAGAACCACAAGGAGCTGGACGAGACCGTGCGCGAGAAGGTGGTGGCGGCGACCGAGGCCGGGCTGGTGCCGATCGTCTGCGTCGGTGAGACCGAGGACCAGCGCTCCGCCGACGGGCACGAGGACACGGTCGGCTGGCAGATCAAGGGCAGCCTGCCGCACGGCTTCGCGGACGGGCCTGGCGTGGTCGCCTACGAGCCGGTGTGGGCGATCGGCACCGGCCGCACCGCCACCGGGGACGACGTCGCGACGATGCATGCCTTCATTCGCGCCGAGCTGGTGCGGCAGTTCGGCGACGCCGGGCATGGCGTACGCATCCTGTACGGCGGCTCGGTCAACGCCGGCAACGCCGCCGCCCTGTTGGCGGTGCCCGAGGTCGGCGGCGCGCTGGTCGGCGGCGCCAGCCTTGCGGCCGCCGATTTCCTCGCCATCGCCGCCGCCGCGCGCGGCTGAGCCGAGACGGGACACCCCATGATCGACGTGCTGCTGGTCCTGCATCTCCTGGTCACGCTGACGCTGATCGCCGTCGTGCTGATCCAGCGCAGCGAGGGTGGCGGGCTGGGCATCGGCTCCAGCCAGGGCATGGGCGCGTTCATGAGCGGGCGCGGCACCGCCAACCTGCTGACCCGGACCACGGCGATCCTGGGTGCCGTCTTCATGATGCTGTCGCTGTCTCTGGCGGTGTTGAACCGCGGTGGCGGCGGCCGGGGCCGCGACATCCTGGCCGTGCCGGCCGCCACGCACGCACCGGCGGCCGCTCGGCCACCCTTGCCGAACCAGCCACCGATCCCCGGTCATTAGCCATGCGCAGGCCAGGGCGCTGCCCTGGCTCGATTGGGGACCGTCAAGCGAAGCGTGCTCGCGCAGGTGCCGACGAACCGGGGTCTGGGACGGTCGTGCGCGAGCACGCTTCGCTTGACGGTCCCAGTGGGGTCCAGGGGCAAATCCGCTGGCCTTCCCGTCCATGAACGACTGCGAGATCGCGATCGTCGGTGCCGGCGCCTCCGGCCTCGCCGCCGCCGCGTGGCTACGGGCGCGCGGCCACGAGGTCGTGCTGCTCGAGGCCGGCGACCGGATCGGCGGCCGTGCGCGGACGTCGCATCGTCCCGAGCTGGGCGGTGCCTCGATTGACGAAGGCGCCACCTGGCTACACCAGACCGACCGCAACCCGCTGCTGGAGCTGGCGCGGGCCGCCGGCGATGAGCTGCACGAGGCGCACCAGGGCGGCCGGCGGCTGATGGTCGGCGGCCGCATCGCCAACGAGGGCGAGGCGGCCGCCTACGATGCCGCCGACGCCGCCTGGCGGAAGCGGGCGGCGCTGTTGGCCGAAGGGCCGGACCAGGCGCTGTCCGCGGTCGGCGACGGGTGCGTGCCGAACCCCTGGACCGCCAACGTCGAGGCCTGGGAGGGCACGGTCATCGCGGCGGCAGACGCCGATAGCCTGTCGCTGCACGACTGGCACGGCAACGAGCTGGCCGAGGGCGACATCCGGCCGGGTCGCGGCATGGGCGCGCTGCTGGAGCGGAGGCTGGGACCGCTGGCGGGGCCGGTGCGGCTCGGCGTCACCGTCCGGACGATCGACTGGCGCCGGCCAGGCATCGTCGAGGTCGAGACGTCGGCGGGCCGGCTGCGGGTGCGGGCCTGCATCGTCACCGTCTCGACCGGGGTGCTGCGCGACGGCCGGGTCGGCTTCCTGCCGGCCCTGCCCGACGACCTCCGGAGCGCGCTCGACGGGCTGCCGATGGGACTGCTCAGCAAGATGGCGCTGGCCGGACGGGACGACGCGTCGCGGTCGCGGCTGGGGGTCCCGCCCGGCATGCTGATCGAGCGGCGGCTGGAGGGGCGCCGCGACCCGCTGATGCTGCTGCATGCCTGGCCGGACGACGCGCCATACGTCACCGGCTACGTCGGCGGCCGCCATGCCTGGTCGTTCAGCGGCCGCGAGACGGAGGCGCTGGAGGAGATGCGGCTGCGGCTCCGCGAGTCGCTGGGGGCGGAGGCGGTCGCGATGTTGGCGGAGGCGGGCTGGGTCTCGCGCTGGGGCAGTGACCCGCTGTTCCTGGGCGCCTATGCCTATGCCCGCCCGGGCCACGCCGATGCGCGGGGCCGGCTGGGGCGGCCGTTCGCGGATCAGCGGATCGTGCTGGCCGGCGAGGCCTGCTGCACCGATGGGATGGCCGGCACGGTGGGGGGTGCCATGCGTGACGGCGAGCGGGCCGCGCGTGCGGTGGCGGCTCTGCCGCGAGGCTGACGGCCTATCCCACGCCGGCTGTCCGGTGTAGGACGAACGCCCATGACGCGGTTCGTATTCATCACCGGCGGCGTGGTCTCCTCGCTCGGCAAGGGTATCGCCTCGGCGGCCCTGGCGGCCCTGCTGCAGGCGCGTGGCTACCGCGTCCGCTTACGCAAGCTCGACCCTTACCTCAATGTCGATCCGGGCACGATGAGCCCGTATCAGCACGGCGAGGTGTTCGTCACCGACGACGGTGCCGAGACCGACCTCGACCTCGGCCACTACGAGCGCTTCACCGGCGTGCACGCGACCCGCAGCGACAACGCCACCACCGGGCGGATCTACTCCGAGGTGATCGCGCGCGAGCGCCGCGGAGACTACCTGGGCGCCACCGTGCAGGTGATCCCGCACATCACCGACGCGATCAAGAACGCCGTGGTGCACGACACCGAGGACCTCGACTTCGCGCTGATCGAGATCGGCGGCACCGTCGGCGACATCGAGAGCCTGCCGTTCCTGGAGGCGATCCGCCAGCTCCGCAACGATCTGGGGCCCGAGCGCACCATGTTCGTGCACCTGACGCTGGTACCCTGGATCCCGGCCGCGGGCGAGCTCAAGACCAAGCCGACCCAGCACTCGGTGAAGGAGCTTCAAAACGTCGGCATCCAGCCGCAGATGCTGCTGTGCCGCTCGGACCGTCCGCTGCCCGAGACCGAGCGCCGCAAGATCGCCAGCTTTTGCAACGTGCGGCCCGAGGCGGTGGTCTCGGCGCTGGACGTCGACACCATCTACGCCTGCCCCATCAGCTACCACGAGGAGGGCATGGACACCGAGGTGCTGCGGCATTTCGGCCTGGCCCATGCCGGCGAGCCGGACCTCTCGGCCTGGCGCCGGGTGCTGGACGCGATCCGCAACCCGGAGGGCGAGGTGCGGATCGCGGTGGTCGGCAAGTACACCTCGCTGCTGGACAGCTACAAGTCGCTGAACGAGGCGCTGATCCACGGCGGCATCGCCAACCGGGTGCGGGTCAGGCTCGACTGGGTGGACAGCCAGATCTTCGAGAGCGCCGGCGGCGACCAGGCGGCGGCGACCCGGCGCCTTGAAGACGTGCACGGCATCCTGGTGCCGGGCGGGTTCGGCGAGCGGGGATCGGAGGGCAAGATCGAGTCGGTGCGGTTCGCGCGCGAGCACCGCATCCCGTTCTTCGGCATCTGCTTTGGCATGCAGATGGCGGTGATCGAATGCGCCCGCAACCTGGCCGGCATCGCCGACGCCTCCTCGACCGAGTTCGGCCCGACCGACCATCCGGTGGTGGGGCTGATGACGGAGTGGGCCCGGGGCGACGAGCTGCAGCGGCGCCGCGAGGGCGGCGACCTCGGCGGCACCATGCGGCTCGGCGCCTACGAAGCGGCGCTGGCGCCTGGATCGCGTGTGGCGGACGCCTACGGCGCGACCTCGATCAGCGAGCGGCATCGGCACCGCTACGAGGTCAACATCCACTATCGCGAGCAGATGGAACGGAGCGGGCTGGTGTTCTCGGGGCTGTCGCCGGACGGCATTCTGCCCGAGATCGTCGAGTATCCCGACCACCCCTGGTTCATCGGCGTGCAGTTCCATCCCGAGCTGGTCAGCAAGCCGTTCGCGCCGCACCCGCTGTTCTCCGGCTTCATCGCCGCCTCGGTGCGCAAGGCACGGCTGGTCTGACCGCGCGGCCGCGTGCTTCGCGGGCGATCCGCTGCTAGAACCCCGTCGATATCGCTCCGGAGACACCATGCCGTTCGCCCATCCGCGTCTCGCCGCCTGCTGCCTGGCCGGCCTGCTCGCCGCCGCCGTCCCCGCGCGAGCCGATACGCCGACGGCGGCGGCCGCTTTCATGAAGCAGATGGCGTCCCAGCCCGGGGTGGTCACGCTGCCGTCCGGACTCGAATACAAGGTGGTCTCGTCCGGCGACGCGTCCGGCCGGCACCCCGCGGCCACCGACAGCGTGCTGGTCAACTATGTCGGCAAGCTGTCGGACGGCGCGATCTTCGACGATTCAAAGGGCCAGATCGTGACGCTGCCGCTGGGCCAGGTGATCAAGGGCTGGACCGAGGGGCTGCAGCTGATGCGACCCGGCGACGTGTGGATGTTCTACATCCCGCCGGCGCTGGCCTACGGCGCCAAGGGTGCTGGCCCGATCCCGGAGAACGCGGCGCTGGCGTTCCGCATCGAGCTGGTCGCGATCTCGGACCAGTGACGGTCCGGCCTCAGACGAGGCGGGCGAGCAGCACCGCGGCCACGCAGAACGCCACGACGGCGGTGAGCAGCCAGCGCAGCGTCGTGTAGCCGGCCGGCATCAGCCCGCGCCGCCCCGCCCGCGCCTCCACGAAGGCGGTGGCCAGATGGCCAGCCAGCAGCACCGCCAGGGCCAGCAGCGGCGAGGCCACCAGCGGGATCATCAGCGCGCCCCAGCCGACCAGCGCCGGCAGCACGCCGAGCGAGAGCCGCGCCCGCTGCAGCCGAGGCTGGACGACGACGCCGTGCGGGTCTCCAGCCAGCGCCAGGCCCCAATGCACCGCGCCGAGGAAGGCCAGGATCACCGCGCCGTAGTCGATGAAGGCCGCCAGCAGGCGCGGCACCGGCACGGCGGCCGGGAAGAACAGCAGGGCGGCGGCGCCGGCGACGAAGGGGATCAGGCCGCCAAGGCCGAGCACGATGGCGAGGAACGGCAGGCGTCTCATCGGATGGTCTCCGGGGGCGACGGGATCGCGCCGCCGTGTCATGCCGGCGCCCTTGCGGAAAGCCAAGCAGATGGTGAAGAAGTGACCTGCCACAGAGAGGTCAGGGAGACCCCATGAGCGCCATCGTCGACATCGTCGCGCGCGAGATCCTGGACAGCCGCGGTAACCCGACCGTCGAGGTCGATGTCGAGCTGACCTCCGGCGCCAAGGGCCGCGCGGCGGTGCCGTCGGGTGCCTCCACCGGCGCGCACGAGGCGGCCGAGCTCCGCGATGGCGACCCCGCCCGCTACGGCGGCAAGGGCGTGCTGAAAGCGGTGGCGTTCGCCGAGGGCGAGATCCTGGACGCGCTGTCGGGTGCGGAATCCACTGAACAGGTGGCGATCGACGAGGCGATGATCGACCTCGACGGCACCCCCAACAAGTCGCGCCTCGGCGCCAACGCAATCCTGGCGGTGTCGCTGGCGGTGGCGAAGGCCTCGGCGGAGGAGCTGCAGGTGCCGCTCTACCGCTATGTGGGCGGCGTGTTCGCCCGCACCCTGCCGGTGCCGATGATGAACATCATCAATGGCGGCCAGCACGCCGACAACCCGATCGACATCCAGGAATTCATGATCCAGCCGGTCGGCGCCGCCACCGTGGCGGACGCGATCCGGATGGGCTCGGAGATCTTCGCGCAGCTGAAGAAGGGGCTGAAGGAGGCAGGCCACAACACCAACGTTGGCGACGAGGGCGGCTTCGCGCCCGGCCTCAAATCCGCCGACGAGGCGCTCGCCTTCATCACCCGCGCGGTGGAGAAGGCGGGCTACAAGCCGGGCGACGACGTCACCTTCGCGCTCGACTGCGCCTCCACCGAATTCCACCGGGACGGCCGCTACGAGCTGGAAGGCGAGGGCAAGTCGTTCGATGCGGGGGGCATGGTGGCCTACCTGGACGAGCTGAGCCGGCGCTACCCGATCGTGTCGATCGAGGATGGCTGCGCCGAGGACGACTGGGAGGGCTGGGCGCACCTGACCAGCGTGCTGGGCGGTCGCCTGCAACTGGTCGGCGACGACCTGTTCGTGACCAACCCGGAGCGGCTGCGCCGCGGCATCCAGGCCGGCACCGCGAACTCGATCCTGGTTAAGGTGAACCAGATCGGCACGCTGTCGGAGACGCTGGAGGCGGTCGAGCTGGCGCACAAGGCGGGCTACACCGCGGTGATGAGCCACCGGTCCGGCGAGACCGAGGATTCGACCATCGCCGACCTCGCGGTCGCGACCAATTGCGGGCAGATCAAGACCGGCTCGCTGTCGCGCTCGGACCGGACCGCAAAGTACAACCAGCTGATCCGGATCGAGGCGGAGCTGGAAAGTGCGGCGCGGTACGCGGGGCGGACCATCCTCAGGCAGTAGAAGGCCAGGGGCGTCGTGCGGAGCACGCTGGCGCGTGACGCCCCTGAACCCTGCCAAAGGCGGAACCTTTGGAAACCGCCCATGAAATGGGTTCCAAGGGCCGCCGGCCCTTGGCGGGTCCAGGGCAGAGCCCTGGCCTTATGACGTGGTGAGATCCAACCGCAGCGTCATGCAATAGGCGCCGCCGCCACTCAGGATGAAGGGCGCGAGACTGACCTCGTTGACCAGGTAGCCGCGCTCGGCGAACCGTGCCTTCAGGCGCGGCGTAGCGCGGGCCATCACCACCGTGCGGTCCAGCGCCACCGCGTTCACGCAGAAGCGGGCGGCGTCGTCCGGGTCGGCCTCCATGCGCAGATCGGGCGGCACCGAGGCGTGGATGGCGGCGAGCCCCGCCCGAGTGAAGGCCGGCGGATAGAAGAACACCTCGCCATGCGGCAGCACGCAGAGGCAGGTGTCGAGGTGGTAGAACTGCTCGGTCGCGAGCGCGAGCGCGATGTGGTCGATGCCGAACATTTCGGCCACGTGGGCCGGCGCCTCCGGGCTGGAGCGCGGACCGTAGCCGGTCCAGGCGAGCCGCCGCGTAGGGTCCCAGATGCAGTCGCCGGAGCCCTCCTGGAACATCCCGTCCGGCAGGTTGACCACCTCGTCGAGCAGGCCGCGCTGCCGCAGTGCCTCGAACGCGGTGCGGAACGCCGGCTCCTCACCCTGCCGCTGCGGATGGCGGAAGGCGGCGACCAGCGCCTTGCGGTCGAGCACGATGCCGCCGTTGGCCGGAAACACCATGTCGGGCAGCCCCGCCACGCCGTCGAGCAGCTCGACTTCGCCGCCAGCCTCGCGCAGCGCCACCCGCAGCGCCTGGAAGGCGGCGCGCGCTTCGGCCCGATGCGCGGCCGGGTTCTCGGACCAGGTTCCGGGCTTCATCCACGGGTTGATGGCGTAGGACACCTCGTAGTGCGTCGGTGGGACCAGGAGGTAGAGGGGCATGGGCTTTGGCTCCGCTGCTAGGCTCCGGCGCCGCCGGCGGGGACGTGTCGAGCTGGTCACACGATGCGAAATTCGAGCGCGGTCGTGCTGCGGCATAGCAAGCGGTTGCGCGGTCACGCTAGGGTCGGGGCGATGAACACGCCGGCGCGAGCGGGCCGGCTGGGGGAACGAGGGCGATGAGCTTCGCACGCGCGATCAGGCGCACGGTCCGGGCGGCGCTGCCGCCGCTTCTGTTCCTGTCGCTGGTGGGGTATTTCGGCTGGAACGCCACCCAGGGCGCGCATGGGCTGCGCAGCTACCGCAATCAGCTGACGCTGCTCGGTCAGGCAGACGCGGCAAAGACGGCGGCGGTGGCCGAGCAGGCCGCCTGGACCCAACGGGTGTCCGGACTGCGGGATGGCGGGCTCGACGCCGATACCCTCAATGAGCGGTCCCGCTCGATGCTCAACCTGGCCGAGCCGAACGAGCTGGTCGTGCCCTATGGCAACAACAGGCTCTATTAAAGGCTGCTGGCGATCCTATCGAAGACGGTCGTCAGGTTGGTGCCGAGCCTCCCCACGGTCGTCGCGATGACGCCCGAAATAAGGGCGGCGAGCAGGCCATACTCGAGAGCGGTAACGCCACGACGGTCGGCTATCAGGCCGAGCCAGACAACGACGCGGTCGCGCATCTCACATCTCCCGGCCGCCTGGGGCGACGCTTGGCATGGTCGCCGGGTCTCGGTCCATGCCAGCCTTCGGCACAAACCTACCAGGTCCTGGGGCCATCGTGTCGGTTCGAGGTTTCGAAAGCGTTAACCGATCGCGACCGACGCGCACGTCCCGCCGCGCGGAACCGGACAGCAAGCTTCAAAGAGCAGCCTACTTGATCTTGGCTTCCCGATACTCGACGTGCTTGCGGGCGACAGGGTCATACTTCTTCAGCGACAGCTTGCCGGTCTGCGCGCGGGCGTTCTTCTTGGTGACGTAGAAATGTCCGGTGTCCGCGCTGGACACCAGCTTGATCTGGATCGTGTTGCTCTTCGCCATGGGTCTTCAGCCTCTGCCTGCCGCCGCGGTCGCGACCGGGTCGCAGCTTCGGGGGTCACGGGGGCGGAAAATGCGCATGCCCGCCCGTGAGGTCAAGCACCGTCTCGCCGGCATGGCTGTCGGGGTGGACGCCACCGGGCTAGAACGGCTCCATGCTCAGCGTCGACGAAGCCCGGACCAGGATCCTCGCAGCCCTGCGGCCGCTGCCGGCGGAGATCGTGGCGCTGCCCCAGGCCTGGGGCCGCGTCGCGGCGGCGCCGCTGCACGCCCGGCTGCACAACCCACCGGCCGACCTCTCGGCGATGGACGGCTACGCGGTGCGCGCCGCCGACGCGGTGGGCGGAGCCCGGCTGCGGGTACGGGGCGAGGCACCGGCCGGTCATCCGTTCGATGGCGCTGTCGGCCCGGGGGAGTGCGTGCGGCTGTTCACCGGGAGCGTGATGCCGGACGGAAGCGACTGCGTGCTGATCCAGGAGGATGCGGACCGCGCCGGCGATACGGTGCTGGTACGGGAGGCGGTGGCGCGTGGCCGCCACATCCGGCGCCGCGGCCAGGACTTCGCGGTGGGCGACATGCTGGTGCGGGCCGGACGGCGGATCGGCGCTCGTGACATCGGGGTCGCCGCCGCCGGCAACCACGCCTGGATGGCGGTGCACCGGCGGCCGCGGGTGGCGCTGCTGGCGACGGGCGACGAGCTGGCGCTGCCCGGCGACCCGGTGCCGCCCGGGGGGGTGGTGAATTCCAACACGCCGATGCTGGGCGCCCTGGTTCGCGCCGCCGGGGCGACGCCGGTCCTGCTGCCGCTCGCCCGCGACGACGTGGCGGCGATCGCGGCGGCGGCCGACGGCCTGGCCGGCATCGACATGCTGGTCACCATCGGCGGCGCCAGCGTCGGCGACTTCGACCTGGTGCAGAGCGGACTGGCCGGGCGCGGGCTTGAGCTCGATTTCTGGAAGATCGCGATGCGGCCGGGCAAGCCGCTGATGCACGGCAGCATCGGCGTCGGCGATGCGCGACTGCCGGTGCTGGGGCTGCCCGGCAATCCGGTCTCGGCCCTGGTCTGCTCGCTGCTGTTCCTGATACCGGCCCTGGCCGTACTGTCGGGCGAGTGTGCGGCCGACGCGGCGCTGCAGCCCGAGCGGGCGCGGCTCGGCGCCCCGCTCGGGCTCAACGACCATCGTACTGACCATCTGCGGGCGTCCCTTACGACCACCACCGACGGCGGATTCGTGGTGACGCCGTTTCCACGTCAGGATTCCGGCATGCTACGCCGACTCGCCGAATGCGAAGCGCTTATCCTGCGCGCGCCGCATGCGCCGCCGCTCGACGCCGGCGCCGAGGTCGAGATCCTGCGTCTCGATCGGCTCGGCATCTGAGACGAATTGCGTCGCGGCGCTTGACCAGGCACCAAGAACCAATATAGAACAAGGATCTAGTTGCTGCTTTGTTCTTGGACTCTCATGTTCGGAATGAGCCGGTCGGATGAGGGGAGTCGTTGATGCTCACGCGCAAGCAGCACGAATTGCTGAGCTACATCGACGTGCACCTGAAGGAAACCGGCTTCTCGCCCAGTTTCGATGAGATGAAGGATGCGCTCAACCTGCGCTCGAAGTCGGGCATCCACCGGCTGATCTCGGCGCTGGAGGAGCGCGGCTTCCTGCGGCGCCGGCACCATCGGGCGCGAGCGCTCGAGGTGCTGCGGCTGCCGGACGGCGGCGCCCGCGCGGTGGCCGAGCCGGGTCCGGCCCCCGCGTCCGCTCCGGATGCCGGCGAGGAGCCCGGCTTCGCGCCCAACGTCATCAAGGGCGATTTCCACCAGAGGCTGTCCGGCGTGCGCGCCGCCGCCGATGCCGGGGCTGTGCAGCTGCCGATGTACGGCCGCATCGCCGCCGGCCTGCCGATCGAGGCGCTGCGCGATACCGGCACCCATGTCGCGGTGCCGATGGCGCTGATCGGCGGCGGCGAGCACTACGCGCTGGAGGTCGCCGGCGACTCCATGATCGAGGCCGGCATCCTGGACGGCGATACCGTGGTCATCCGCCGCGACGACACCGCCGAAAACGGGCAGATCGTGGTGGCGCTGATCGACGATGGCGAGGTCACGCTGAAGCGCCTGCGCCGGCGCGGCAGCGCGGTCGCCCTCGAGCCGGCCAACGCGCGCTACGAGACCCGGATCGTGCCGTCCGATCGCGTGCGGGTGCAGGGACGGCTGGTCGGGCTGCTGCGCCGCTACTGAACCGGGCTTCCAAGTGGCCTACGAGGTCGCGCTGCCGGACGGGCACATGATCAGCGACGATCGCAGCCGGCTGGACATGGCGTTCGTGCACGCGATGCTGGCCGGGGCTTACTGGACGGACGGACGGCCGCCGGCGCTGACGGACCGGAGCTGGGCGAACTGCCTCTGCTTCGGCGTCCGTGCGCCGGATGGCAGCCCGGCGGGATGCGCCCGGGTGCTGACCGACCTCACCTTCCGCGCGCACCTGGCCGACCTCGTCATCCGTCCGGCGTCGCGCGGATGCGGTCTCGGGATCGCCCTGGTCACCGCCATCCTGGCGCATCCGGAGCTCGCGACGGTGACGCGCTGGACGCTCGCCACCGCCGACGCGCACCGGCTCTACGCCCGCTTCGGTTTCCGGTCCGGCGCGTCGGACGCGGGCTGGATGACGCTCGATCGGGAGGCGGCCTCGACTGTCGCCAGCGCGGGCATCTGATCGGCGAGCCGGGCGACCGTTTCGACATCCGGCGGCGGCAGCGGCGGCAGCTCGGCCAGGACGCGAATGCCGCCATGGCGCTCGATGGCGGCGCGATTGCCGGGCGAGGACGGCCCGTTCAGGATCACGCCGGCGACCGGGATGCCGCGCGCGCGCAGCGCCTCCAGGCTCAGCAGGGTGTGGTTGATGGTGCCGAGCGTGCTGCGGGCGACCAGCACCACCGGCAGAGCCAGCCGCTCGATGAGGTCGATCACGAGGACGTCCGGTGCCACCGGCACCAGAACGCCGCCGGCGCCCTCGACCACCAGCGGCCCATCGCCGGGCGGCAGCGTCAGCCGATCGGTCTCGATCGCGACCGCCTCCAGTCGCGCCGCGTCCTCAGGCGACAGCGACGCCTGCAGCCTGACCGCCGACGGGTGGATACGCGCCGGATCGAGGCCGGCAAGCCGGCGCACCGTGTCGCTGTCGGCGGGCTCGTCGGCAAGCCCGGTTTGAAGCGGCTTCCAGTAGTCGGCGTCCCAGGCGCGGGCGAGGCAGGCCGAGACCAGCGTCTTGCCGATGCCGGTATCGGTGCCGGTGACGAAGACGCCGCGCCGCGCCGGACGGACGATGCGACCAAAGGCCACCTCGTAGGTGGCGCGGGCGCCGCCCTCGTCCTCCAACCGACGCAGCACGCGGCGCAGCCGGCCGGGATCCAGCGGACGATGGCCCGGCGCCGGCTGTCCCGCCCCGATGCGTCGCAGCGTGCGCAGGAAGGCGAGGCCGTCCGCGTGCGGGATCACCACGCTCTCGGCATCCCAATGCCCGGTCCGGCGCAGCCGGGGCAGCGTCGGCAGCGCGAGACCGCCGTCGGCCACCCCCTCACCGGCATGGGCGACGCGCCATTCGGCGAGGCTGCCGTCGCAGAGGGTCGCCACCATCAGCCGGCCGGCCGGCGCCAGCAGGTCGCGCCAGACCCGCAGCGCCGCGTCGAGGTCGGGCAGCCATTGCAGCGCCAGGCTGGAGCAGACCAGGTCGAAGCCGCCGCCAACGGCCGGCCGGGCGCCGTCCATCGCCAGCAGGCTCAGGCGGGCATCGCCGGCGCAGCTGCGACGGCAGGCGGACAGCATCGCCGGGGCGATGTCGGTGGCGACGATCTCCGCCCGCGGCAGATGCCGGCGCAGCGCCCGCGTCAGGAGGCCGGTGCCGCAACCGACCTCCAGGATGCGCGGCGCCTCCATCCCCATTTCCCGAAACTCGGCGGCGATCCGGCCGGCGAGGCGCGTGGCCACCAGGCGCTGCAGCGTCGCCGCCTCGTCATAGGAGCCGGCAGCGGCGGCGAAGCGGTCGGCGATTGCCCGCGTACGGCCCGGCGTCAAGGACGGATCGTCTCGGCCAGGCTCGCGCGCACGGCGGCGACGAGTCGCTGCACGGCGTCCTCGTCGTGCGCGGCGGTCATGGCGAGCCGGATGCGGCTGCCGTTCGGCGGCACCGTCGGCGGGCGGATCGCCGCCCCCAGCACGCCGTGCCGCTCCAGCGCCGCGGCGAGCGTCAGTGCGACACCGGCCTCGCCGACCAGCACCGGCACGATCTGCGTGGTGGAGTCGCCGGTGTCGGCGCCGGCCTCGTGCAGGGCGGTCCGCATGCGCTCGGCGTTCGCCTGCAGCCGCGCGCGCGCACCGTCCAGCGTCGGCATCAGGTCGAGCGCCGCATCGATCGCGCCCAGCACCGGCGGCGGCAGCGCCGTGGTGTGAACGAAGCCGGAGCAGGCATTGGCCAGGTAGTCGCAGAGCACGGCGGACCCGGCGACATAGGCGCCGAAGCCGCCGAACGCCTTGCTGAGGGTGCCCATCGCGAGGTCGACGCCGCCGGCCACGACCGACAGCCCCGCCCCGCCCGGACCCAGCACGCCGGTGGCGTGCGCCTCGTCGACATAGAGGAAGGCGTCGTGCGCGGCGGCGATGCGGCGCAGCCGGACGAGGTCGGCGCGATCGCCATCCATGCTGAACACGCTCTCGGTGACGATGAAGCGGCGTCCGGGACACGCCACCTGCCCGGCCAGGAGCGCCTCCAGATGGTCGAGGTCGTTGTGGCGGAACCGGTGCTGGCGCAGCCCGGCGGCCTGGATGCCGTGATGCAGGCTGGCGTGGATCAGCCGGTCGGCGAACAGCAGCGGCGGCGCGTCGACGTGCGCAGCCCGCAGCAGCGCCGGCAGCACGGCGGCGTTGGCCTGCCAGCCCGACGCGAACAGCAGCGCCGCCTCGCAGCGCTTGAAGGCGGCGAGCCGCGCCTCGACCGCGACGTGCAGGTCCAGCGTGCCGGTCACCAGCCGCGACGCGCCGGCGCCGGTGCCGTGGCGGCCGGCCCAGTCGGCGGCGCGCTCGGCCAGCAGCGGATGGTGCGCCAGGCCGAGATAGTCGTTGCCGGACACGTTGAGCAGGCGGCGCCCGTCGCGGACGACCTCGCCGGCGCGGACCGCGCCCGGGCGCAGCACGCGGCGCATGCGGCGACCGTCGAGGTCGTGCAGCGCCTGGGCGAGGACGGGATCGAGGCTGGACATCAGGCGCGCAGTCCTGCCGGACCCGGGGCGGCATGGTCAACCGGACCCGCCCGGTGCAAGGAACGGCGGATGGACGCATCCCCGCTTCCGCCCGGCGCCGGCCGGCTCTGGCTGCCCTACACCCAGATGCAGACGGCGAGCCCGCCGCTGCGGGCGGCGTGGACCGAGGGCTGCCGGATCGGGCTCGCCGACGGACGCGTGCTGATCGACGGCATCGCATCGTGGTGGACCGCCTGCCACGGCTACAACCACCCGCACATCCGCGACGCGGTGACGCGGCAGCTCGGGCGGATGCCGCACGTGATGCTGGGCGGGCTGGTGCACGAGCCGGCCCTGACCCTGGCCGAACGGCTGGCGGCGCTGCTGCCGGGCGACCTCGACCGGGTGTTCTTCGCCGACAGCGGCTCGGTCGCGGTCGAGGTGGCGATCAAGATGGCGCTGCAGTACTGGCTCAATCGCGGCGTACGCGGCCGCACGAAGCTGCTGGCGTTCCGCGGCGGCTACCATGGCGACACCCTGGCGACGATGGCGGTGTGCGACCCCGAGGAGGGCATGCACGCGCTGTTCGCCGGCGCGCTGCCGCAGCACCATATCGCCGACCTGCCGCACGACGATGCAGGCGAGGCGGTGCTGGACCGGCTCCTGGCGGTCGAGGGCGACGGCGTCGCGGCGATCCTGGCCGAGCCGCTGGTGCAGGGCGCCGGCGGCATGCTGTTCCACGCGCCGGACGTGCTGCGCCGGCTGCGTCGCCTGGCTGACCGTCACGGGCTGCTGCTGATCCTGGACGAGATCTTCACCGGCTTCGGCCGCACCGGGACCATGTTCGCCTGCGAGGCCGCCGGCATCGTGCCGGACATCGTGACGGTGTCAAAGGCACTGACCGGTGGCACCATGGCGCTGTCGGCGGCGGTGGCGCGCACCCACGTGTTCGAGGCGTTCCTGTCCGACGACCCGGCGCACGCGCTGATGCACGGGCCGACCTACATGGGCAACCCGCTCGCCTGCGCCGCCGCAAACGCCTCGCTCGACCTGTTCCGGGCCGAGGACCGGCTGGGCCAGGTGGCGGCGATCGCGGACCAGCTTCGCGCCGAGCTGGAGCCGTGCCGGAGCCTGCCGGGCGTGGTCGACGTGCGCGTGCTGGGGGCGATCGGCGTCGTGCAGATGGCCGAGATCGCCGACATGAACCGCCTGCGGGCCGCGCTGGTTGCGGAGGGCGTATGGATCCGGCCCTTCCGCACCATCCTCTATCTGACGCCCGCCTTCACGATCACGCCGGCGGGGCTGGCGACGCTGACCAGCGCGATCCGGACCGTGCTGGCGGCCGCGCGCTAGAGCATCATCCGATCGCTTAGGCTCACGGATCATCCTCTAGCTTGTTGTTTT
>CALMVO010000030.1:0-24517 GCA_937873205.1 uncultured Acetobacteraceae bacterium
GCTGATCCACCGACAGGTTCCGCAAGTCCCGCGGCGACGATACACGGTCAAGAAGAGGATACTTGGACGTCGTCATCGTGCCAGCCTTAGTTCCGTCGCTCGACCACGTAACGCGCCAGCGCCCGCAGCCGGTCGGCCTCTTGCCCGAGGTCGGCCAGCGCCGCCTCCGCGCGCTGCGCCAGCCGTCCGGCCTCGGCCCGGGCGCCGTCGATACCGAGCAGCGCCACGAAGGTGGACTTGCCGGCCTCGGCATCCTTGCCCGCGGTCTTGCCGAGCTGCTCGGCGCTCTCGGTGGCGTCCAGCACGTCGTCGGCGACCTGGAACGCGGCGCCCAGATCGCGGCCGTACTCGGCGATCGCCCGCCGCTCGGCGGCGCCGGCGCC
Source organism: uncultured Acetobacteraceae bacterium (assembly GCA_937873205.1). Taxonomy (GTDB): domain Bacteria; phylum Pseudomonadota; class Alphaproteobacteria; order Acetobacterales; family Acetobacteraceae; genus Lichenicola. The sequence goes on from CALMVO010000030.1 coordinate 384, forward strand.
CCCGATGAGAGCGCCGGCCTCGGCACTGTAGCCGATCAGACGCCCGGTCTTGAGCGCATGCAGCCGCTCGATCTCGGGCAGCGTCAGCGTCCGGCCCTCGCCCTCCATGTCGATCATCTGGCCGCCGACCATGCCGGCCGCCCCCGCCGCCTCGGCCAGCGCCGCCACCAGCGCGATCCGCACCGCGGCGTCCGGATGCGTGGCCGGGTCGGCCAGCGTGGCGAAGGCCAGCGTCTGCAGCGCGTCGCCGGCCAGGATGGCGGTGGCCTCGTCATACCGGATGTGGGTGGACGGCTGCCCGCGGCGCAGGTCGTCGTCGTCCATCGCCGGCAGATCGTCGTGCACCAGCGAATAGGCGTGCAGCATCTCGACCGCCGCGCCGGCTCGCGCCGCACCGGCGGCGGCGCCGAACAGCGACGCCACCTCCATCACCAGATAGCCGCGCAGCCGCTTGCCGCCGCCGAGTGCGGCGTAGCGCATCGCCTCGACCAGCCGGGCCTCCTGGCCGTGCACCGGCGGCATCAGCGCGTCCAGCGCCCGCTCGACCTCGGCCGCCCGCAGCAGCATCGACTCCCGCAGCTCGACCCCGCGCTGCCGCGGCGATGCACCAGCCGGCACAGGGCCACCTGAGGAGTCGATCTCGACGTCGTGCAGCGCGTCGCGGAGCAGCACGGAGCCGGACGGAATGCCGGCGGCGGTGATGTCGGTCACGTCGCGGCGACCCTCAGTCCAGCCGCTGGGTGGCGAGCGTGCCGTCCGCCCGCTCGACGATGGCCTGCACGCGGGCCTCGGCCTCGCCGAGCTTGGACTCGCAGTGCCGCCGCAGTGCCGCACCCCGCTCGTAGCTGGCGATCGCGTCCTCCAGCTTCTGCTGGCCGCCTTCGAGGCCGCGCACGATCCGCTCGAGCTCGCCCAGCGCATCCTCGAACGAGAGCGACGACACGGTGTCAGACATCCTGCAGCTCCAGCGCGCGGTGCGCATCGCTTAACCGCAACACCGCGAAAGGCCAAGGGCATCCAACTTCAGGCCAAGGAGGCGCTGAACGGCCAGGCTGGGAATGGGGTGTGCCGAGCGAGAGTGCCGCGCCCGCGCGGCATGGCCGGCGTGACCATCGAGAACCGGAGCGGAGCGGCCTCCTGGCCGTGAGCATCGGCAAGCGCAGAAGGGCGCGTCGGATCGCCGGCACCGCGCATTCCCAGCCGGGCCGTCAGTCGGGGCGGCGTCGGATGACGAAGCTCAGCACGCCTGCCTCCTCGCCGAACGCGATCAGCAGATGGCCGGTCTCGTGGCAGAACGCCCGGAAGTCGCCGATCGCCGCGCGGTCGGTGGCCAGGACGCGGAGCCGGTCGCCGGGCTGCATGCCGCGCAGCGCCCGGTTCGCGCGCAGCACCGGCAGTGGGCAGCTCAGCCCCTTCGCGTCGAGCAGGGTCTCCGGGGTGGCGGCACGCGATTGTGGAGCATCGGCCATGCCGTCATCATACCGCCACGGAAGCGGTCGCGCGAGGCGGCCATGCAAGGCGGGGCAATGGCGGATTTTCGGGTCGGCATCGATTTCGGCGGCACCAAGATCGAGATCATCGCGATCGCCAAGGATGGCAGCGAGGCGCTGCGCCGGCGGGTGCCCAACCCGCTCGAATACGATGCCTCGATCCGCGCCGTCCGCGAGCTGGTCGAGGCGGCCGAGCAGGCGTTGGATGGCGCCGCCACCGTCGGCGTCGGCATCCCGGGCGCGGTCAGCCCCGACACCGGCCTGGTCAAGAACGCCAACTCGACCTGGCTGAACGGCCGCGCTTTCGGCCGCGACCTCGGCACGGCGCTCGGCCGCGAGGTCCGGGTCGAGAACGATGCCAACTGCTTCGCGCTGTCCGAGGCGGTGGACGGTGGCGGCGCCGGCCATGCCATCGTGTTCGGCGTCATCCTCGGCACCGGCGTCGGCGGTGGCATCGTGGTGAACGAGCGCGTGCTGGTCGGCCGCCACAGCATCGCCGGCGAATGGGGCCACACCCCGCTGCCCTGGCCGGAGCCGTCCGAGCTGCCCGGCCCCACCTGCTTCTGCGGCAACCGCGGCTGCGTCGAGCGCTACCTGTGCGGCTCGGCGCTGGCCGAGGACTGCGACGGCCCGGGCCACCGCGAGGCGAGCGGGCTGCCGGCCCGCGCCGAGGCCGGCGACGCCGCCGCCATCGCCGCCCTCGACCGCCACGCCGAGCGCTTGGCGCGCGGGCTGGCCCAGATCATCAACATCCTGGATCCCAGCGCCATCGTGCTGGGCGGCGGCCTGTCCAACATGAAGCACCTCTACGGCGCGGTGCCGCCGCTGCTCTCCCGCCACGTGATCAGCCCGGTTTGCACCACGCCGATCGTGCCCAACCTGCACGGCGACAGCTCCGGCGTGCGCGGCGCCGCCTGGCTGTGGCCGCGCGACCTGCCCCGCACCTACGCCACCAGCTCCGGCTAGCGGCCGGCTCCCTGTGAGCGCGATCGTGGAAACCGCCGTCCCGGTCTGGCTGACCACCCTGCTGGCCACCGCCTGCGGCCTGATCGTCGCCAACCTCTACGTGGCGCAGCCGCTGGTCGGCCCGATCGGCGCCTCGCTGGGGATGTCGCCGGCGGCGCGCAGGCTGATCCCGACGATGACGCAGATCGGCTACGGCGCCGGCCTGTTGCTGATCGTGCCGCTCGGCGACCTGGTTGAGAACCGGCGCCTGATCCTCTGCGCGCTCGGCCTCGCCGTGCTGGCGCTGGCCGCCGCTGCGCTGTCCACCCAGGCGGTCCCGTTCCTGGCCGCCTCGCTGCTGGTCGGGCTGGGCTCCGTCGCCGCCCAGATCCTGGTGCCATACGCGGCGCACATGGCCTCCGACGCCACCCGCGGCCGCGTGGTCGGCAACGTCATGAGCGGACTGATGCTCGGCATCATGCTGGCCCGCCCGGTGGCCAGCATCGTCACACAGGCGCTCTCGTGGCACGCGGTGTTCGCCCTGCTGGCGGCCGCGATGGTCGGGCTCGCCCTGGTGCTGCGCTTTGCCCTGCCGCCGCGCCGGCCGGAGCCGGGACCGGGCTACGGCGCCCTGCTGGCCTCGATGGGCCGGCTGGCGCTGCGGACCCCGGTGCTGCAGCGCCGCGCCTTCTACCACACCTGCCTGTTCGCGGCCTTCAGCCTGTTCTGGACCGCGGTGCCGCTGCAGCTCGCCTCCGCCTACCACCTGTCGCAGGACGGCATCGCGCTGTTCGCGCTGGTCGGCGTCGCCGGCGCCATCGCCGCCCCGCTGGCCGGACGCGCCGCCGACCGCGGCTGGACCCGGCCGGCCACCGCGCTGGCCATCGCCGCCGCCCTCGCGGCATTGCTGCTGGGGCGGCTGGGCCAGCCTGGCGGGGAGGGTGGCTCCCACGTCGGCCTGGCCGCCCTGGTCGCCGCCGCCGTAGTGCTGGATCTGGGCGTCACCGCCAACAACGTGCTGGGTCAGCGTGCGATCTACCAGCTCGGCGGCGCCGTGCGCGGCCGGCTGACCGGCCTCTACATGGCCACCTTCTTCGTCGGCGGCGCAGCCGGCTCGGCGCTCGGCGGCTGGGCCTTCGCCCGCGGCGGCTGGTCGCTGGCGCTCTGGCTCGGGCTCGCCCTGCCTCTGCCGGCCCTGGCCGGTTCCCTCACCGAACGGACCCGGGCCCAGGTCCCGGCCGACGCGCCGTGACCGTCCGGTCCCGCGGCGGCAGGGCCGCCATCCTGCTCGCCGCCTCCCTCTGCACCGCCGCCGCCCCGCTGCCCGACGGCGCCACTGTCGCCCGCCCCTTCGAGGCCCGCTTCGCCGACCATCTCGACGTGCGCGACTTCGGCGCCCGCGGCGACGGCGCGACCGACGACACCACCGCGTTCCGCACCGCCGCCCTGGTCGCCACCGGGCATGTCGGCGCCGTGCTGGCCCTGCTGCCGCATCTGGCCGGCGCCGGCGACCTCGCCGCCATCGCCGCCGGCCTGCGCGCGCTCATGGCGCGAATCGCCGGCAACGACGCCATCGAGCTCGACATCCCCGCCGGCCGCTACGTGCTGCGCGGCACCGTCGCCTTCCCCTACCGGCCTGACACCGCGCTCCGGCTGCACGGCGACGGCAGCAGCCTGAGCGAGCTGCAGTTCGAGGGCGGCGTCGACGGCGTCAGGGTCGAGTTCGCGCCCAGCCGCAGCGGCAACGAGGGCAGCCGGCAGGGCGCTTGGCCGGGGCAGGGCATCGAGGTCGACGGGCTGCACTTCGTCGCCGACACCGGCGGCGGCGACCGCGGCACCGCGCTGGCGGTGATCGGCATCCCGCTGATCAACGCCAGCAACCCGCCGCCGCAGCTCTATCGCGACCTGCTGTTCACCAACGCCGGCGGCTGGACGCACGATGCCGACGGCTGGGCGCAGGCGCTCTACCTGCAGGATCCCGACAACGCCGTGATCGACACGCTGATGGCCTGGGACCACGCGCTGGCCAGCAACCGGGTGTCGGTCGGCATCCACCTGCATAGCACCGCCGGCCCCACCGGCCCCGGCCACGGCGACATCGACATCCTGCACACCACCGTCGCCGGCGGCCGCGTCGGCGTGCTCATCGACGGCGACGCCTTCCAGGGCATCGACATCGACGACCTCTCGACCGTGGGCGTGCAGGCCGCGGTGAGCTGGGTCGTGTCCGCCGCCTCGCTGTCCGGCAGCCTCGCCATCCACCACGGCAGCATGGGCGCCGAGCACACCGTCGTGTCGCTCGCCAACGTCTCCACCGTCTTCTCGGACCACAACCTCTACTACAACGAGGGCCCGCCCCGCGGCGCCGACTTCATCGGGCTGCTGTCTCTGGGCGGGAACACCATCCTCAGCACCGGCGACCAGTTCATCGGCCCGCCGATCGCCGCGCTGGGCCCCGGCCACGCCTCGACCGCGATCTTCATCGCCTCGCCCGGTCCCGGCTACGACCCGCAGCCCTCGCTGGTGTCGGCCGACACCGTGAGCGGCTTCGACATCGGCTACGCCGCCTCGGGTGGCCCGATCACCTTCTCGGGCGATGTCGCCAGCACCACCACCGGCACCTGCTATCGCGACACCGGCCTGCAGCCCGACCCGGCGCTGCATCCGATCTTCGCCGCCCTCGTCTGTCATCGCGAGGGGCACCTCGTTGCCGACGACGGCCGCGCACTGTCCGGCGTGGTGGGCGGCGTTCCGCGGCACGACTTCAACGGCGGCCTCGGCCTCGGGCTGCCGGGCGTCCGGCTGCCGTCCGGTCTGGTCGGCACCGGCGGCGTCCTCGACCTGCGCTCCACCGCGTCGGCCGACGGCACGCTGGCCGGCCTCAACCGCCACGACGCCCGCATCGTCGCCGGCCCCGGCGTGCGCGGCCGCGACGACCAGGCCGCCCTCGACCTCTACGCCCGCTCCGTGGCGCTGCACGGCGCGCTGCTGGCGCCCGGCCTGCGCTACAGCGGCTTCGTGGCGCCGTCCTCGCCGCATGCCGCCTGCACGCCCGGCGACAGCGGCGACGGCCTGCTGGCCGGCGTCGCCTACCACTTCTTCTGTGCCGCCCCGGACCGTTGGGTACGCACCCGCCTGACCGGCAGCGCCTCAGCCGGCGGCTGGTGACCAGGCGTCAGCGCCTCCACAGCAGGGTCAGCTCGTGCTTGTTGTGCGAGAGGTGCAGCACCCGGGCCCCCGGGATCGCGGCGGCGGCCGCGGCGGCGTCGTGGTCGGTGGGATCCTGGAATTTCAGCGTGCACACGATCCGTGCTGCCGTGCCGGCCTCCACCCAGCGCTGCACCAGCTCCAGCAGGCGCGCCGGATAGGCGATCACGTCGCTGAACAGCCAGTCGACCGGCGGCTCCGACGCGGGATCAAGCGCGAACGCGCTCTGCCGCCGGAAGCCGACGCCTGGCATCGCCGCCACCCGCACATCCAGCGGCGCCCGGTCGACCGCCACCACCTCCGCACCCAGCGCCGCGATCGCCCAGCTCCAGCCGCCCGGGCTGGCGCCCAGATCGAGGCATCGCTGCCCCGACCGCGGCCACTCGCCCAGGCGGGCGCACGCCTCCCACAGCTTCAGGTAGGCCCGGCTCGGCGGCCCGGCGCGGTCCTCCACAAAGCCGGCGACTCCATTCGGGAACGGGCTGCTCTTCGCCGCACTCAGCAGCAGCCGGTCCGGCGCCAGCAGCGTCCAAGCGCCGAGCGGCGCGATGGGTGCCACCGCCGGCGGCCGCAGCGGCGCCGCCTTCACCGGCGGCAGCTGGGCCGCGATCAGCGCCGAGCGGCGGTGGTGCAGCAGCGGCAGGTGGCTCCAGTTGCGCTGCCGCTCGCGCAGCGCCCGCACCGCATCGCCGATCGAGGCGATCTCGATCAGCTCGGGCGCCGTCCAGTGATCCAGCGCCCACAAGGCCGGAACCGGCGCAGCCGAGGACAGCGCCAGCCGGCCGTGCCAAGTCTCCACCGGCACGCCTTGCCGGGCCAGCTCCTCCGCCAGCACCGCCTCGTTGCCCTCTCCGGCAAGGTAGCCGGCGCCGATCAACCGACCGGCCGCAGCCGCAGGGCCGCCACCGCCAGCAGCAGCCAGGCCAGCATCAGCACGCTGCCGCCGAACGGCGCCGCATGCCCGACCGCCTGCGCCCACCCGGCGCCGGATGCGAACGCCAGCGCGTCGACCCCGGCGCAGAAGCAGGCGATGCCCAGCAGGAAGCCCAGCCCCGCCAGCCGCAGCACCCAGTCGCGCCGCCGCTGGGCCAGCAGCCCGCAGGTCAGCAGCGCCGTCACGTGCCAACCCTGCATCTCGACCGCGCTGTGCAGCAGCGCCCGACCGCCGAGCGCCAGCAGCCGGTCCGGCAGGTGCGCCGCCAGCGCCCCGATCGCCACCGTCAGCAGCCCGAGCATCGCGCCGCAGGCCAGGAAGGCACGCGACCAGCGATCGTCCGTCTCGTTCGTCATCCGCGGGTTCTAGAGCATCATCCGATCGAACGGAATCGTTTGATCGGATAAAGATGCTCGTTAAAACAACAAGCTAGAGCGTGATCCGTGAGCCTATGCGATCGGATCACGCTCTAGCAGAAGGCCAGGGGCTCTGCCCCTGGACACCATTTCAAGGAAGCGGGTCTGGAGCGGCTCGCCCCAGCGGGTCCAGGGCAGAGCCCTGGCCTTCCTTCTTCCACCCCCGCCATGCGTATAGTCGCGCGATGTCCCGCGGCGACCTGTTTCCCGAAATCGAGCCTTTCGCCGCCGGCTACCTGCCGCTCGAGGACGCCGACTCCGATCAGGGCCCGGACCCGGGCGGACCCCTTCAGGCCGGCCTGCCGGACGCGCCGCACGTCATGTACTGGGAGCAGGTCGGCCGTCCCGACGGCCGCCCCGTGTTGTTCCTGCATGGCGGCCCGGGCGCCGGTGCCGGCATCGTGCACCGTCGCTTCTTCGATCCCAACCTCTGGCGCGCGGTGATCTTCGACCAGCGCGGCGCCGGCCGGTCGCGGCCGCAGGGCGCGCTGCGCCGCAACGACACCGCGTCGCTGGTCGCCGACATCGAGCGGCTGCGGCGGCACCTGGGCATCGAGAGCTGGCTGCTGTTCGGCGGCTCCTGGGGTTCGACGCTGGCGCTGTCGTATGCGCAGGCGCACCCGGAGCGGGTGGCGGCGCTGATCCTGCGCGGCATCTTCCTCGGCCGGCCCGAGGAGTTGGACTGGTTCCTGTACGGCCTGCGCACGGTGTTCCCGGACGCGCACGACGCCTTCGCCGGGCACATCCCCGAGGCCGAGCGCGGCGATTTGCTCGCCGCCTATGTACGGCGCCTGAACGACCCTGACCCGGCGCTGCACCTGCCGGCGTCCCGCGTCTGGTCGATCTACGAGGGCACCTGCTCGACGCTGCTGCCGACCGCGGCCGCGGTCGCGAACTTCGCCCGCGACCGCGCCAGCCTGGGGCTGGCCCGCATCGAGGCGCACTATTTCCGGCACCGGCTGTTCCTGCCGGAGGGCGGTCTGCTCGGCCGCATGGACCGCATCGCGCATCTGCCGGCCGAGATCGTGCAAGGCCGCTACGACATGGTCTGCCCGACCCGCAGCGCCTTCGAGCTGGCCGGCGTCTGGCCCGGCGCCCGCCTGACCATCGTGCCCGATGCCGGCCACTCCGCGCTGGAGCCCGGCACCCGCCGCGCGCTGATCGCCGCCCTCGACCGGTTTCGCGCTTGACCCTGACAAAACTCCGGCAACATGGCGAACGCGACCGTAGAGCCGGCGTTACGCGCTGCGACTTCGCTAACGGAACCGACATCGGCGCACCGCCAGGATGGGGGTCCGATCCAAGGACAGACGATGAACCGTACCATCCGCTGGGGCTTCGCCCTCGCCCTGCTTCCGCTCGCCGCGTGCGCCGACAACACGCCGGCGCCCGCCCCCACGGTTCCGGCCGGCCCGCCGCCGCTTGCCGCCGCCGATGCGGCCTTCATCACCGCCGCCGCCCAGGGCGGTCTCGCCGAGATCCAGGAGGCGCAGCTGGCGCAGACCATGTCGCATAATGCCCGCGTCCGGGCGTTCGCGTCCAAGATGACGACGGACCATTCCAAGGTCGACGACCAGTTGAAGCAGCTCGCGATGACCAAGGGCGTCATGCTGCCGACCGCGCCCAGCGACATGCAGATGCAGCAGATGACCACGCTGCAGGGGCTGATGGGCCACAAGTTCGACCACGAATACGTCGCCGACCAGGTCAGCGACCACCAGCAGATGCTGCAGCTGTTCCAGACGGAGGCTCAGACCGGCACCGACCCCGATCTCAAGACGTTCGCGGCCAACTCCGTCCCGGTCCTCCAGTCGCATCTCGATGCCGCCAACGCCCTGGCCAAGCCGTCCATGATGCATCGGTCGATGCGGCACCACACGACCTCCTGATCCGTCCGGCAGCCGCGGAGCGTCGTGATGTTCATCGCCATGAACAGATTTCGCGTCGCTCCCGGCGCCGAGGCCGATTTCGAGCACATGTGGCTGACGCGGGACGTCTATCTGCGCACGGTGCCGGGCTTCGAAAGCTTTCAGCTCCTGCGCGGGCCAGCGGGCGAGGACCACGTCCTCTACGCCTCGCACACGGTCTGGGCGACAAAGGCGGCGTTCGAGGACTGGACCCGGTCGCAATCGTTCCGTGACGCACATCGCAACGCCGGTCAGGCCACGACCCGGTCGCTCTATAACGGCCCGCCGCAGTTCGAGGGTTTCGAGGTCCTGCAGACGGTCGATCGGGAATGACCATCCGCATCGACCGCGTCGTCACCCGCGGCGGCGACGGTGGCCAGACTTCGCTCGGCGACGGCACCCGAACCTTGAAATCTTCCGTCCGGGTCGAGGCCTACGGCACCGTGGACGAGGCCAACGCCACTGTCGGCGTGCTGCGCTGCCTTGTCCAGGACGTCGCGGTCGGCAACATGCTGTTGCGAATCCAGAACGGGCTGTTCGACATCGGCGGCGACCTCTGTATCCCCGGCGCCGCTGGCGAGCGGTTCCGTCTGGACGACACCCTGCTGCACGCGCTAGATGCCGACACCGCCCGCCTGTCCGGCCTGCAGCGGCCGCTCGACAGCTTCGTGCTGCCGGGCGGCACGCCGGCTGCGGCGCAGGCGCACGTGGTCCGCACCGTCGTCCGCCGCGCCGAGCGTCGCGTGGTGGCCCTTGCCGCTCAGGAGGACGTGAACCCCGAGGTACTGCGAACTCTGAACCGGCTGTCGGACTATATGTTCGTCCTCTCCCGTCACCTGAACGACGACGGCGGCCAGGACCTGCTCTGGACCCGCCCGACGAAGCCCGCTTGAGGCCAGGGCTCTGCCCTGGACCCGCCAAGGGCCGCGGCCCTTGGAACCCATCTTATAAGCGGTTTCCAAAGGCGAGCCTTTGGCGGGGTCCAGGGGCAGAGCCCCTGGCCTTTAGAACGTCCCCAACACCGCCACAGCTTCGGCGGCGAGCCCCCCTAGCGCGTCCCGCATCGCGACGATGCCCCCGATCACGATCAGGGCCGGCGTCGGCAGCGGCGTCCGCTCCAGCAGCCCGGGCAGGGTGGCGAGGTCGCCGACCAGCAGCCGCTGCTCCGGGGTCGCCGCCCGCGAGATCGCCGCCGCCGGCACGTCGGGCGCCATGCCGCCCTCGATCAGCCGCCGCGCGATCACATCCAGGTTCCGCACCGCCATGTAGAGCACGATCGGCTGGCCGAGCCGGGCCAGCGCCGCCCAGTCGAGCGAGGCCACCGGGTCATCCTCGCCCTCGGCGCTGTGTCCGGTGGCCAGCACGATCGCCTGGTTGACGCCGCGCATCGTGGCCGGGATGCCGGCCGCCGCCAGCCCGGCCAGCCCCGCGGTGAGTCCCGGCACGATCCGGAACGGGATGCCCGCCCCGGCGAGCACCAGTGCCTCCTCGGCGCCCCGCCCGAACACGTAGGGGTCGCCACCCTTCAGCCGCAGCACCCGCCGGCCGTCCCGGGCCAGGCTGACCAGCCGCGCCGAGATGTCGCTCTGGTGAATCGACGGCCGACCGCCGCGCTTGCCGGCGAATTCGAGCGATGCCTCCGGCCGCGCCAGGTCCAGCACCCCCGGATCGACCAGCGCGTCGTAGACGATCACGTCGGCCTGGATCAGGCCGCACAGCGCATGCAGGGTGAGGTGGCCGCGGTCTCCGGGCCCGGCGCCGGCCAGCCAGACCTGTCCCGGCTGCAGCACCGGGCCCCGGCCGCCGAGTAGGAGGTCGACCGCGCGTTGCGGGCTGATGATGGGCCGCTCGCCCTCCGAGGTCATGCCGGGTCCCTGCCATGAGCGATTTGTGCTGGCAACTCCGGCGCGCGGATCATAGATCACCGGCACGATCGCGATCTGGAGCACGACACCGAATGTCCGACACGGTTCTCGACGATACAACCTCCGTGCTGGGCAAGCCGACCAGAACCTATGGCCATCTGAGCCCAGAGACGGTGCTCGGCGTCCACCACTGGACCGACCGGCTGTTTTCCTTCACGACCACCCGGGACATGGGCTTCCGTTTCGAGAACGGTCAGTTCGCGATGATCGGGCTCGAGCTCGGCGGCCGGCCGCTGTTGCGCGCCTACAGCATCGCCAGCGCCAATTACGAGGAGCAGCTCGAATTCCTCTCCATCAGCGTGCCGGACGGCCCGCTCACCTCGCAGCTCTGCAAGGTCCGCCCGGGCGACGTGGTGCTGGTCGGCCGCAAGCCCACCGGCACGCTGCTGGCCGAGAACCTGCGTCCCGGCCGCAACCTCTATCTGCTCGCCACCGGCACCGGCCTGGCGCCGTTCCTGGCGCTGATCAAGGACCCGGCGATCTACGAGCGCTTCGACCGCGTGGTGCTGGCGCACGGGGTGCGGGTCTCCGGCGAGCTCGCCTACGCCAACCACATCCGCCACGAGCTGCCTCGGCACGAGTTCCTGGGCGAGGAGGTGGCGGCCAAGCTGCTCTACTACCCGACGGTGACGCGCGAGGCGTACCAGACCACCGGCCGCCTCACCGACCTGATCGAGACCGGAAAGATGTTCGCCGACCTCGGCCTGCCGCCGCTCGACCCGGAGCACGACCGCGTCATGATCTGCGGCAGCGAGGCGATGCTGGCCGACCTGGAGGCGATGTTGGAGCGGCGCGGCTTCGACGAGGGCAACAGCACAACCCCCGGCGCCTACGTCGTCGAGAAGGCCTTCGCTCAGAAGTAGCCGCTTGGTCGGGGCCAGGCGCCCCGGCGTTTGGAAGGGCATGCCTTGGCATACGATTTCGACCTGTTCGTCATCGGCGGCGGCTCCGGCGGCGTCCGCTGCGCCCGCATTGCCGCCACCCATGGCGCCCGCGTCGCCGTGGCCGAGAGCCGGCATTGGGGCGGCACCTGCGTCAACCTCGGCTGCGTGCCCAAGAAGATGATGGTGCAGGCCAGCGAGTATGGCGCCCAGGCCGTGGACAGCCACGGCTTCGGCTGGAACACCGAGCCCGGCACGCACGACTGGCCGCAGCTGATCGCCGCGAAGGACCGCGAGATCGGCCGGCTCAACGGCACCTACGCGAAGCTGCTGGAGGGCGCCGGCGTCACCCGGTTCGAGGCCCATGCCCGCTTCGAGGACGCGCACGCGCTGCTGTTGCAGCCGGGCCCGCTCGACGCGCGGTTCGAGCCCAGGCGCGTGACCGCCGAGCGCATCGTGATTGCCGTGGGCGGCCACCCGGTGGTGCAGCCGCACATCGAGGGCTACGAGCTCGGCATCACCTCGGACCAGGTGTTCCACCTGCCCGAGCGGCCGCGGCATATAACCATCGTCGGCGGCGGCTATATCGGCGTCGAGTTCTCCGGCATCTTCGAGGGGCTGGGCTCCGAGGTGCAGCTGGTCTACCGCCAGCTCCTGCCGCTGCGCGGCTTCGACGAGGACCTGCGCACCGGCCTGCACGATGCCCTGCTCGCGCGCGGCATCGGTCTGCATCCCGGCACCGAGATGCACCGCATCCAGCGCCGCGCCGACGGCTTCCTGTGCACGCTGAGCGACGGTCAGGCGTGGCGGACCGACCTCGTGTTCTTCGCGGTCGGCCGCACCCCCAACATCCGTGGGCTGGGCCTGGACCGCACCGGCGTCGCCACCGCCGAGCACGGGCGCATCGTGGTGGACGCGGACAGCGAGACCGCCGAGCCCGGCATCTTCGCCATCGGCGACGTCACCAACCGCCAGAACCTGACCCCGGTGGCGATCGCCGAGGGCCACATCCTGGCCGATCGCCTCTATGGCGGCCGCCCGCGCGACTGGTCGTTCGACACCGTGCCCAAGGCGGTGTTCTTCTCGCCGCCGCTGGCCAGCGTCGGGCTGAACGAGGCGGAGGCGGCGGAGCGCGGGGCCGCCGACATCTACCTCACCCGCTTCACGCCGATGCGCCACACGCTGAGCGGTCGCGACCGCAAGACGCTGATGAAGCTGGTGGTGGACCAGGCCAGCCAGCGCGTGGTCGGCGTCCACATGCTGGGCGACGATGCCCCGGAGATCATGCAGGGGCTGGCGATCGCCGTCACCGCCGGCCTCTCCAAGGCCGACTTCGACCGCACCGTCGGCCTGCATCCAACCTCGGCGGAGGAGTTCGTCACCCTGCGCACCCGCACCCGGGTCGCCGGCCCAGCCTGACCGGGCTGCGGCTCCGTTCGGCCTGGAAACGGTGTGGCATCCGCACCACATCCGGGGATCACGCCGTGCGCGCCGCCCTCGGGCCGCGTCCCTACCCAGGAAGCCGCCATGACATCACCAGGACCGGCCCCGAGCCTTGCCAAGCCACGCTGGGACGGCAGCCGCGTCGTGTTCGAGATCGACGTAGCCGGCGAGGCGGTGGCCTGCGCGATCTCGCGCTCGGCACTGCAGGACATCAGCGGCGTGCGCCGCTTCGCCCCGGCCGACCTGCTGCGCGGCTTCGGCGAGGTGCGCGGCCGTATCGAGGAGATCGCCGCCGCCAAGTTCCGCACCAACCCGGAGAGCGCGTCCGGCTTCGTCAGCATCTGGACCGACGACATCGAGGACCTGGCGCCGCCGCCGCGCAACTGACGCCGCACCTTTGACGACCCTGTCCCCGCATGGCATGGCCCGGCGCCATCCACAGCCGGGAGCCGGTCGCCCATGTCGAACAGAAGCTGGGCCGCCGCCGCATTCCTGATCCTGGCCGGTCCTGTCCCGGCGATGGCGGGGCCGGTGCTGCACCAGTTCCGCACGGTGGCGATCTCCCCGGACGGCCGCCACGTCGCCGCGATCGAGCAGGACGACCTCCCCAGCGACACCGCGCCGCCGCTCTCGCTGGTGATCCACGATCTCGCGGGCGGCGCCGTCACGGTCGGCCTGCCCTGCCAGGCCGGCCCCGACTGCACGGTCTCCGCGCCGAGCTGGAGCCCTGACGGCAGTCGCCTCTCCTTCCTGATCCAGCACGACCAGGCGGGGACCGCGGAGATCGACCAGGTCGCGGCCGCCGGCGGCCCGGCGCGCCGCCTGCTGTCGTTCGACGGTCCGCTCGAGGCCTTGCGCACCGGCCCGGACGGCCGGCTGGCGGTGCTGGCCACGCAGGCCGCGCGCAAGCGGGTCGGCCGCACCGAGGCCGCCGCGGCGCTCACCGGCGAGGTCGGCACCAGCACCGACGAGCAGCGCATCGCGATCGTCGACGGCGCCGCACTCCGCTTCGTCTCGCCCGCCGACTTCTACGTCTACGAGTTCGACTGGCGCCCGGACGGCGGCTTCGTCGGCACCGCCGCGCACGGCGACGGCGACAGCAACTGGTGGATCGCCCGCCTCTACGCCTTTGGCGCCGACGGCAGCCAGGCCCTGCTGTTCGCCCCCGGCCCGCGCGAGCAGCTGGCAAATCCCGTGGTGTCACCGGATGGTGGCACGGTCGCCTTCATCGGCGGCTGGATGAGCGACGAGGGCTCGACCGGCGGCGACGCCTACCTCCTGCCGCTGCGCCGGCCTGGCGCACAGCCGACCAACCTCACGCCGGGCTCCCACGCCACCGTCACCGCGATCGACTGGCGCTGCGGCGACGGGCTCACCGGCGTCGCCCTGGCCGGCGACCGCGTGTCGGTGGCGCGGCTGGACCGGCCGTCGCCGCCGCTCTGGTCCGGCAACCGCTCGCTGTCGTCGGGCGGCTGGAACCTGTCGCTATCCTGCAGCCGGCACGCGGCGGCTTCGGTGTCGCAGAGCTTCACCGCGGCGCCGGAGATCGTCGCCGGCCCCATCGGCGCCTGGCACGCGATCACCCGCGCCAATGCCGGCCTCGCCTCGCCGGTCATCGCCCGCTCGGTGACCTGGAAGAGCGACGCCTACATCGTGCAGGGCTGGCTGCTGACTCCGGCGGACGCCCCCGGCGGTGCCCCGCGGCCGATGGTGGTGCTGGTGCATGGCGGTCCGGAAAGCGCGGCGACGCCGGCGTTCCCGACCGCCTACGGCACGCTCCGCGCTCTGGCGGCGCAGGGCTGGGACGTGTTCGAGCCGAACTACCGCGGCAGCTACGGCCAGGGCGAGGCGTTCGCCGCCGCCAGCATCCAGGACCTGGGCGGCGGCGACTGGCGCGACGTGCTGGGCGGCGTCGATGCCGCCGAGCGCGCCGCCCCCGCCGACGCGCCGATCGACGACCGCCGGCTCGGCATCATGGGCGGCTCCTACGGCGGCTACATGACCATGTGGGCGGTGACGCAGACGCGCCGGTTCCGTGCCGGCGTGTCCGATGCCGGGGTGTCGGACTGGCTGTCGATCGAGGGCGAGGCGCCGCAGGCCGGCTCGGACGAGGTCAATTTCGGCGGCTCGGTCTACGACGACGACCGGCCCTATCTGCGCGCCTCGCCGATCACGCACATGCGCGGGGTGGACACGCCGGTGCTGATCGCGGTCGGCGAGCGCGACGCCGAGTGCCCGATGCCGCAGAGCCAGGAATTCTACACCGCGATGACCGCGCTGCACGTGCCGACCAGCTTCGTGGTCTATGCCGGCGAGGGCCACGCGCTGCGCCTCCAGGCCGACCGCGACGACCTCGGCCGCCGCACCGTGGCCTGGTTCCGGCGCTGGTTCGCGGCGCCGTGACGGCCGGGCCGGCCGCTCGGCGTCAGGCTTTCGTTCACTTCGGAATGGGAGGATAACGGCGCCCGCCGCCGGGACCGCGCCTCGTGCACGCCGCCAGGGGAGTCCGAGGGACAGACGATGAGCGCCGTTTTCTCCGCGACCGCCGAGGTGTCCCCCGCCTGGAGCCCCGCCAGCTGGCGCGGCGTCCCGATCCGGCAGGCGCCGTCCTATCCGGATGCGGCCGCGCTGGAGGCGGTCGAATCCCGTCTGCGCGCCTACCCGCCGCTGGTGTTCGCCGGCGAGTCCCGCCGCCTTGCGCAGCAGCTGGCGCTGGCCGGCGAGGGGCGCGCCTTCGTGCTGCAGGGCGGCGCCTGCGCCGAGAGCTTCGGCGAGTTCACCGCCGACGTGATCCGCGACACCTTCCGCGTGCTGCTGCAGATGGCGGTGGTGCTGACCTTCGGCGCCAAGGTGCCGGTGGTGAAGCTGGGCCGCATGGCCGGCCAGTACGCCAAGCCTCGCTCCGCCGACGCCGAGACGGTGGACGGCCGGACGCTGCCCTCCTATCGCGGCGACATCGTCAACGGCGCCGACTTCACCGAGGCCGCCAGGGTTGCCGATCCCGCCCGCATGGAGACCGGCTACTTCCACTCCGCCGGCACGCTGAACCTGCTGCGCGCGTTCGCTGGCGGCGGCTACGCCAATCTGCATCAGGTGCATCGCTGGAACCTGGGTTTCGTCGAGCGCTCGCCGCTCGCCGCCCGCTACCGGGACCTGTCGGGGCGGATCGACGAGACGCTGGGCTTCATGGGCGCCTGCGGCCTTGGCGCCGACGCGCCGCAGGGGAACGAGACCGAGTTCTACACCAGCCACGAGGCGCTGCTGCTGCCCTACGAGCAGGCGCTGACCCGGATCGATTCCACCACCGGCGACTGCTACGGCTGCTCGGCGCACTTCCTGTGGATCGGCGACCGCACCCGCCAGCCGGACGGCGCGCACGTCGAGTACCTGCGCGGCGTGCGCAACCCGATCGGGCTCAAGGTCGGGCCGACCATGACCGCCGATGAGCTGCTGCGGCTGCTGGACGTGCTGAACCCCTGGGACGAGGCCGGACGCCTCACACTGATCAGCCGGATGGGGGCGGACGGCGTGCGCCGCCACCTGCCGCCGCTGCTGCGCGCGGTGTGCCGGGCCGGGCGCCGGGTGGTCTGGCTGTGCGACCCGATGCACGGCAACACCGTGTCTACCGCGACCAAGGTGAAGACGCGCTCGTTCGACGCTATCCTGGCGGAGCTGCGCGGCTTCTTCGACGTGCTCGGCGTCGAGGGCGTGCCGCCAGGCGGGCTGCACGTCGAGATGACCGGGCAGGACGTCACGGAATGCACCGGCGGCGCCCACCGCCTGACCGAGCAGGATCTCGGCGACCGCTACCGGACCTTCTGCGACCCGCGCCTCAACGCCGAGCAGTCGCTCGAGATGGCGTTCCTGGTCGCCGAGGAGCTGACGGCGCGTCGCCGCGGAGCGGCGCGGTGAGCGATTCGCGGAGCGGCGCGGTGAATGATCCGCGGAGCGGCGCGGTGAGTGATTCGCGGAGCGGCGCGGTGAATGATCCGCGGAGCGGCGCGGTGAGCGACTCGCGGAGCGGCGCGGTGAGTACGTCGGACTCCGGTCCCGTCGACGAGGCCACCATCGCGGCCCGTACCGACGCCTACTTCAACCGCACCCGGACGATCGTCGAGCGTTTCGGCGACGCCCGCGTCACCTACGCGCTGTTCCTGCGCCGGCCGGTGATCGCGGCCTGCCGGCTGATGACCGACTGGCTGGCGGCGGTCGCGGCCGAGCGCGGCCTCGACGTCGCCTGCGAGCAGCGCTTCGCCGAGGGCGACTGGGTCGGCGCCGGCGAGCCGCTGGCCTACGTCACCGGCAGCTTCCAGGGCCTAGTCCAGCTGGAGACGCTGCTGCTGCAGCGGCTGGGACCACCCTGCGTCGCCGCTTACGCCGCCTACCAGATGTGCCTGGCGCTGCCGCGGTCGCGCTTCCTGGCGATGGATGCGCGGCACTGCGCCGGATACGAGATGCAGGAGATGATGGCCTACGCCGCCGCGGTCGGCAGCCGGGCGGCCCAGCGCGAGGGCGCGCTGGGCTTCGCCGGCAGCGCCAACGACGCCACGGCGCACCAGTACGGCGCGGCACGCGGCGCCGGCACCATGCCGCACGCCCTGATCGGCTATGCGGGCTCGACGCTGCGCGCCGCCGAGATGTTCCACGAGAGCTTCCCCGACGAGGGCCTCACCGTGCTCACCGACTATTACGGCCGCGAGGTGACCGATGGGCTCGCGGTCTGCCGGCGCTTCCCCGAGCTGGCCGCGGCGGGGCGGCTCTCCGTGCGGCTCGACACCCATGGCGGCCGCTACTTGGAAGGGCTCGACCCGCAGGCGAGCTACGCGGTGATCGAGCGCCACGTGCCGGGTGCCATCCGGCACTACCGCAGCGAGACCGAGCTGCGCCACCTGGTCGGCCCCGGCGTGTCGGCGGCGGCGGTCTGGCGCATGCGCGACGCGCTGGACGAGGCCAGATTCCCCGCCGTGCGCATCGTCGCCTCGTCCGGCTTCGGCACCGCCAAGTGCCGGGTGATGGCCGAGGCCGGAGCCCCGATCGACGTGGTCGGCACCGGCAGCTTCATCCCCGACACCTGGTCCGAGACCTACGCCACCGCCGACATCGTCGCCTATGACGGCGTGCCGCGGGTCAAGCTCGGGCGCGAGTTCCTGCTGCGGGACGCGGGGGCCGCTCGATGAGCGTGGAGCTCTTCGCCCCCGAGGGCGGCTGGCGCGTGCGCATCGTCGACCTGTCCGGCGCCTCCCACGACGACGTGGTGGAGGAGGTCGGCGGATTTCCCACGCTGCCGCTGGCGAACGCCTTCTGCCGCGCCTATGTGCGCGACAGCATCGAGCGCTGCCGGTTGCCCGGCGCCACGCCGCGCGAGGTGCTGGCGGCCTGGTTCGCCTACGGCGAGGACGCCGAGGTGATCGAGGCCGGCGAGGAGGGGTGGCGCTCCGCGAACGAGCTCGACGGCTTCGGGGCCACGCCCGGCAGCGAGATCGAGCGCGACTGGCGGTCGCTGGATCCACGGCGCGCCGGCGCGGACGAGGAAGAGGACGACTAGGCGGGTGAAGCTGCGTTTCGCTCCGAGCCCCACCGGCCTGCTGCATGTCGGCAACGCCCGCCAGGCGGTCGCCAACGCGCTGCACGCCAGGCGCCACGGCGCCGCTTTCCTGCTCCGCATCGACGACACCGACGTCGACCGCTCCCGCGAGGAGTATGTCGAGGGCATCCGGCAGGACCTGGCGTGGCTCGGCATCGCCTGGGACGAGCTGGTCCGGCAGTCGGACCGCATCGACCGCTACCAGGCCGCGGCCTCGCGGCTGAAGCAGGTCGGCCGGCTCTACCCGTGCTTCGAGAGCGAGGAGGAGCTGCACGCCAAGCGCGAGTTGCGCCTGCGCCAGCGCAAGCCCCCGGTCTACGACCGCGCCATGCTGCGGCTGACGCCCGAGCAGCGGGCGCAGGCGGAGGCGAACGGCAAGCAGCCATACTGGCGGTTCCGGCTGTCCGACGGGGAGGTCGGCTGGGACGACCTGGTGCAGGGCCGCTCCAAGGTGAAGCTCGGCGCGGTCTCGGATCCGGTGCTGATCCGCGCCGACGGCACCGTGCTCTACGCCTTCGCCTCCGTGGTGGACGACCTCGAGCTCGGCATCACCCACGTGCTGCGGGGCGAGGACCACATCACCAACACCGGCGTACAGCTCGACATCATCGCCGCCCTGGGCGGCCGTCCGGACCGCTTCACCCACGCTCACCTGCCGCTGCTGCTGGACGAGGCCGGAGCCAAGCTGTCCAAGCGCTTCGAGGGGCTGTCGCTGCGGGCGCTGCGCCATGACGGCATCGATCCCGCCGCCCTGCTGGCCTACCTGGCCCGGCTCGGCACCGCGGAGGACCCGCAGCCGCTCTCGTTCGACGAGCTGGCCGCCAGCTACGACGTGCGCCGGGTGTCGAAGTCGGCGGCCCGCTTCGACATGCGCCAGCTGCTGGCCCTGAACCGGCGCGCCATGCACCACATGCCGTTCGAGCGCGTGCGCGACCGGCTGCCGGAGGGGGCGACGGAAGCGTTCTGGAACACGGTGCGCGGCAACGTCGACATGCTGTCGGAGATGCGGCACTGGTGGGAGGTGGTGAGCGGCAGCATCGTGCCGCCGGTGCAGGAGGGCGAGGCCGCCTTCCTGCTGCAGGCGCTGGACGCGCTGCCGCCGGACGTGCCGGAGCGGCCCTGGGGCGAACGGACCTGGGGCGAGTGGACCGGCGCGCTACGCGCCGTGAGCGGCCGTCGCGGCCGGCCCCTGTTCCATCCGCTGAGACTGGCGCTCACCGCTGAAGAAAGCGGGCCCGAGCTATGCCATCTGCTGCCTTTGATGGGCCATGAACGGGTCGCAGGGCGACTAAGGCTGGCAGCGAACTGATCAAATGCCCATAAAGGCACGAGGAACCTGGAAGTCGGTCGTTGAAGGGTTTATTGTGCGGTGCAACAGGGTTAGACGGTCGGCAGCCGGGTGGCTGACGACGGAACGAGGCATGGGATGAGAACTAGACGACTGCCGATCCTCTCCGGGGCCCTTGCCCTGGCGGCCCTGACGGCGTTGGGGGGATGCGGCCACTCGATCCTCGACCCCAAGGGCGCGATCGGCCTGCAGGAAAAGGTGCTCATCCTCACCTCCACCTACGTCATGCTGCTGATCGTGGTTCCGGTGATCGTTCTCACGCTTTGGTTTGCCTGGCGCTACCGCGAGGGCGGCCCCGGCCGCTACCAGCCCGACTGGGGCCATTCGGTGCGGATCGAGATCTTCTGCTGGGGCATCCCCTGTCTGATGATCGCCTATCTCGGCTACCTGACCTGGACCACCACCCACACGCTCGACCCCTACAAGCCGCTGGCCAGCGCGAACCGGCCGGTGACGATCGAGGCAGTGGCGCTCAATTGGAAGTGGCTGTTCATCTATCCCGACCAGGGCATAGCCACCATCAACGAGGTGGCGTTCCCAACCGACACTCCGGTCAACTTCAAGATTACCTCCGACACGGTGATGAACTCGCTGTTCATCCCCGAGCTCGGCAGCCAGATCTTCGCAATGGCCGGCATGAAGACCCAGCTGCACCTGATCGCCAACCAGCAGGGGATCTTCCCCGGCATGTCGGCGAACTATAGCGGGCGCGGCTTCTCCGATATGCACTTCAACGCCATCGCCACCACCAAGGCGAAGTTTGCCGACTGGGTGGCCAACGCCAGGAAGGCCGGCGTGACGCTCGACGCGGCCGACTACGCCAAATATGCGGCTCCCGAGGAGAAGGCCCCCGTGCAGTACTTCTCCGCCGTCGAGCCGAACCTTTTCAACGACATCATCGCGAAATACCTGGGCAAGGCCAACAGCCTGCATTCAGGTCTTGGGGAGTAGACGAGGATGGGACCGATGCTCGGCAGGCTGACCATGTCCGACATCCCGTATGATCAGCCGATCATCATGGGGGCGGGCGGCTTCATGGCGCTCGTGGGCGCGGTGGTGCTGGGTGCCATCACCTACTACCGCAAATGGAGCTACCTCTGGAGCGAGTGGATCACTTCGGTGGACCACAAGCGCATCGGCGTGATGTACATCATCGTGGCGCTGGTGATGCTGCTGCGCGGCTTCTCCGACGCCATCCTGATGCGAAGCCAGCAGATGATGGCCCATGGCGGGGCGCCCGGCTTCCTGCCGCCGCACCACTACGACCAGATCTTCACCGCGCACGGCACCATCATGATCTTCTTCATGGCGATGCCGTTCATGATCGGGCTGATGAACATCGCCGTGCCGCTGCAGATCGGCGCCCGCGACGTCGCCTTCCCGTTCATGAACTCGCTCAGCTTCTGGCTGACCGCGGTCGGTGCCATGCTGGTCAACGTGTCGCTGGTGATCGGCGAGTTCGGCCAGACCGGCTGGCTGGCCTACCCGCCGCTCTCCGAGCTGAAGTTCAGCCCCGGCGTCGGCGTCGACTACTACATCTGGAGCCTGCAGCTCACCGGCATCGGCACCCTGCTGACCGGCATCAACTTCTTCGTCACCATCGTGAAGATGCGTGCACCCGGAATGACCTGGATGCGCATGCCGATCTTCACCTGGACCATCCTGTGCACCGCCATCCTGATCATGGCGGCGTTCCCGATCCTGACCGTGACCTTCGGCCTGCTGTCGCTGGACCGCTATCTGGGTATGCACTTCTTCACCAACGAGCTTGGTGGCAACCAGATGATGTACGTCAACCTGATCTGGGCCTGGGGCCATCCGGAGGTGTACATCCTGATCCTGCCGGCCTTCGGCGTCTTCTCGGAGGTGGTGCCGACCTTCAGCCAGAAGCGGCTGTTCGGCTATGGCGCCATGGTCTACGCCACCGTCTCGATCACCGTGCTGTCCTTCGTGGTGTGGCTGCACCACTTCTTCACCATGGGCTCCGGCGCCAACGTGAACGCCTTCTTCGGCATCACGACGATGATCATCGCCATCCCCACGGGCGTTAAGATCTTCAACTGGCTGTTCACCATGTATCGCGGCCGCATCCAGTTCACCGCGCCGATGCTGTGGACGCTGGGCTTCATGATCACCTTCACCATCGGCGGCATGACCGGCGTGCTGCTGGCGCTTCCCGGCAACGACTGGGTGCTGCACAACAGCCTGTTCCTGGTCGCCCACTTCCACAACGTCATCATCGGCGGCGTGCTGTTCGGCTACCTCGCCGGCTTCGCCTACTGGTTCCCGAAGTCGTTCGGCTTCAAGCTGCATGATGGCTGGGGCAAGGCGTCGTTCTGGTTCTGGCTCAGCGGCTTCTACGTGGCCTTCACGCCGCTCTACGTGCTGGGCTTCCTCGGCATGACCCGCCGCATGAACCACTACGACAACCCGGCCTGGACGCCCTACCTGATGGTGGCCTTCGCTGGCGCGCTGCTGGTCACCTGCGGCATCTCCTGCCAGATCATCCAGCTCTACGTCAGCATCCGCGACCGCCACCTGAACACGGACGTGACCGGCGATCCGTGGAACGGCCGCACGCTGGAGTGGTCCACCTCGTCGCCGCCGCCGATCTACAACTTTGCCGTGCTGCCCCACGTGGATGCGCTGGACGCGTTCAACGAGACCAAGAAGCGCGGCCACGAGGCGCGCGAGACTCCGGTCTACTCCGACATCCACATGCCGAAGAACACGCCCGCCGGCTTCATCATGTCGGTGTTCGCCGGTCTCATGGGCTTCGCGCTGATCTGGCACATGTGGGTGTTCGCCATCATCGGCTTCGTCGGCATCTTCGCGACCTTCATCATCCGGTCGTGCAGCGACGACCACGACTACTACATATCGGCAGCCGAGGTTGCCTGCATCGAGGCGCTGCACGACAGCCGCGTCGCGAGCCTGGAGCTGACGCATGTCGCCTGATTCGCTGGTCGCCCATCACGGCGAGTTCGCGGAAGACCACTCCCACGAGCCGAACAACGTGTTCGGCTTCTGGCTCTACCTCATGACCGACTGCATCCTGTTCGCGACGCTGTTTGCAGCGTTCGCGGTCAGCCGGCACCAATACGCCGGCGACGTCAGCGGCCGCGACATCTTCAGCCTGCGCTACGTGGGCGTGGAGACGGCGTTGCTGCTGATCAGCTCGTCCACCTACGGCTTCGCGATGATCAACGCCTACCAGCACAAGCTGCCCGCCGTGGTGGCCTGGCTCTGCGTCACCTTCCTGCTCGGCGCCGGTTTCGTCGGCATGGAGGTCAACGAGTTCCACCATCTGGTGGCCGAGGGTCATGGCCCCGACCACAGCGCCTTCCTGTCCGCGTTCTTCACCCTGGTCGGCACCCACGGGCTGCACGTCACCTGTGGCCTGATCTGGATGCTGACGCTGATCGTGCAGATGACGGTCATGAAGAAGGGGCTGTCGACGGTCTATCTGAACCGGCTGATGTGCCTCAGCCTGTTCTGGCATTTCCTCGACATCGTCTGGATCTGCGTCTTCACCTTGGTCTACCTGATGGGAGTCCAGTGATGGCCCAGCATCCCGCCCTTTCCGGGCACTCGCACGAGACGCTGATCGAGGGCTCCGGCGGCGCCGGCCACGCCAGCTACCGCGCCTATGCGATCGGCTTCGTGCTGTCGGTGATCCTCACCGTCGCCGCCTTCTACCCGGTGATGGTGTCCGGCACGCTGTCGGCCGGCTGGCTCGTGCCCACCATCGTCGCCCTCGCCGTGGTGCAGGTCGTCGTCCACCTGGTGTGCTTCCTGCACATGAGTGCCGCCTCCGAGCAGCGCTGGAACGTGGTGGCGCTCGGCTTCGCCATCCTGGTGGTCGGCATCCTGATCGTGGGCTCGCTCTGGATCATGCAGAACATCAGCGACAACATGATGACGCCCGAAGTGCCGGCGCTGGCACCGAACAGCGATCAGCCGGCGCCGATGAAGGGGATGTGAGGGGGGGGGGGCGGGGGCGGGGGGCCCCGGGGGGGCCCCGCCGCCGCCCCCCCCCGGGGGGGGGGGGGGG
>CALMVO010000030.1:24527-71812 GCA_937873205.1 uncultured Acetobacteraceae bacterium
GGGCGGTGCCACCTACCAGCGAGCAGCCGGCGCGTATTACGGGGTTGTGAGGCCCGGGGCGCTGCCCGGGGACCCCGTTGGGACCACGGGCCCCAAACCCCGATTTGTTGAGCGGTTTCACTCGCCGGCCTGAGTCCTGACGGATTGGGGCCTCGGACCCGGCGGGGTCGCGACCACGAACCGCGCCGTCATCATGACCGCCACCGTCGCCAGCGCCGCGGCCAGCCCGGTCCACATCCCGACGATGCCCAAGCCTAGCCGGAACGCCAGCAGCCAGCCGAGCGGGAAGCCCACCAGCCAGTAGCCGACCGTGGCCAGCACCATCGGCACCGTACTGTCGCCCATGCCGCGCAGTGCGCCGATCGCCACCGCCTGCACCCCGTCGACCACCTGGAACAGCGCCATGATGCCGAGCAGGCTGACGGTCAGCGCGAACGGCCGCGCGTCGCCGTGCACCTGCGGATCGAGGAACGCCGCCGCCACCGCGCTCCGCCCCGCCAGCAGCGCCAGGCCGATCCCGGCCATCAGCACGGCGCCGAGCCCGATCGCCACCAGCCCGGTGCGCCGCACCCGGGCGCGGTCGCCGGCACCGGTGGCGATGCCGGTGAGCACGTTGGCCGCCTGTCCCAGCGCCATCGGCACCATGAACAGGAAGGTGCCGACCGAGAGGATGACCTGGTGCGCCGCCAGCGGATCGGCGCCGAGCCGGCCGGCCGCTAGGCTGGAGACCAGGAACAGCAGCGTCTCCGCGGCGATCGTGGCCGAGATGGGCGACCCGAGCCGCAGCAGCGGCGCCAGCCGCGCCAGGTCGAGCCGCGGCGGCGACACCATTCGCCGCCGCCGTCGATTGCCGTGCAGCAGCCCGAACAGCACCAGCGCCGACGCCCAGAGCGTCAGCGTCGTGGCCAACGCCGAGCCGCGCAGCCCGAGCCCGCGCAGCGACCCAGCGCCGAAGATGAGGGCGTAGTTGACCAGCCCGTTCGCCACCGCCATCAGCGGCGTCACACGGAGTAGCAGATCGGACTGGTCGATCGCCGGCAGCACCGCCCGCAGCACGCCGAGCCCGCCGACGAAGGCCGGCGTCGCCCAGCGCAGGATCGCGAGGTACCGCCCGACGTCGTGCGCCAGCGCCGGCGGCTCGCCCAGCCACAGCAGCGCCGGCCGCGCCAGGCCGTAGAGCAGGAACGCGGGCGCGCTCAGCAGCAGCCCGACCAGCAGCGCCGTCGCGTAGGTGCCGGCGATGTCGCCCTCGCGGCCGGCGCCGCGCGCCTGCGCCGCCAGCACGCCGGCCCCCACCAGCGTACCCTGCAGCACCACGCCGGTGGTGAAGAACAGCGTAGTGGCGAGCCCACCCGCCGCCAGCGCGCCGCCGCCTAGATGGCCCAGCAGGATGGTGTCGGTGAGCCCCATGGCGATCTGCGACAGGCTGGCGATCGCCAGCGGCGTCGCGATGCGCGCGAGTGCAGTCACCAGCCCGGCGATACCGGTCCCCGTCGCGACCTCGTCCGCCTGCATCGTGTCTCCTGTTGCCGGCCTGTTGCTCGGTCGGGCGCTTTCCCGCAGAACCGGGTGATGCCCTCCCTGTCCCTGCACGACAGCCTGACCCGGACGACGGCTCCGTTCGTGCCGATCGATCCCGCCCATGTCCGGCTCTACTGGTGCGGGCCCACGGTCTATGACCGCGCCCATATCGGCAACCTGCGGGCGATGCTCACCGCCGACGTGCTTGTGCGCGTGCTGCGGATGCTGTTCCCGCGCGTGACGTTCGTGTGCAACGTGACGGACGTCGACGACAAGATCAACGCGCGGGCGCTGGCGGCCGGCATCGGCATCGATGTGCTGGCCGAGACCGTGCTGGCCGAACTGCACGCCGATCTCGCCGCGGCCGCCCTGCTGCCGCCCGACATCGAGCCGCGCGCGACCCATCACATTCCCGAAATGATCGCGCTGATCCGGCGCCTGCTGGCCTCCGGCCACGCCTACGAAGCCGCGGGCCACGTGCTGTTCGCCGTGGCCGCCTTCCCCGACTACGGACGGCTGTCCGGCCGCAACCCGGACGAGCTGCTGGCCGGCGCCCGCGTCGAGGTCGCCGCCTATAAGCGCGACCCCGGCGACTTCGTGCTGTGGAAGCCCTCCACGCCGGAGCTGCCCGGCTGGGACAGCCCCTGGGGCCGCGGCCGTCCCGGCTGGCATATCGAGTGCAGCGCCATGGCCGAGCGCTATCTGGGCGAGAGCTTCGACATCCATGGCGGCGGCGACGACCTCCTGTTCCCGCACCACGAGAACGAGCGCGCGCAGAGCCTGTGCGGGTATCCGGGCAGCCGGTTCGCCACCGTCTGGCTGCACAACGCCATGCTGCACGTGGAGGGCCAGAAGATGTCGAAGAGCCTCGGCAACTTCCTCACCATCCGCGACGTGCTGGACCAGGCCCCGGCCGAGGCGCTGCGGCTGCTGCTGCTGCAGACCCACTACCGCTCGGTGCTGGACTTCACCCGCGCCGGCCTGGCCGAGGCCCGCCGCACGCTCGATCGCTTCTACCGCGCCCTGCAGCAGACGCCGCCCGGCCCCGCCGTGCCGGTCCCCGAGGCGGCGCTGGCGGTTCTGTGCCAGGACCTCAACACCCCGGCGGCGATCGCGGTGCTGCACCGCCTGGCCGACGCCGCCCTGGCCGGCGATGCAGGTGCCGCCGCCGAGCTGCGCGCCGCCGGCGCCGCGATGGGACTGCTGCAGGCCGATCCCGCCGCCTGGTTCCAGGCCGGCATCGACGCCGCTGCCGTGGAGCGCGCCATCGACGACCGGCTGGCCGCCCGCCGGGCTCGCGACTACGCTGCTGCCGACGCCATCCGCGCCCGCCTGCTGCAGGGCGGCGTCGTGTTGGAGGACGGCCCGTCCGGCACCACCTGGCGCCGCGCATGACCGGCGCGCATGACCGGGCGCGAATGACCGGGCGCGCATGACCGGCCGTGACGGCGGCGCCGACCTCGTCCCCCTGGGCGACGGCCCGGTCGTCGTGCTCGTGCGGCCACAGCTGGCCGAGAACATCGGCAGCGTCGCCCGCGCCATGGCCAATGGCGGCCTCCACCACCTCCGCCTCGTCGCACCCCGCGACGGTTGGCCGCAGGAACGGGCCTGGCGGACCGCCTCGGGCGCCGACCGCATCCTCGACGAGGCGACGGTGCACGCGGACGTGGACGACGCGGTCGCCGACCTGCACCGCGTGCTGGCGACGTGTCCGCGGCCGCGCCACGTCGTCATCCCCGTGCTGACCGCGCGCGGCGGGGCGGCGGAGCTGCGCCAGATCGTCCGCCGCGGGCTCCGCCCCGGCCTGCTGTTCGGGCCCGAGCGCGCCGGGCTCGACAGCGACGATCTGGCCCGGGCCGACGCGCTGATCCGCTACCCGCTGAACCCCGCCTTCTCCTCGCTGAACTTGGCGCAGGCGGTGATGGTCATGGCCTACGAGTGGTGGCTCGCCGACGACGACAGCCCGCCGCGCACGCTGATGACCAACGAGACCCACGTCGCCACCAAGGGCGAGCTGGAGAACTTCCTCGGCCACCTGACCCGCGAGCTTGACGCCTGCGGCTTCCTGCGCAACCTGCCCAAGCGCCCCGGCATGGTGCGCAACCTGCGCCACCTGTTCGAGCGCGGTGAGGTCACCGAGCAGGAGCTGCGCACGCTGCACGGCGTGGTGGCCGAGCTCGCCCTCGGCCGCCGCGCGCGCGGTCGCGACGAGGACTGACGTCAGGCTTGCAGTTCGATACAGGCGCCGCCGCATCGCCGCCACAGCTCAGACGCTTCCTGTACGTCATCCACGAAGCAGGAGCCTGATCATGCGCCCCAAATCCAGCCCCGCCCGGAACAGGAGCCTCCTGGTCCGCATCGGGATGCTCGCCGGCCTGGCCGTCACCGGTCTGTCGCTCGGCGGCTGCATCGTCTATGCGCCACCCTACCACCACTATCGCGGCTACTACTGACGTCGGGGTCCGTTGACTTCGGCTGGGCGCTCATCTATAGCGCCCGCCACTGCCGGGAACGTGGACGGTCCGGCCGATGCTCCCTTGTGGCCTCGGCGATACGGATCGCGCCCGTCACGACCGTATCTGGTCGATGGCCTACCGGTGCAATAAGCGGAACAGGGCGACGGGCATCGGCTCGAACGCGCGACCGCGCCGCACGAAAGGAGCGCGCCATGACCAAGCGCCTCGAGAGCAAGTACAAGATCAACCGCCGCCTCGGCGTCAACCTCTGGGGCCGGGCGAAGTCGCCGATCAACAAGCGCGAATACGGTCCGGGCCAGCACGGCCAGCGCCGCAAGCAGAAGCCGTCCGACTTCTCCGTGCAGCTGATGGCCAAGCAGAAGCTCAAGGGCTACTATGGCAACATCAGTGAGAAGCAGTTCCGCAAGTACTACGATGAGGCCGTCCGCCGGAAGGGCGACACCTCCGAGAACTTGGTCGACCTGCTGGAGCGCCGGCTCGACGCGGTGATCTACCGCCTGAAGTTCGCGATGACGCCGTTCGCGGCGCGCCAGTTCGTGAACCACGGCCACGTGACGGTGAACGGCCGCAAGGTGAACATCCCGTCCTTCCTGGTGCGCGACGGCGACGCCATCGAGGTGCGCGAGAAGTCCAAGCAGCTTGCCGTGGTGCTCGATGCCGCGCAGAGCGGCGAGCGCGACGTGCCGGAGTATCTCGAGGTCGACCATCGCGCGATGAAGGGCCGCTTCCAGCGCAGCCCGAAGCTGACCGATGTGCCCTACCCGGTAACGATGGAGCCGAACCTCGTCGTCGAGTACTACTCGCGCTGATCACCATCTATCATCCGGCGGCACGAGGGCAGATGCGCGGGCTGGATCCTTACCCGTTCCATGGCCGCGCGTCTGCAAGCTACAGGCCGCGCACCGGTTTGCCGTAGGCCTCCAATTCACGGAAGTGGAAGAAGTCGTCCTGCCGTGACCGCATGCGCAGCAACTTAGCCGGCGTGAACAGCGCGATCCGGATTGGCTCATACGCGCTGGGGGCGAGATCGTGGCCGATCGGGCTCTCGTAGGCAACGTGCCATGTCGTGCCGTCCAGCGACGCCAGCAGCTGGAACCCGTTCATGCGATGGGCGAACTCGAGGCGGTTGTAGATTCTGACCTCCGTTAGCAGATAGGTCTGCTGCAGGTCGACGGTCCAGTGGCCGTTCGGCTCGCTCGCTGTATGGAAACCATAGTCGACGGCATGGTTGCCGTCATTGCCTCCCTCCGCGTCCAGCCGGTAGTTCTGCTGCTTCGACCAGGTCCCGATCGAACTCTGCCATGCCGGCCGGGCGAGCGCGACGTTCGAGAACGCCTCGGTCGTCGGCCAGCCGCGCTCGGCGGCGAGCAGACCCAGCGCATCGAGCGTACATCGCATGCGGAGCCTCGCCAAGGCCTGGATGACGGCCCCCAGCTGCAGGGGTGATGTCGGCGCGGCCTCTTCGAGCAGGGTCATGACCACACCGCCAGGTGCCAGGATCTTGTCCGGGACGTCGGCGGACAATCTGAGCTCGAAGGCGATCTGGGCCCCGAGGACCGGCTGGATCTCCTCGATGGCCGTTCCGGTCGCGGCGAGGTCGATCAGGTCGCGCAGCGTCGGCCGCTGGAAGTTGTTCATGCCCGGACGCACCATCTTCAGGTAGTGCGAGCCATCGCGGACCATGTGGTAGATCTTGCCGTCATGCGGCGGCAGATGGTCCGGATGGAGCAGCACATCGTTGAAGAACGTCGAGCCGTCGTAGTAGTCGCCGAGCGTGTTGAAATCGGCGCAGTCGAAGCCGTGATAATGCAGCTCGCAGGCGACGAACGACTCGTCGTTCGGCCAGTTTGGCCGGGCATCCGGCTCCATTGCCATGATCCTCGACGAAGCCAGTATCCTACGCTCGAGCAGGAAGTCGATCGCGCGCCCCGATAGCCGTACTAGCGGGAAATACGATCGCCACACCACGGCGTACTCCGGTGCCATCGGATCGCCCCAGAACCAGCCCGCCTCACGTTCGCGGAAGTGGGTCGAGAGGAAGTCATGGGCGTGGCTTCGATCAAGTTCCCGAAAGAAGCTGATCGGCTCGGGTCGGTTTATCGTGACGTCGTACTCGATCAGCCAGTAGTTGGCGGCATCCGGGAACTCGCGTCGCGCGAGGTAGAGCGCATAGTCGCCGCAGAGCCACATGATGTTGCCGTAATCGACATGGAGGCCGAAGTTTCTAAACAGATCGTTCGTCATCGAGAGTTTCGGGATGCCGTGCGTCTCGATCGCGCCCCTGTTCTCGTCGACGGCGATGACGACGTCGTAGTCGGGGCTGGAGAGGATCGGCTCGATGAAGTCCGATAGCCGCTGATCGTAGAAGTGCGTGCGGACGATGACGAGGTTCTTCGTTGGCATGCGAAGCTCCGACAGCGCTGGATTGATCATGTCGATTGCAGATCCATGACGGCATGCGGCGGAAGCCGTTCCGATGGCCACCTATGGAAGCCGCGAACCCGGCCATGGTCAAGACGGCCGGTCTTCCGCAGGCAGGTTGCGTCACCTCGCGTTGCTGAGGCCGGAGCCGAGTTTGTCGCCGTCGCCCGTTGCGGTGACCGATATGTGCGTCCCGAAGGCAGAGCGTATTGCCAGGCCGTCGATCGGGTCCCCGCGTTCCACCGTGACAGGCCGTGCCGCCCGGACCGCACGCGGTCGGCGGGCATCGATCAGAGGCGAGGACCGTGAACCATCGCCGGCGCATACCGGGTCTTCCTCCCGCCACGCGTGCTGGACAACCTTCCCGCACGGCCTTAGCTGCACCGCATGAGCCTGGGTCCCGAAATCGCCCGCCGCCGTACGTTCGCGATCATCTCGCACCCGGATGCCGGCAAGACCACGCTGACCGAGCGGCTGCTGCGCGCCGGCGGCGCCATTCAGCTTGCGGGCAACGTACGCGCCAAGGGCGAGCGCCGTCGCACGCGGTCCGACTGGATGGGCATCGAGCGCGAGCGCGGCATCTCGGTCGTCACCTCGGTGATGACGTTCGAGTATGGCGGCTGCATCTTCAACCTGCTCGACACGCCCGGCCACGAGGATTTCTCCGAGGACACCTACCGCACGCTGACCGCCGTCGATTCCGCGGTGATGGTGATCGACGCCGCCCGCGGCATCGAGGCGCGCACGCGCAAGCTGTTCGAGATCTGCCGGCTGCGCGACATCCCGATCATCACCTTCGTCAACAAGATGGATCGCGAGGCGCAGGACCCGTTCGCGCTGCTCGACGAGGTCGGCAGCGCGCTGGCGCTGGATACCGCGCCGGCGACCTGGCCGATCGGCCGCGCCGCCAGCTTCGTCGGCACCTACGACCTGCGCGCGCGCGCGGTGCACCTGGCGACGCCGCTGCCGCAGTCCGACCCGCGCATGGTGGCGCTGGGCGAGGAGCTGGAGCTGGTGCAGGCGGCGCTGCCGGAATGGGACCGGGCGGGGTTCGATGCGGGCCACCTCACGCCGGTGTTCTTCGGCAGCGCCATGCGCGAGATCGGCGTGACCGATCTGCTGGACGCGCTGGTGAGCTTTGGGCCACCGCCGCGCGCACAGGCCACCGACGGCCGCCTGGTGCAGGCGGACGAGCCCGGCATGACGGCGTTGATCTTCAAGATCCAGGCGAACATGGACCCGAACCACCGCGACCGGATGGCGTTCGCGCGCGTCTGCTCGGGCCGTCTGGTCCGTGGCATGCGCGTGCGCCACGTGCGTTCGGCCAAGCAGTTCGCGCTGCACACGCCGCAATTCTTTTTCGCTCGTGACAGGCAACTCGCCGAGGAGGCGTTCGCCGGCGACGTGGTCGGCATCCCCAACCACGGCACGCTGCGCATCGGCGACACGCTGACCGAGGGCGAGGAGATCCGCTTCACCGGCGTGCCGCATTTCGCGCCGGAGATCCTGCGGCGCGTGCGCCTTGATGACGCGATGAAGGCGAAGAAACTGCGCCAGGCGCTGCAGGAGCTGGCGGAGGAAGGGGTGGTGCAGCTGTTCCGGCCACAGGACGGCAGCCCGCCGATCGTGGGCGTCGTCGGCACGCTGCAGCTCGACGTGCTGCAGGCGCGGCTGGCCGGGGAGTACGGAGTGGGCATCGGCTTCGAGGGCACGCCCTACGCGCTGGCGCGGTGGGTGGATGGCGACAAGGAGCCGCTGGCCGGCTTCATCGCCACCAACCGCAGCGCGATGGCGGACGATCTCGATGGCGACCCGGTGTTCCTGGCAAGTTCGGCGTTCATGATGCGACGGGCGACGGAGGCGAATGCCGGCCTCCGCTTCGTCGACATCAAGCAGATCGGCAGCGCCGCCGCCTGACGCTTCGGCAATCGGGCCGCAAGAAATCGTGATAATAGCGTCAAACGGCACTGTCTCTTTTTTACCGACCGTTAAGTCCTGCCCCCTAGCAATCGTGGCTGAGCACCGGGTGGCCCCACCCGGCAGGGTTTTTCTCAGCCAGCAGGATCGTCAGCACCATGAGCACGCAAAGCCTTCAGGTCACCGGCCTCGACGCCGTGACCGCCGTGAGCGGGCAGACCTTTTCCATAGCGCCGGACATCCAGGTCGCCGATCCGGACGGCTCCGACATCTCCGCCATGCTGGTCATCGACACCACCGACGGCACGCTGTCCGTGGCAGAGCTCTCGTCCGACGTCGAAGCGACCCTGATCCAGCGTTCGGACATCTCCTCCGCCGTGGTCGAACTGTCCGGCACCGCCGCCCAGGTGCAGGCTGCGCTGTCGCAGATCGAGATCACCGCGCCGAGCGGCCTCACGGCGGTGGCGAACGACAGCTACCAGCTGATCCTGAGCAACGACGCCGGCCGCAGCATCGACAGCGGCAGCTTCATCGTCTCGCCGGTCGCCACCGTCAGCTCGTCCGGTTCGACGAGCTCGGGCACGACCACGTTGCCCTCATCCGGCCCCATCTCGACCATCGTGCTGAGCGGCACCACCACGTCCGCCAGCAGCACCAGCACCAGCAGCCCTAGCACCGGCACCAGCACCAGCACCACGGGCACCAGCACCACGGGCACCAGCACCACCGGCACCACCGGCACCAGCACCACCGGCACCGACACCACCGGCACCAGCACCCCGGTCTCCGCGACCCCCACGGCGGCGTCCGGCTACGTCGAGTCCGGCAGCAGCTACGTCGTCGGCAACGACATCTTCACGGCGGCGACCATCAATGCCGGAAGCCAGGCCGTCACCGTCACGGGCGGCGCCAGCTCGCTCAACTTCACCGGCGGCAATTCCACCCTGGTGCTGAGCGGGTCCGGCAGCGCGTTCGTGCAGAGCACGGGCGGCAACACGGTCTATGTCGGCAGCGCGCCACTCACCTATATCAGTGGTGGCGACAGCACGTTCCATGTCAGCAACGGCACCTTCAACATCGTCGGCGGCTCGTCGCTGGACACCAACACGGTCATCTTGGATTCCAGCACCGGCGCCGACGGCGCCGTCTCCCTGACGAGCACGGGCGCCGGCAACACCGTCCTCTTCGGCGGCACCTCGTCGCTCGACCTCCACATCGCCAACTCGACGATCGTCCTCAACGGCGCCGGAATGACCGGCAGCACCGTGGTGGACAGCGTCGGCAACAACACCGTCTGGGGCGGCATGGGCGGCCTCGTCTACAACGGCGGCGGCACCAGCATGGTCGTCCTGGGGGCCGGTGGCGGCACCGTGAACGGCGGCGACGCCAACGCCTCGACCCTCGTCTATGTCGGCGCCGGCGATCTCGACTATGTCGGAAGCGCGGGCTCGGCCACGGTCCATGGCGGGGCCGGCCAGGCCGAGATCCACGGCGGCAGCGGCAACCTGCAAGTCCTTGGCGGAAACTCCACGGTCTCGCTCACGACCGGCGACGCGACCGTCTCCGGTGGAGGTGCCGGCACCGTCAACAACGTCTATAACGGCAGCGGCACGCTCACCTACATCGGCGGCGCGGGCGCCTCGACCGTGCTCGGGGGCGCGGGCTCTGACACCGTCCACGCCGGCTCCGGCGGCGGCTGGTTCGGCGCCGGCCTTGCCGGCGACAGCACCCTCCAGGCCGGTGGCGGCCTCACCTACCTGAAGGGCATGGCGTCCGGCGATACTTTGGTCGGCTGGTCCGGCGGATCCACCTGGTTCGGTGCGGGCGCCGGCAACGAGACGCTGATCGGCGGCAACTCGACCGGCACGGCCGTCCTGCAGCTCGGGTCCGGCGCCGATCTGGTGCAGCTCGACACCGGTAGCAGCGTGATCACGACAGGCACCGGCACCGCGACCATCCAGGGCGGCGGCGGCACCGACCTCATCACCGTCGGCGCCGACAGCGGCGCCACCCTGTTCACGGGTGCCAATGGCGGCCATGCGGCGATCAGCGGCTTCCGCGTCGGCACCGACCACCTGTCACTGAACAACGAGACCGCGAGCAGCGTCTCCGTCACCGGCGGCAGCACGGTCATCTCGCTCTCCAACGGCGGCTCCATCACCCTGACCGGGATCGACCACGCCAGTCTCACCGGCCTGTTCAGCTGACGATCCAGTGTCTCCCCCGGCCGTGATCGCGGCCGGGGGAACAGCCTGCCAGCCCATCGGTTCATTCCTCCGCACACGGTGGCGGAGGCGACGAAGATGGCGGACATGAAGGGATGTCGGATTGCGGTGCTGGCGACCGACGGCGTCGAGGAGGTCGAGCTGGTTCAGCCGATCGAGGCGCTCGAGCAGGCGGGTGTCAAGGTCACGCTGGTGTCGCTGAAGGCCGGTCGGATCCAGGCGATGGAGTCCGACGTCAACGCCAGCGGCACCTACGAGGTCGACGTGACGGTGGCCGACGCGAAGGCCAGCGATTTCGACGGGCTGGTGCTGCCGGGCGGCACCACCAATCCGGACAAGCTCCGGCTCGACGACGAGGCCGTGGCGTTCGTGAAGGCGTTCGTCGATGCCGACAAGCCGATCGCGGCGATCTGCCACGGCCCCTGGATGCTGATCAACGCCGGTGGCGTCTCCGGCCGTACCCTGACGTCGTGGCCGTCGCTGCAGGCCGACCTCCGCAACGCCGGCGCGACCTGGGTGGACCGGACGGTGGTTACCGACGGCAAGCTGGTGACGTCGCGCAACCCGGGCGACCTGCCGGCCTTCTGCGATGCGATCGTCGAGCTGTTCGGCCAGACGGCCCGAGTCGCCAGACAAGATTAGTTCCGCCCATCGATCCTCTTTGCAACTCGATCGCCAACGGCTTGGCTTTAGAAGCCAACCCATCAAGAGAATTGGATTCTTAAGGCTTCGACTTAAGCGGGTTCAGGGCGGAGCCCTGGCCGTTCATGGGTCGTTCAAGACCAGCCGGCATCAGCCGCGCCGAGACGAATCGCCCGGACTCCGACACCGCACCTTGCCGCCGTCCTGCATCTCGATCCACGCCTCGAGCATGAAGCGTGCGGATGGCATCAGCGTCGGATTGCCCTGTGCGAGAAACTCCGCCAGTTCGGCGGCGGGGATCGCCCGCAGGGCGTCGTATTCGGCGTTGCCGCCGGTCGCGTGCCGATGCGCGACGTCGCCGAAGCCGAGCGGCGTCTCGAGCAGGAAGCCGATATCGACGATCCGGCTCTCCGGATGCCCGATCGCCAGCACGGGCTGCATCGAGACGATGTCCGACGCCGCCATGCCGAGCTCTTCCTGCAGCTCGGCCAGCAACTGTCCGGCGAGGTCCACCCCGTCGCCGGACCTGGCCTCCACGCTTCCCGCCGGCGCCGCCTGCCAGCATCCGGGAAAATAGACCGCGTCCCGCTGCCGGCGTCCGAGCACGAGTCCGTCGGCACACGCGATCAGCCCGTTCACCGCCAGCGACCGGACGCGGAGGACGTCGAACAGCGCCGGCCGGCGAAGCTGCGCCAGGGCTTTGCGATAATTCGTCCAATGGCCGACGATCTCGTGGGCGTCGATCGCATCGGCGCAGAACACGCGCCCGTCGAACAGGCCGGGCCGCCGCGCGCGCTCACGATCCCAGACGTCCGAGACCAGGGCGGCGACGGCCGCCGGCAGCGGCGCATTCACACCCCGGATCCTGACGCGCAGGTCGGCCGTGACCGGCATCCTGCTCCATCCGGGGGCGTCGGCCACCCCCGGGAGGCTATCCCATCTCCTCGTGCCACGCATGGCCGGTCGCGCTGATCAGGTCGTGGGCGGCGGCCGGGCCCCAGCTGCCGGCGCCGTAGTGATGCAGCGAGCCCGGCTTGTCCTGCCAGGCCTTCAGGATCGGCTCGACCCAGGTCCACGCGGCCTCGACCTCGTCCCGCCGCATGAACAGCACCGGGTCCCCGCGCACGGTGTCCATCAGCAGCCGCTCGTAGGCGTCCGGATAGCGCGTGGAGAACGCCTTCTCGAACGAGACGTCGATGTTGGCCTGGCGCAGCACCATCCCGTCCGGTCCGGGATCCTTGTTCATGATCGAGAGCTGGATGCCCTCTTCGGGCTGCAGCCGGATGATCAGCCGGTTCGGCTCCAGCTTCGAGGCGAAGATCGACCACGGCGTCTCGCGGAACTGCACCACGATCTCGCTGACCTTGGACGGCAGCCGCTTGCCCGAGCGCAGGTAGAACGGCACCTTGCCCCAGCGCCAGCTGTGCACCTCCGCCCGGATCGCCAC
The DNA here is from genome assembly GCA_937873205.1 of uncultured Acetobacteraceae bacterium. Taxonomy (GTDB): domain Bacteria; phylum Pseudomonadota; class Alphaproteobacteria; order Acetobacterales; family Acetobacteraceae; genus Lichenicola. The sequence goes on from CALMVO010000030.1 coordinate 37,178, forward strand.
GAAGGTCTCGGTGTCGCTCTGGCGGCCCTCGCCCAGCTCCTCCAGATACGCCGGGACGATCTCCTGTCCGACCAGCCCACGGCCGTACTGGCCGCGGACCGCCACGTGCGGCACGTCCGCCGCGGTGATCGGCTTCAGCGCGTGCAGCACCTTCAGCTTCTCGTTGCGCAGGTCGTCGGCGCCGAGCGAGCCGGGCGGCTCCATCGCCACCAGGCAGAGCACCTGCAGCAGGTGGTTCTGGATCATGTCGCGCAGCGCGCCGGAGTGGTCGTAGTAGTCGCCGCGCCCCTCGACGCCGACGGTCTCGGCGGCGGTGATCTGCACGTGGTCGATCGCGTCGGCGCTCCATAGCCGCTCGAACACCGGGTTGGCGAAGCGCAGCGCGATCAGGTTCTGCACCGTCTCCTTGCCCAGGTAGTGGTCGATCCGGAAGATCCGCTGCTCCTCGAAATACCGGCCGACCTCGTCGTTGATGGCGCGGGCCGACTCGAGGTCGTGGCCGATCGGCTTCTCCAGCACCACCCGGGTCGTGTCGGTGATCAGCCCGTGCCCGGACAGGTTCCCGCAGATGCGGCCATACAGGTCGGGCGAGGTCGCCAGGTAGAACACCCTGATGCGATCCTGCTCGGTGTCGCCGAACAGCCGGGTGAGGGTGTCCCAGCTGCTCTCGGCCTCGGCGCCGTTGACGCTGCAATAGAACACCATGGCCACGAAGCGGCGCACCAGATCGTCGTCGAGCGCGTCCGGCTTCACGAAGCGGCGCAGCGCCGACTCCGCACGGCCACGGAACTCGTCGCCGGAGAGCGGCGACCGCGCGGCGCCGATGATCCGCGCCCGATCCGAGATCTGCCCGTCGCGGAAACGGTGATACAGCGCCGGCAGCAGCTTGCGCATGGTGAGGTCGCCGGTGGCCCCGAACACGACGTAGTCGAACACATCCGTGGCGTTGCTGGGGGGCATCGGGTCCGCTCCTGCTGCTTCGGGCACCGCCGCCGGCCGGATGCGGATTGCCGGCGGCCATTGTGTTTGACCGGCCGCATCCTGCCAAGGTAAGCCCGCGCGCCTCGCCGGTCGCTGGGACCGGCACGAGGCGGGGTGGGGCAGGGCGTCATGATGCTGGAAGCGGCCGAGCGCGGTGCCGGACACGACGATGCCGCCCCCGATGCGGAGACCAAGGCGGGGGCCAAGGCCGGCAACTCTGCCGTCGGCGGCATCGCCGCCGACCGGTTGCGGAGCATCATCGAGCGCGTCGAGCGGCTGGAGGAGGAGCGGAAGGCGCTCGGCTCCGACATCAAGGACATCTTCGCCGAGGCGAAATCGGCCGGTTTCGACGTCAAGGTGATCCGCCAGATCCTCCGCATCCGGAAGCAGGAGCCGGCCGACGTCGAGGAGCAGGAGACGCTGCTCGACATCTATCGGCGTGCGCTGGGCATGTAGCCGTACGTGCGTCTGGCCTCTCCGGCGCCGCCCGCCTATCGTCGGGCATGCCGATGACGCTGCCCCTGCCGGACTGGATCCCGTGGTGGGCGCAGCTCGCGCTCATCGCGGTGGGCGTCCTGTTCTGCCAGGCGATCCTCCTGATGCCGTTCGCGGTGTTCGGGCTGAAGGGCCGGCTCGACGTCCTCGAGGCGCAGCTGGACGATATCCACGCCGAGATCCGCATGCTGGCGATGCGGCTGCCCGATGCCGATCGCCGCGTCACCCGTCCGGTCGATCCGCAGCCGGCGGCGGCCTCGGCAACCGGGCGCGGCGTCGACGACTGGACCTCGCAGCCGCCGTCCTACGGCGATCCCGAGCCGATCCTGCGTCGTCCGCCCCGTGCGGCACCGGCTCGCGAGCCGGAGCGGGGTCGCGCCGAGCCGACCCTGCGCCGGCCGACGCCCTGACCGGGCGACGTCCGGTTCACGGCCTGGACGGCCCGGTGCTGTCCGCGATCTCCCATCCGCCACCGAGGGCTCGGTACAGCATCACCAGGTCGGTCGCGATCTGGGTGTCGCTGCTGGCGAGGTCGTTCTGGCTTTGCAGCAGCTGCGACTGGATCTGGTTGATGTTGAGGAAGTCGATCACCCCCTCGGCGTAGCGTTGCCGGGCGGCCTGGAGCGCCGTGGCGTTCTGCGCCGCGGCGTCGGCCACCTGCGCGCGCCGGCGCTGCGCCTCCGCGTAAGCGGTCAGCGCATCGTCCACCTCCTGCCAGGCTTCGAGCAGGGTCCTGCGGAAGTTGATCGCCGCCTCGCGCTGCTGCGACTGGCGCATGCGCAGGGTGCCGCGCAGCCGCCCGCCCTCGAACAGCGGGATGGACACCGAGGGCCCGACCTGGAACTGGCGGGCGTAAAGGCCGAACGCGTCCTTGAATCGCAGCCCCTGCAGCTCGAAGGTGCCCATCAGCGTCACGTCGGGATAGAACTCCGCGACCGCGACCCCGGTCTGCGCGGTGGCGGAATGCAGCCGGGCCTCGGCCTGCCGCACGTCCGGACGACGTCGCACTAGCGTCGCCGGCAGGCCGATCGGCACCACCGGCGGCACGACGGGCTGGGCGGCGGCCGGCCTCAGCTCGGCCTCCAGCGTGCGCGGCGCCTCGCCCAGCAGCAGGCCGATGGCGTTGATCAGCGCGGCCTCCTGGGTGCGCAGCGGCGACAGGGTGGCGGCGATGGTGGCTTGCTCGGCGCGGGCCTGGGCTAGGTCGAGGATCGTGGCGACGCCGTCGGCGAACCGCCTGCCCACCAGTTCCGTGTCCTGCCGCGCCAGGTCCAGGTTGCGCTCGGCGATGGCCTGCTCCGCCTGCACGCCGCGCAGCTGCAGGTAGTCCTGCGCCAGTTCGGCGATGGCGGACAGGGCGATGCCGCGGCGGTCCTCGATGGCGGCCTGCGTGTCGGCGTTCGCGGCCTCCACGCCGCGGCGCACCCGGCCGAACAGGTCCAGCTCCCAGGACGAGCTGAGGCCGTTCTGATACAGGTCGAACTCGAGCGGCGCGTTCGGCGCGGGCACCACGAGCGCCACCGGGTCGCCCACCGGGCTGAGCCGGGTGTGCATGTAGGAGGACTGCTCGGTGATCTGCGGCAGGCCCTGGGACCTCACCACCTCGCGCTGCGCCCGGCCCTGCAGGATGCGTTCGGCCGCCGCCTGCAGATCGAGGTTCTGCCTGGCCACGCGCGCCACCAGCGACGACAGCGTGGGGTCGGCGAAGCTGTTCCACCAGTGCGGGTCGATCGCCGTGTCGACCGTGCGGCTGGCGACGCCGCCAGGCTGCGAGGGAAACTTCTGCGACGGCCAGTCCTGCGGGGCGCCGGACACCGGCGGATGGAAATCCGGCCCCACCGTGCAGCCCGCCAGCACGATGACCCAGGGGGCCCAGCAGGCGGCCCAGCAGACGGCCCAGCCGCGGGGCGTGCGCGTCACGGGGGCGCCGCCGTGGCGGTCGGCATGGAGTCCGGCGCCGTGGCGGCCGGCGACGCCGTCAGGCGGGACGTGGTGTCGTGCTGCCGCGCGACCACGTTCGTCAGGCCGGTGTCTATGGTGGTCTCCACCGAAAGGCCGAGGCGCAGCAGCTTGGCCTCGTTCTGCCCGGGCGAGACCAGGATCTTCACCGGCAGGCGCTGCACGATCTTGGTGAAGTTGCCGGTGGCGTTGTTGGGCTGGATGGCGCCGAACGCCGCCCCGGACGCAGGCGGCACGCTGTTCACCACGCCGTCGAGATACAGGTTGTAGGCGTCGATGTGGATGCGGACGTGCTGACCCGGCAGCACGTGGCGCAGCGCCTCCTCGCGGTAGTTGGCCACGATGTAGATGCGATCCAGCGGGACCACGACCATGAGCGAGGCGCCCGGGGCCACGTAGTTGCCCACCTGCACGGTGCGCTCGCCCACCATGCCGTCCAGCGGCGCCAGCAGGCGGGTGTAGCTGAGGTTGAGCCTGGCCTGCTCGACCTGCGCCTCGTCCGCCCGGACGGTGGCCGCCGCCGCCGCGCGCTGCGCTTCCAGGATCGGGATCTGTCGCCGGGCCGCCTCGGTGGACGCCTTCGCCTGATCCACGGCGGCTCGGGCCTGCTGCACCTGCTCGTCCGCCTGCTGGCGCTCCTGGACAGTGCCGGCGCCGGTGGCGGCGAGGTCGCGGTAGCGCTTCTGGTTGGCTTCCGCCAGGACGAGCTGCGCCGAGGCCGACGGGTTCTGCGTCTGCGACTGGTCCACCACGGCGGGCTGGCGCGCGATCGAGGCGCTGGTGTCCGCGAGCTGCGCCCGATCGCGTGCCAGCATCGCCTCGGAGTTGGCCAGCGAGGCGAGGAAGTCGCGGTCGTCGATCGTGGCCAACAGCTGGCCGGCCCGTACCGGCTGGTTGTCGTCCACGTTCACGGAAGCGATCTGCCCGGAGATGCGGGGTGCGACCGTCGCGTAGTGCGCGGTGATGTAGGCGTCGTCGGTCCACACCCGGGGCGTGGGGGCGAAGATGATCGTCAGCACGACGGCGACGAAGCCCACCACGACCACGCCGACCACGATCCACGGCCATACCGGGCCGCGTTTGGGTGGCGCATCGTCACCGTCCTTCTTGGCGCCGTCGTCCTTCGGCGGATCCTTGCCCTGGCCGGGCTTGTCCTTGCCGTCCTTCGGCCCCGGCTCGTTCTCGGACTCGCCGTCGTCATGTTCGGAATCGACCATGGCCGCCCTTAATGCTGCTCGGCGAGGATGCGGGGAGGATAGGTGCGGACCGGCAGCACCAGCAGCACGAACACGAGCGCCACGGCGATGCAGGCGATGATCAGGAAGGCATCGCTGAGCGTCAGCACCGTGGCCTGCACCCGGACCTCGCCGCTGAACGCGGCGAGGCTCGCCGCGTCGGGCCGCTGCAGGATGCTGAACGGTCCCTGGCCGGACTGGTCCACGATCCGGTTGTAGTGCAGCGCGCCCCGCCAGTGCAGGATCAGCTGCAGCAGCCAGACGCCGACCGGCTCCGCCAGAGCGCGCATGCTGTTCACCAGGGTGGCCGCGAACGGCCCGTCCGCCGGGTCGGTGATGGTGTTGGTGGAGAGCATCAGCAACGGCATGACGATCAGCGGGCCGCCCAGCGCCTGCAAACCCTGCCACAGCAGGAACGTGTCGGTCTGCCAGACCGAGGTCAGGAACGAGTTGCCGATGCAGGCGGTGACGACGCAGGCGATGCCCGCGAAGATCACCACCCGGCCGTCGACGCTCTCGAAGTTCAGCAGCACGGCCACCAGGGGCAGCAGCACGAGCTGGGGTACCGCGATCAGCAGGGTGACCGCGTAGGATTGCAGCGGCCGGAACCCGGACACCTCCGTCAGGTAGTCGATCGGGATGGTGGAGGCGGACAGGTTGAGGATCAGGAAGGTGAACAGGGTCACCAGCCCGAAGGCGAGGTTCCGCCGCTTCAGCAGCGAGAACTTGTAGAGGGGCATGGGCACGGTCAGCTCGTTGAGCACCAGCAGGGGCAGGGCGGTGACGGAGACCAGGGCCAGCACGCAGATCGTGCGCGAGTTGAACCAGTCTAGGCGGTTGCCCTGCTCGAGCAGGGTCGTCAGCGCGCCGAGGCCCGCGGCGGCCAGCAGCGCGCCGCGCCAGTCGAACTGGGGGATGCGATCGTACTGCGGCGGCTTCTGCTCCACGCCGTGCCAGACCAGCAGCGCGGCCAGGGCGCACAGCGGCAGGTCCTCGTAGAAGACGAACTGCCAGCCGACGAGGTCGGTCCACAGCGCCGACAGCGCCGCGGACACGTTCGGCCCGAATGTCGCGGTCAGGGCATAGGCGGCCAGGCCGTAGAGCTTGATCGGCGGCGGCAGAACCTGCAGCGCCACCGTCAGCAGCAGGGGGATGGTGAAGCCCGACGCGACTCCCTCGATGAAGCGCAGCCCGTACAGCAGCGCCAGGTCGGAGGTGAGCGGGATGCACAGCGTGGAGGCGGCGCTCAGCGCGATCGCGAACAGGGCGAAGCGCCGGATCGACACCGTGACGGCCCAGAACGTCGCGATCGACATGCCGATCACCTGGCCCGAGGAGAACAGGCTGGTGAGCCAGGTGCCCGGGTCGCTGCTGATGCCGAGCCCGCCGCGCACGTCGATCAGCGCCGACCCGACCACGCCGTCGTTGAACTCGACCGTAAGCGCCGCCAGCAGGACGCCCAGGAGGCCGAGAAGCGGTTTTAGCGTCACGACGGCTCCATGCAGACGGGTCCGACGTCCAATTTCAAAGATAGCGGCAACTTGGGGCGGTCCGCAATTTCCCGGTGACGAATCGGGATCGATCCGGTCGATCAGCCTGCGCCGGCGTGCGGACGCCCGAGGGGCTCCCTCATCGTTCGCGTCTGCAAGCCCTCAAATCCGCGCTGGCACGTTGTTGATCGCGATGCGGGCTCCTTTGATGCGATGTTCACGATCGGCAAGGCCCAAAGCCGGGGATCGGCTCAGAAGCGCTCGGCGATGCCCACCAGGATCGTGCGGCGCAGGCCGAACTGCGGCGCGCCGACGCCGACGCCGGTCCCGTCGCGGATCTCGTAGACCCGGTCCGGCAGGTTGATGACGTCGAGTCGGAGCTGGGTGCTGCGCAGCGGGCCGGTCTCGAAGGTCTGCACCGCGGCCAGGTTGACCGTGGCGTAGCCCGGCAGTGCCCGGCCGTTCGGCACGTCGCCGTCGGCGCGGAGCCCGCTGCCGACCACGAGGTCGGCCGAAAGCCGCGCCGGATACCCGGTCTTGCGGAATAGCGTGTAGGCCGCGCCGCCGGAGCCACTGTAGGTCTGGTCGTGGTCGAGATGGATGAAGTGCTGCGAGATGTAGGACAGGTCGGCGGCCGAGAAGTTGAACTGCGCCGAGACGATATCCTTGCCCACCGCGCGGGAGCGGGCGACGTTGGCGTAGAGCGACAGCGGCCCGCGGTCGTAGGTGGCGCTGAGCTCGTAGCCCTGGTCCTCGCCGTGCGCGTAGTTGAACGCCGACAGGATGATGGGGGCGCCGAACTGGCCCTCGTCGATCAGGTTCTCCGCCTCCTTGTCGTAGGCGTCGAAGCTCATCTGCAGTCCGGGGAGGACGATCTGGCTGAGGCCGGCGTCGTAGTAGTCGTCGCGCTCGGCGCGGACGATGCTATCCTGGGTGACCTCGGCCGCGCCGGAGGTGCCGTTGAACAGGGCGATGTCCCGGCCGCCGACCAGCTCGAACGGCGGCGGCACGACGTAGCGCGAATAGCCCGCATGGACGGTGGTGGTCCGCGTCGGCTGCCAGACCACGTTCACCCGCGGGCTGAACTGGTTCTCGTGCGTGTACTCGTCGACCACGTCGAAGCGGGCGCCGTAGTTCAGCGTGACGGACGGCAGGATGCGCCATTCGTCCTGCACGTAGATGCCGTAGAGGCCGCCGGTCTTGCCCTGGCCATCGTCGAGGGTGAACGGCGCGGAGGAGGCGGCCCCGCCGGCGCTGCCGTCCGGCTGCACGGTCGCCGCCTGCCCGGCGCCGTCGGTGTTGTCGGCGCTATCGTCGCCGCCGGCCGGCAGCACCTGCGAGCTGGTGCTGGAGACCAGCCGCTCGCCGATGATCTGATACCCACCGCGGATGGTGTGCGCGTCGCTCATGCGCCAGCTGGCGTCGGTCTGCGTCCCGGTCGACAGCACCGAGCGGGCGGCGGTCTGCCCCACCCCGTCGAACAGCAGGTCGCCGAGCGGATCGGGCGTGTAGTAGAGGCTGCTGTAGCGGGTGAAGGCGGAGGTCACCACGATCAGGCCGCCGATCTCCTTCTGAAGCGACAGGATGCCGAAATCGGTGATCTCGCGCTGATGCGCGGTGAGGTCGGAGCTGTCGACGCTGCTGACGCCGTCCACCGAGAGGCCGAGCGACGGCGTCTGGCCCGGGTTGTTGGGCAGCTGGAAGAACTCGTTGGAGGCGGCGGCGAGCAGGCTGATCCGCGTGTCGGGATCGACGGTCCAGGAGATGTGCGCCAGGCCGTGGGTCTGGTTGCTGAGGTCGTGGATCGCATTCAGCGTGCCCGCCGGGTTTTCGATGCCGACGCGGTCGTGCAGGACGTCGCCGGTGACGAAGTAGTCGGCGTTGCCGGCATGGCCGCCATAGGAGAACGAGGGCTGGACGTCGTCCCGCTCGCCGCCATAGATCGAGATCTCGCCGCCCGGGTCGGTCAGCCCGGTCTTGGTGGTGATGTCGATGACGGCCGCGGTGTCGAAGCCGTACTGAGCCGGCAGCGCCCCGGTGATCAGCGACAGCGAGTGCGCGAACCGGGTCTCCAACGCCTGGCCGAACACCGACAGGCCCTCGGGGAGCTGCACCCCGTCCAGCCTGAACTGGATCTCGTTGTGGTCGCCGCGGACGTGGATCTGGCCGAACGAATCTTGCGCCACGCCCGGTGCCTGCAGCAGCACGTCGTTCAGCGGCGTGTTGTCGCCCTGCGGCAGGGTCTCGAGGCTGCCGCGGCCGAAGCGGTAGACGGTGGCGCCGAGGTCCGGCTCGATGGCGCTGCGCGCCCAGTCGAGGCGGACGGTGACCTGCTCGATGCCCGAGGTCGCCTCGATGCTATCGGTCGTCCCGGTGCCGGGAGCCTGCGCCCCGATGCTGGCCGAGGATCCGGCCGTCACGGTCTGGGCGGGGGACCGGCCGGGGTGGCCGGCGACAGCCAGCATGCCCAGGATCCCGGAGACGAGCATGGACCATCGCGACATCGGGTGCGCCTCAAGCAAGCCGCCCGCCGCGGGCCGACGGCGTCATCATCCCGAATGTGGGACATTATAAAATAACTTTTACCGGGCGCGTCCGGACTGCGTCCATGACCTGCCGGCCGTCGCCTCGCCTTCCGCCGCCACGTGTGGCGTTCGCAGCACAATATATCATATCGTGGATCGGACGGCGGGCGACGCCCGGGACCGCGTGGACGCGGCTCAGCCGGGGGCGGGCGCGCTCGCCGGGGCGGCCGCGCAGGCGGCGCAGGTGCCTTCCATCTCGACCGTGGAGCCGGCTGGCCGGAAGCCGAGCTCGCGCGCGGCCTCCACCAGCGCCCGGTCCACCCGCGGATCCTCCAGCTCCGTCACCTGGCCGCAGCGCTGGCAGATCAGGAACTGCGCCGCATGGTGGTGATCCTCGTCCTCGCTCTGGTGGATGCAGCCGACGAACGCGGACAGCCGTTCGACCTTGTGGATCAGCCCCTGCTCCAGCAGGAAGTCGAGGGCCCGATAGACCGTGGGCGGCGCCGCTCCCTTGTGATGGACGCGCAGCCGGTCGAGCAGGTCGTAGGCGCCGGTCGGCTTATCGCCCTCCAGCACCAGCCCCAGCACCTTGCGGCGCAGCTCTGTGAGCTGCACGCCGCGGCGGTCGCACAACGTGCGCGCCTGTGCCAGCAGCGTGTCGGTCTCCTTCGAGAACGCGGGTGCGAGCACGGCCGACTCCGGGTTGCAACGCACATATCGTTAGCCCGGCGGCGACGGCCAAGAAAATTCCTGGACGTGCCGCGACATGACGTTACTACATAACATAACGCCAGGCCGGCGGTCGTTCGAGGGAGACCAGCACCATGCCAACCTGTGGCCGCCCGAGATTGGTCGGATCGCGGCGCCCGCGGCGTGAAGCGGCACTGCCGGCCGTGCTGTCGGCCCTCGTGCTCGTTGTCGGCATGCGGTCGGGGGAGGCCGCCGGCCGTCTTGGCATCGTCGCGGCCGAGAACTTCTATGGCGACGTCGCCGCCCAGCTCGCCGGGCCGGGCTGGACCGTCACCAGCATCCTCAGCAACCCGGACGAGGACCCGCATCTGTTCGAGGCCAGCCCCTCCATCGCCCGCGACATCTCCGCCGCCCGCATCGTGGTCTATAACGGCATCGACTACGATCCGTGGATGACCAAGCTGCTCGCCGCCGCGCGCTCGAACCGCCGCCAAACCGTGGTCGCCGGCGCGCTCACCGGCCACCATGACGGCGACAACCCGCATCTCTGGTACGCGCCCGGCACCATGCCGGCGGTGGCGCGGGCCCTCTCGGCCGACCTCGCCGCCGACGATCCCGCCAACAAGGCCGCGTATGCCGCCCGCCTCGACCGCGTCCTGGCCTCGTTACAGCCGATCGACCGCAGGATCGCGGCGCTGCGGGCGAACTATGCCGGCCTGCCTGTCACCGCGACCGAGCCGGTGTTCGGCTACATGGCCTCCGCGCTGGGGCTGGTGATGCGCAACGAGCGTTTCCAGCTCGCGGTGATGAACAACACCGAGCCCAGCGCCGCCGACGTGGCGGCCATGGAGGACGACCTGCGCCAGCACAGGGTCCGGCTGTTCATCTACAACAGCCAGGCCACCGACAGCGCCGCCGAGCGCCTGCTGCGCATCGCGCGGCGGGCGAAGATCCCGATCCTCGGCGTCACCGAGACCGAGCCGCGCGGTGCGGCCAGCTACCAGGCCTGGATCCTGGGCCAGCTCGACGCACTCGACCGGGCCCTCTCCACCCCGCCCGCTTGAACGCCTTCCCCCTTGAACGCGATCCTCCTCGACGGCGTGACGCTGCGGCTCGGCGGCCGCATCGTGCTCGACCGCATCAGCCTCGAGATCGCCGACGCCGAGTTCGTCGGCGTGCTGGGGCCGAACGGCGCCGGCAAGACCACGCTGATGCGGGCGATCCTGGGGCTGCTGCCGCTGGCGGCGGGCCGCATCGCCGTGCACGGCCAGCCCGTGCGTCGCGGCAACCGGCTGATCGGCTACATGCCGCAGGTGCGGGCGACCACGGCGCTGCGGCTCAGCGGCCACGCCTTCGTCGCCGCCGCGGTGGAGGGCGACCGCTGGGGCCTGCCGCGGCTCGACCGGGCCGGCCGGCTGGCGGTGGACGAGGCGCTGGAGCTGGTCGGCGCGCGCGCGCTGGCCCGCCGGCCGATGGTCGAGCTGTCCGGCGGCGAGCGCCAGCGCCTGCTGCTGGCGCAGAGCCTGCTCGGCCGGCCGCGCCTGCTGCTGCTGGACGAGCCGCTGATCTCGCTCGACCCGCACCGGCAGGGCGAGGTGGTGCGGCTGGTGCGCCGGCTGCAGCGCGAGCTCGGCATCGCCGTGCTGTTCAGCGCGCACGAGCTGAACCCGCTGCTGGGCGCGCTGGATCGGGTCCTGTACCTCGGCGGCGGCCGGGCGAGCCTGGGCAGCGTGGACGAGGTGATCACGGCGCCCGTGCTGTCGCGGCTGTACGGCGCGCCGATCGAGGTGGTGCGCGCGGGCGGCCGCATCTTCGTGATGTCGGGCGGGCAGGACATGGAGCGGGACGCGCATCGCCACGATCATGCCGGCACCCGGGCGGGGTTCGGCGCGTGATCGGCCTTCTCGGCTACGACTTCATGCGCAACGCGTTCGCCGCCGCCGGGCTGGTCGCGGTGATGTCCGGGCTGGTGGGCTTCTTCCTCGTGCTGCGCGGCCAGACCTTCGCCGGCCACGCGCTGTCGCATGTGGGCTTCACCGGGGCCACCGGCGCGGTGCTGATCGGGGTCTCGCCGCTCTGGGGCCTGGTCGGCGTCACCGTCGCCGGCGGGGTCGGCATGGGGCTGCTCGGCGAGCGCCTGGCCGGGCGCGACGTGGCGATCGGCATGGTGCTGGCGACGGCACTCGGCCTCGGCCTGCTGTTCCTGCACTTCTTCACCGCCTACGCCAGCCAGGCGACCGCGCTGCTGTTCGGCAACGTGTTCGGAGTCGACCGCGGCACCGTATGGGGCCTGGCCGGGCTCTGCCTGCTGGCGCTGGCCGCACTGGGTGCGATCGCCCGGCCGCTGCTGTTCGCCACCCTGCAGCCGGAGCTGGCCGAGGCGCGCGGCGTGTCGCTGCGGCTGGTCTCGGTGCTGTTCCTGGCGCTGGTCGGGCTCTGCACCGCCGGGTGCGCGCAGATCGTCGGCGTGCTGCTGGTGTTCACGCTGATGGTGGGGCCGGCGGCGGCGGCGCAGCGCCTGACCGTCCGGCTCGGCCGCGGCATGGCGCTGGCGGTGGCGCTGGCGCTGACCGAGGCCTGGGGCGGCATCGTGCTGGCCTGGTTCACCGACTGGCCGGCCTCGTTCTGGATCACCGCGCTCAGCGCGCTCGCCTACTCGCTGGCCTGGGCGCTCGCCTGGCTCGCGGACGGCCGCCGGCCGGTGCCCGCCGCCGGCTGACCGCGGCCGCCCCTGCCATCGGGCCGCGCCCACTGCGATGCTATCGTCGCTTGGTGGGACGAACCCGGAACCGGGAGATTGAGATGAAGATCATCTGTGTCGAGGAGCATTTCGCCGACCCCGACATCGCCCGGGCCGTGCACCCGGCGCTGTCCAGCCTCGGCGGCTGCACCGCCGGCCTGTGCACGCAGTTCAAGGATCAGCCGGCTCGTTCGGCGACGGCCTGCCGCACCTGAACCCGGTGTCGCTGGCGATGGAGCTGGTGCGCGACAGCGGCGCCGGCCGCCGACATGGACCTGCACGGCATCGACATGCAGGTCCTGTCCTGCAGCAGCCCGCTGCAGCTCGGCCCTCCCGGCGAGGCGCTGGCCCTGGCGCGTGCCAGCAACGACCGGCTGGCACAGGCGATCCGCGCCTATCCGACCTGGTTCGGCGGCTTCGCCGTGCTGCCCTGGCAGGACCCGGAGGCGGCTGCCGACGAGCTGGACCGCACCGTGAGCGAGCTCGGCTTCGTCGGCGCGCTCATCGTCGGCCGGCCCGGCGAGGGCTTCCTGGACGATCCGCGCTACCGTCCGGTGCTGGCCAGGCTGGATGCGCTGCGGGCGCCGCTCTACGTGCATCCCGGGCTGCCGCTGCCGCAGGTGCAGGCGCCCTACTATGGCGGGTTCGGCGGCACCTTCGGCGCCGAGATCATCGCCCGGCTGTCGCTGTTCGGCTGGGGCTGGCACCACGAGGCCGGCGTCCATGTCGTCCGCATGATGCTGGCCGGCCTGTTCGACGCCCACCCCAACCTGCAGGTGATCAGCGGCCACTGGGGTGAGATGGTGCCCTTCTACCTGAACCGTCTCGACGACATCATCCCGCCCGGCGCCAGCGGCCTGTCACGCACCATCAGCGAGACCGACCGCGCGCACGTGTCGGTGACGCCGAGCGGCATGATGAACCTGCCGCACGTCGAGTTCGTCCGCAGCGTGCTCGGCATCGACCGCATCCTCTACTCGATCGACTACCCGTTCCTGACCCAGACCGGCGCGCGCACCTTCCTGGAGACGCTGCCGGTCGGCGAGGACGACCGCGCGCTGATCGCGCACGGCAACGCGGAGGCGCTGTTCTCCCGCCGCTGACGGACGCGGCGGCGGCCGGTCCCGCATCCGGCCGATCCCGATCGCGGGGACGCGCCTCGAGGCGTGGCGGTCAGGCCGGCGACCCGTCGGACCAGCCGGCCGTCGGGTGTTCTGCTCGCCCGGCGAGCCGGATCGGCCGATGCCGATGCCGATGCCGATGCCGGGCTGCCCCGGCGGTCCGCGGAGCGTCGGCGGGCCCGCGGCGCGGGTGGCGATCAGCCGGTCGCTTGTCCCGCACCGTCTCCGCCGGCCACCGGCGACGCGCCGCGGCAGGCCGGTGCCATACGCAATCCCGGTCCGTCACGTCCGCGACAGGCCGACCGGCAGGACCGACCACCTGAACGAACCGCTCGACGCCGGCGACCCCGTCCTCGACGGAGCCACCCCATGACCGTCACCATGACCCGGCTGAGGTGCGCCCGCGCCCCGACCGCATCCGCATCCTCGACCCGATCCTGGCGTGCCGGGCGGGACCGCGTCTCCATACCGACGGGACCGGCGCCAGCCGCCGGAGTATGAAAGCAACGCCGGCCATGGCATCGTGTCGGGCCGGGCGGCGCGGCCGCCCCATGGAGATGCGGTGATGCTCGGACTTCGTCAGGCGATCCTGGGAGTTTCGGTGCTGGTGGCGGTCACGCTGCCGGCGATGGCGATCGGCCTGCCCAAGCCGACCGGCCTGCCCGCGCAGCAGGCGGTGCCCGACCCACGCCCCTACGACACCGCCGCGAACGCCGACGCGCAGGTGGACGCCGCCTTCGCCCGCGCCAGGACGTCCGGCAAGCTGGTGCTGCTCGATCTCGGCGCCAACTGGTGCCCGGACTGCCGCATGCTCAACAGCGACCTGCACATGCCGCAGGTGGCCGCCTGGAAGGACAGCCACTTCGAGACCGTGATGGTCAATGTCGACCGGTTCAACGTCAACATGGACATCCCGAAGCGATACGGCGTGACCCTGCATCAGGTCCCGACCGTCCTGGTGCTGACCCCGAATGGCCGCCTGCTCGATCCGGACGGGATCGAGGCGCTGGGCGACGCACGCGGCATGGCGCCTCAGGCCGTGGTCGACCTGATCTCGTCCTGGGCGCAGCGCGCACGCTGAGGCGCCGCCCCCGGGCCATCCTTTATGACGGGGTGGGGACCGGGCGTCCGTAGCGCGGCACCGTGACCCGCGTCGCCCCCTGCGGCGAGGGCCTCCCGAGGGCGCGCCGCGCCAGCCGCTCGCGATGATCGGGGTGGCGCGGCAGCGCTCCGCCCGCCGCGTCGTCCATGCGTGCGGGCACCCGCGGCGTCACCAAAGGATCGGCGCGCGCGCCGGCCACGCATCGCGGACGTGCCCGTTCAACCGGCGGCGGACGACGGCCGGAAACGGGTCGTAGGCGCCGAGCCGTCCCTCTGCATCACAATGCCGGATCACGGGCCAGGTCGGGACGCCGTCCGTCATCCGTCCTTCCATGACCATCATGTTCGACCGCCGCCTCGCGACGTGCGGCGGGGCGCCCACGGGCGTCGTACGCCCATGCGTCCGCCGCCGACCCGCCGGACGACGTCGTGGTTGACGAACCCGCAATGTCCCTGTCTAGTCGTGTGACCGAATATATCACGACACCTGGTCGTTATAAGGCAGAACAGCGATGAGCCGCCGCATCTTCCTGACGATGGGCCTGGCGCTGGCCTCGGCGTGCCTGCCGCTGCCGGCAGCGCCCGGTGCCCGCGCCGCGGAGGGCGTCGCCACGCTGCTCAACGTGTCGTACGACCCGACGCGCGAGCTCTACCGGGACGTCGACGCGCGGTTCGCGGCCGCCTGGAAGGCCAGCACCGGTCAGACGCTGTCGGTGCGGACCTCGAACGGCGGCTCCGGCGCCCAGGCGCGCTCGGTGCTGGACGGGCTGCAGGCCGACGTGGTGACGCTGGGCATCGCCTCCGACGTCGACGCGCTAGCGGCCCGCGGCCTGCTGGCCCGCGACTGGGCGACGCGGCTGCCGAACCATTCGGTGCCCTATACCAGCACGATCGTGTTCCTGGTCCGGGCGGGCAACCCGAAGCGCATCGCCGACTGGCCGGACCTGGTCCGCGACGGCGTGCAGGTGATCACGCCGAACCCCAAGACCTCCAGCGGCGGCCGCTGGAGCTACATCGCCGCATACCTCTGGGCGCTGCACCGGCCCGGCGCCGACGAGGCCAGGGCCGAGGCCTACCTGGCGGCGCTCTACCGGCACGTGCCGATCCTGGACAGCGGCGCGCGCGGCTCCACCAACACCTTCGTGCAGCGCGGCGAGGGCGACGTGCTGCTGGCCTGGGAGGACGAGGCGCTGCTGGCGGCGCACGATCTCGGGCAAGGTCAGTTCGACGTCGTCTATCCCTCGACCTCGGTGGTGGCCGAGCCGGTGGTGGCCGTGGTGGACAGCGTCGCCCGCGGCCGCGGCTCGCAGGCCCCGGCCGAGGCCTACCTCCGCTACCTCTACACGCCGGACGGTCAGGAGATCATCGCCCGGCACCACTACCGGGCGATCGATCCCGCCGTCGCGGCGCGGCACGCCGCCGAGTTCCCGGCCGTCAAGACCTACGACGTCGAGAGCCTGGGCGGCTGGGGCGTCGTGCAGCCGAAGCAGTTCGGCCCCGGCGGGGTCTTCGACACGATCTCAGCCCCGGGACGATGAGCGGCGGGGTCCTGCCCGGCTGGGACGCCCGCCCGGCCGCGTTGTCCATCCTCGCCCGCCTGCTGCCGCGCCGCACGCCGGCGGTCATCCCGGGCGCCCTGCCGAGCCTCGCGCTGACGCTGGTGTGGGTCGGGCTGATCGTGCTGCTGCCGCTGGCGGCCCTGGCCGCGCGCCCGTGGCAGGATGGGCCGGCGGCGCTGCTGCACGCGCTGTCCGACCGCCGCACGCTGGCCGCCCTCCGCCTCAGCTTCGGCACCGCGTTGGGGGCCGCCATCCTCTGCACGCTGCTCGGCCTCCTGCTGGCTTGGGTGCTGGGGCGGGTGCGGCCGCCGGGCTGGCGGCTGCTCGACGCGATGATCGACCTGCCGTTCGCCCTGCCGACCGCGGTGGCCGGCATCACCCTGACCACGCTCTACGCCCGCACCGGCTGGCTCGGCGCGCCGCTGGCGCGGATCGGCATGCGGGTTGCCTACACGCCGCTCGGCATCATGGTGGCGCTGGTGTTCGTCGGCCTGCCGTTCGTGGTGCGGGTGGTGCTGCCGGTGCTGCGCGACCTGCCGGCCGAGCTCGAGGAGGCCGCTGCCACGCTCGGCGCCCGGCCGGCGCAGGTCGCCTGGCGCGTGCTGCTGCCCGCCCTGTGGCCGGCGCTGGCGACCGGCTTCGGCCTCGCCTTCGCGCGTGGCGTCGGCGAGTACGGCAGCGTCATCTTCATCGCCGGCAACCGGCCGCTGGTCTCCGAGATCGCGCCGCTGCTGATCGTGATCCGGCTGCAGGAGTTCGACTATGGCGGTGCGGCCGCGGTCGGGCTGGTCATGCTGCTCGCCGCCGCCCTGTGCCTCCTGCTGGTGAGCGCCGCGCGCCGCCGGCTGCCGGCCTCGCTCGGCCTCGTGCGATGAGCGGGGCCCGATGAGCGCGGCCCAATGAGCGCGGCATCGTCCGTCCGCCCCGCCGCTCATGGCCCGTCCGCCTGGGCGCTGACGCTGGCCGCCTGGGGCGTGGCGCTGCTGTTCCTGATCCTGCCGCTGCTGTCCCTGTTCCACGAGGCGCTGCGCCAGGGCGTGCGGGCGGCCGCGGCCACCCTGCGCGATCCGGACGCGCTGTCGGCGATCCGGCTGAGCGCGCTCGTGGTGGCGATCGTGGTGCCGGTCAACGCCGCCTGCGGCCTGTTCGCGGCCTACGCGCTGACCCGGTTCGACTTCCCCGGCCGGGCCGCGCTGCTGGTGCTGATCGAGCTGCCGCTGTCGATCTCGCCGGTGGTCGCCGGCCTGGTCTGGGTGCTGCTGTTCGGCGCGGAGGGCTGGTTCGGCCCCGCGCTGGCCGCGCACGGCGTCCGCATCACCTTCGCGCTGCCGGGGATCCTGCTCGCCACCCTGTTCGTGACCTTCCCGTTCGTGACCCGCACCGTGATGCCGGCGATGGAGGCGCAGGGGCGCGACCAGGAGGAGGCCGCCGCCATCCTGGGCGCCGGCTTCCTGTCCGTGCTGCTGCGCGTCACGCTGCCCGAGGTCGGCGCGGCCGCGGTGTCGGGGACCCTGCTCTGCACCGCCCGCGCGCTGGGCGAGTTCGGCGCGGTGTCGGTGGTGTCCGGGCACATCCCCGGCCAGACCGAGACGGTGCCGCTGCACATCGAGACCCTCTACAACGGCTACGAGACGGTCGCCGCCTTCTCGCTGGCCGCCCTGCTCGCCGTCGTGTCCGGGCTCGTTGTGGGAGCCCGCGGCCTGCTGGAGTGGCAGGGCCAACGCCGGAGGCGCGACGATGCTCTCGTTTGACACGAGGGGGCCGGCCGCGGTGCCGGCGCGCCGGGACCTGCGCGGCGACGGGGCCGTCGGGGAGGCCGCCGACGCGGCCGCCGCCGCCGCCGGCGTGTCGCTGCACGGGGTGAGCTGCGTGTTCGGCCGCACGCCGGCGGTGCGCGACATCGACCTCACGGTGGCCAACGGCGAGTTCATGGCGCTGGTCGGCCCGTCGGGGGCCGGCAAGACGACGCTGCTGCGGATCATCGCCGGGCTGCAGCCGGGCTACGAGGGCTCGCTCGCGATCGGGCCGCGCGACGTCACCGACGTGCCGGCCCGCGCCCGCAACATCGGCTTCGTGTTCCAGAACTACGCGCTGTTCCGGCACATGACGGTGGCCGCGAACGTGGCCTTTGGCCTGAAGGTGCGGCCGCGCGCGACCCGGCCGGACCGGCACGCCATCGCCGCCCGCGTCGCCGAGCTGCTGGAGCTGGTGCAGGTGGCCCCGCTCGCGAAGCGCTACCCGGCGCAGCTCTCGGGGGGCCAGCGGCAGCGCGTGGCGCTGGCCCGGGCGCTGGCCACCGAGCCCGCCCTCTTGCTGCTGGACGAGCCGTTCGGCGCCCTCGACCCGTTGGTGCGGAAAGAGATCCGCACCTGGCTGCGCGCGCTACACGACCGCCTCGGCCTCACCTCGATCATGGTGACGCACGATCAGGCGGAGGCGCTGGAGGTTGCCGACCGCATCGCCGTGCTGCGCGACGGCCGGCTGGAGCAGGTCGGCACGCCTTCCGAGCTGGAGGACCATCCGGCGACCCCGTTCGTGCACCAGTTCCTGGGCGAGACCGTCCGCTTCGACGGCGTCCACGAGCACGGCCGGCTGCGCCTGGACCCGCCCTGGTCCGCCGTCCCGCTGCTGGGCCAGCCCCCGGCGATGGGCGAGGGGCGGGTGAGCCTATCGCTGCGCCCCTACGAGGTTGCCCTGCGGCCGACGGCGGAGCCGGGTGCGGCCCGGATCGTGGATGTGCAGCGCGCGGGCGCCTTCCACCGCGTGCGCGTGGCCCCGACGGGCGATGGCCGGGACGCGATCGAGGTGCTGGCCCCCTCCTCGGAGCCGCCGCCGCGCCCGGGCACGACGTGCGGGCTGGATCTATCGCGCGCGCGAAGCTTCGGTGGGGATCGTGAAACCGCAGGCCGACGGATCGCCGTCGGCTGGTGAACGTCCAGTTTTGGCCGATACCGGTCTGTCCGCTCTGGAGCGGACAGCACGAAAGCGGACGATCAGATTGCCACATTGATAGCACCGCTATTCTCGCGTGGGCTCAACTCTAGAGATTGACACGGATGTCGTTTCGATTCCTGGCTCGGTTGAGGTTGCCCCTGACTTCTCCTGTACGTCCATCATCTTCACCATTCCAGTAACGGTGCCATAGCAGTTGTATTGATCGCCCGCGCAAGTGATGAGCTGAGCCACGACCTTCGGTGCAAGGATCTCAGACGTGAAGAGGATGTTGCTTACGCCTGCCTGTGCCGATACCAGATTGCACCGACTCCTGTCGCCGCAGAACACCAGGCCGTTCACCGAAGCCGACTTCCCAACAAGGGCGTTGCCCTGCGCCAGGAACTCGATCACCGACATTGATGGGCTGGTTGCAGCGGGCGCGAGCGGAGTCGGACTCGCTGCGACATCACTCCTGAACGGCTGTGTCGGCGTCAGCTGCGGAGTGGCCGCGGCGCTTCCGATGGCGTCCGCCAGACTGCCCGTGGGGGCCGAGGCTGACTGTGCGGCGGGTGCGGTCTGAAGCGGCCCCGGCGCGCTTGACGCACCTGCTGGAGGAGTGGCGCTGCGCGGCGCCAGCAGCGCCGCCGCATCGGCATTAGAGATAAAGCCGTTGGCATCGGGTCGCTGCGACACCCGTTGCCACGTCGAGATCGCCGAGCGGCTGGCCTCGCCAAGAATACCGTCAGCCTGCGTTCCCGCCGGCAGGAAGCCAAGGTCGACCAGCTTCTGCTGAAGCGCGATCTGCTGCTCGACCGGCCGGGAAGCTTCTTCCTGAGCCGCGCCGTGTAGCAGGTCCAGCCAGATCGCACAGTCTCTCTTGGTTTCGGAGAGGTAGCAGCTTACCGCGGCAGCGCTGTCCGGCATGGTCTGATCGAGCGCGCCGGCTGCCGGGAAGTGACAGGTCTGGCGCAGGCTGGTGTCGAAGCCGACCGCCTGCGTCTTGAGCGCCTTCCAGCCGGGCTTGCCGTAGAGATAGCGCAGGGCATAGTACGGCTGCTCGAAGCTCAACTCCTCGCGGCTCATGTCAAGATTGTTGCAGATCGCCTGAGCGAGTCCATCCGCCGGAGCCGGTCGGGGGCAAGCAAAGCTCGGCCCGACACGCGCCGGCTGCGCCACTGCCAATCCGGTGGTGCAGAGAAAAGTTGCAGTTGCGGTAAGCGCCTTAGTCAACATCGCGATTTCCTGTATGAAGGCTGTCTCTGAACGCTACCGCAATGAAGGTAACTGGCTGCGGCGGGACCTGATTCCAACAGGTTGTCGAGACCGAGTTTGATATACGTGATCAAAGCCGCGTCCGCTTTTAGATGGCGTCCCAAATGCCGGAATGTCGGAGATGAAGCGCAAAGCAGCCATTTACACCCTGAACGACCCCATCGGTTAGCGACCGCGCATGGTACGGTGGAGCCACCTCAGTCGTCTCCCCTGTTTGACCGACAGGTGACCCCCATCTTCCCGACCATTCGGCAATTTGCCTGTACAGGCTTCAGGAGAGCGCCGTCCTACGGACGCCCTCCGATGGCGGCTCCCGACGCAGGACCGCCAGCGCAGGTTCATGACACCATCTCATGACACCACGTTTGGCCATCCCTCGCGCTTCGTCAAACCCCCGGGCTCGCAATACTACTGCGTCGTCGCTCTTGGGACAGCATAGTCTCCACCCCCAACACCACTGAGGCAGACCACCTGCATGCCGACCCGCCGCCACCGGACGATCCAGCCGTCGAGATGCCGTTTCCCCGGCGACAACCCCCGGCCGATCGTCACGACCGCCCGCCGGTCCTAGGGGGCCGGTCGAACGACAGTAGCTCCCAGCGGGCGGGCATGAGCGTCCGAACATTGGGGATGAGGCGCAGAACGACAACGAACGACTGACGGTCGTGGTCCCGCCCGTACGATCCGGTATGGCGATCTAGGCCGGACCTACGCCGCTTCCGCCGTGATCGCCTCGCCCAGCGTGTCGACGATCCGGTCGATATGCCCCGGCTCGATGATCAGCGGCGGCGACAGCGCGATGGTGTCGCTCGTCGTGCGGATCAGCACGCCGGCGTCGAAGCAGCGCTGCATGATGCGGTTGGCGCGGTCGGTCGGCTTGCCGGAGCGCGGTTGCAGCTCGATGCCGGCGATCAGCCCGGCATCGCGGATGTCGACCACGTTGGGCCGGTCGCGCAGCGCGTGCACCGCGTCCCGCCACGCCGGCTCGATCGCCAACGCCCGCGCCGCCAGCCCCTCGTCGCGGTGCAGGTCCATCGTCGCGATCGCGGCGGCGCAGGCCAGCGGGTGGCCGGAATAGGTGTAGCCGTGGAATAGCTCGATCCCGGGCGGCGCCTCCTCGACCACGGTGCGGTAGATCTCGTCGCTGGCGGCGACCGCCCCCATCGGCACGGTGGCGTTGGTCAGCCCCTTGGCCATGGTCATGAGGTCGGGCACCACGCCGTAACGGTCGGCGGCGAAGTTCGCCCCCATGCGGCCGAAGCCGGTGATCACCTCGTCGAAGATGAGAAGGATGCCGTGCGCGGTGCACAGCGCCCGCAGCCGCTCCAGGTAGCCCACCGGGGGCACCAGCACGCCGGTCGAGCCGGCCACCGGCTCGACGATCACCGCCGCGATGGTGCCCGGCCCGTGCAGCAGCACCAGCGCCTCCAGCGCGTCCGCCTGGTCGGCACCGTGCTCCGGCTGGCCGCGGCTGAACCGGTTGGTGGGCAGGTGGGTGTGCGGCAGGTGGTCGACGTTGCCCAGCAGCGGCCCGAACTGCGCCTTGTTGACGCCGATGCCGCCCACCGACAGCCCGCCGAAATTGACCCCGTGATAGCCGCGCTCGCGCCCGATCAGCTTGACGCGGTGCCCCTGGCCGCGGGCGCGGTGATAGGCCAGCGCGATCTTGAGCGCGGTATCGGCGCTCTCGCTGCCGGAGTTGGTGAAGAAGATGCGGTTCAGCGGCTCCGGCGTGATCTGCGCCAGCCGCGAGGCCGCCTGGAACATCAGCGGATGGCCCATCTGGAAGCCCGGCGCGAAGTCCATCGTCGCCGCGGTGCGCTGGATCGCCTCGGTGATCTGCCGCCGCCCGTGCCCGGCGTTCACGCACCAGAGCCCGGCGGTGGCGTCCAGCACCGGGCGCCCCTCCGGCGTCCAGTAGGTCATGCCCTCGGCGCGGTCCAGCAGGCGCGGCGCCTGCTTGAAGGTGCGGTTGCCGGTGTAGGGCATCCACAGCGCGTCGAGGTCGTTGGGCCGCGCGGCGGGCGGGGGAGGCATCTGGTCCATGGCGATCGTCCTCAAACCGAATGGGTGGGCAGCGCCACCGTCCGCGCCAGCCGCCGGTCCACGCGCGCCCGCGCCCGGTCGCCCAGCGTCGGCAGGCCGAGCCCGTCGTACACGCCGGCGAGGATCCGGTTGAGCGGCGCGCCGTCCGGATCGTAGCCGCGGCGCTGCTCCAGCACCTGCTGCGCGCGACCCAGCCGGCCGGTGCGCAGCAGGCAGTCCAGCAGCACCTGCTCGAACAGGTCGCGCTGCGCGTGGCTGCCGCCGATCTCGGCCAGCCGGCCGAGCGGCGCCTCCAGCAGGCCGAGCGCCGTCTCGGGGTCGCCGGCCGCATGCGCCGCGAGCCCGCGCGCCACCGGCAACGCCACGTCGCGCCAGACCGGCTCCGCCCCGGCGCGATCCGCCTCGGCGCCGATCGCCGACAGCAGCCGGTCCGCCTCCGGGGCGCGGCCGGCCCGAGCCAGCCCGTACAGGTACTGCAGCGACAGGAACGGGTTGGTCACGTCCGACGCCCGCGCCCGCAGCCGGTCGCCGACCTCGTCCCAGCGGCGGCCGACCTCGAGGCCGGCGAAGTCGAACCGCGCCAGCAGCGACACCGCGCCGATCTGGTCCTGCGACAGGTCGCGCTCCCGCGACCAGCAATGGTCGTCATAGGCGGCGAGCGCCTCCGCTTCGCGGCCCTGGCTCAGGTAGAACAGCGCCAGGTGCCACCAATGGTGGGTGTACATGAACGAGGTGAGCGTCTCCCAGCGTCCGCGCATCGACTCCAGGAACGCGGCACCCTCGTCGATGCGCCCCTGCGTCAGCATCACGTGCGCCAGCGCATGCTGCGCCCACTGGTCGTCGGGCCGGAGTTCCAGCGCGGTCCGCGCCGCGCGCTCGGCATCCTCCAGCAGGTGGCACTGCTCGTAGCCGAAGGCCAGCATGCCGTGCAGGAACCCGACGTCGGACGCCGCCTCCTGGCTGCCCAGGGCGGCGCGCAGCATGCCGGCGAAGTCCCCGCGGTTGAAGTCGTGGTACTGGTGCAGCTTCAGCATGGCGAGGTCGCGCGGATGCGCCGCGAGCGCCTGGTCGATCAGCGCGATCGAGGCGTCCAGCTCGCCGTCGACCCAGCGCCGCAGCACGTCCGCGATCCGCCGCTCGCGCGCGTTCGCTCCGTCCCGGCCGTGCTCGGCGCGGGCCAGGCAGGACCGCGCCTGCTCCGGGATGCCGCCGGTCTCCGACATCATCCACAGCAGCCCGGCATAAGCGTTGGCCAGGCAATCGTCTGCGGCCTCGGCGGCGGGGAGGATGTTCAGCAGCCGGACGTCGTAGTTGAGCAGCCCCAGCACGTGATCGTCGATCGCGGCCACCGTCGCCGGGTCGGTGGCGGTGATCGGGTTGCCGAGCCAGTCCTGGGCCATGGGTCAGACGCTCCGCTGCGGGGCCAGCATGGCACGGATGGCGTCGGTGGTGGCGTTCGGTTGCTCCAGCATGACCTGGTGGCCGCAGCGGTCGATCCGCAGCAGCTCGGCCCCCGGCAGCAGGCCGGCCAGTTCGGCCACCGCGCGGATCGGCACGATGCCGTCCTGCTCGCCGCCCAGCACCGCGATCGGCATGCGGAGCGTCGCCAGCCGGTCCGCCGCCACCGCGGGCGGCTGCGCCAGCATCGCCTGCATCATGGACAGCCGGTTGCCGCGCGTGGCGCGCTGCTCGGCCCGCACCAGGGCGGGGTCGGCGTCGGGGTGCCAGGCCCGCCGGGCGAAGCCGCGCGCCAGCAGCGGACGCGCCAGCTCCAGCAGCGGCAGCGGCAGCCGGCCGAGCAGGCCGCCGAACAGCCGGCCGGTGCCGAGCCGGCCGATCGGCGCCGGTCCGACCAGCACCAGCCCGTCGATCGCGCGGTCTCGCGCCAGCTCGGGTGGCGGGTCGAGCGCCAGCGCCAGCGTGATCCGGGCGCCGTAGGAGTGCGCCACGACCAGGTTGCGCGCGGTGGCGTGGCGCCCGAACAGCGCCCGCGCATCTTCCAGCAGCTCGCCGCCGTGATAGCAGGATGGATCGTGCGGCCGCGGGCTGGCGCCGTGGCCGAGCGCGTCCCAGGCGACCAGGTTGCAGCCGGAATCCTGCAGCGCCCGCCACTGGAACCGCCACTGCTCCTTGTTGCCGCCGCCGCCATGGATGAGGAACAGGGTGGTGTCGGCCCCCACATCGCGGGTGGCGACGTGCAGCTGCCGTCCCGGTCTCGCCTCCCGCAGCGCGCCGCCGAGCTCGGACGTCATGGGCGATCCTCCGTGAGTGCGGCGCCGAACCGGGTGTGCCAGCAGGGCTGCTCGGCCGTCCGGCCCTGCGACCGCGCCTCGAACACGCCGCGCCCCACCGCCCGCGCGGTGACCAGCGTGGCGGCGAGGCAGAGGCCGGACAGCTCGGCGTCGCTGCCGGAAAGCGGGCGCGCGCCGGTCGAGGCCGCGAACAGGGTGTCCCCGTCGCGCGCCAGGTGCGCGGGCAGCACCGCGCGGGCGATTCCGTCCTGGGCCAGGATCGCCAGCCGCCGGCATTGCTGCGCGGAGAGTGCCGCGTCGGTGACGACGAGGCCGATCGTGGTGCCCCAGACGCCCGCCGGCTTCACGTGGAGATCGAGCGCGTCGGCGGCGAGTTGGCCCGGCATGCCGAGCCCGCCGAATTCGCCGTCCCGCTCGAACGGCGCCGCCCAGAGATGCGGCCCGTCGCCGATGGTGGCCGAGCCGACCGCGTTCACCGCCACCAGCGCCGCGACGCGGTGGCCTTCCGGGGTCGTCATGCTGGCTGAGCCCAGCCCGCCCTTGCAGGTGGCGGTGGTGGCACCCAGCCCGGCGCCGGCGCTGCCGAGCGCGAAGCGGCCAGCGGCGGCGGCCCGGGCGGCGTCGTGGCCCAGCGCTGCATAGGGGGAGTATCGACCCCAGCCCTTGTCGCCGCCGTTGGTGAGGTCGAACAGGCTGGCCTGCACCACGATCGGCACCCGGACCGGCTGGCCTGGCCCGCTGGGAAAGTCCTCGCGCAGCGCCGCCTGCACGCCGGCGGTGGCGTCGAGCCCGTAGGTGGAGCCGCCCGACAGCACCACGGCGTGCACCCGCTCGACCGCCATCTCCAGCTCCAGCAGCGCGGTCTCGCGTGCGGCCGGGGCACCCCCCAGCGTGCTGACGGCGGCCACCGCCGGGCGGTCGAACAGGATCGCGGTCACCCCGGAGCGCAGCGTCTCGCAGCCGGCCTGGCCGACGCGCAGCCCGGCGATATCGGTCAGCAGGTTCAGCATGCCAGCCTCAGCAAGACGGGGCCGTCGGCAGCGCCTCGAGCAGCCCGCGCGTCGCCGGGTGGCGCGGCGACCCCAGCACCGCGGCGGCGTCGCCCGCCTCGACGATGCGCCCGGCCTCGAGCACCGCGATCCGGTGCGCCATGTGCCGGACCACGCCGAGATCGTGGCTGATGAACACGAAGGCGAGCCCCAGCCGCGCCTGCAGCTCCAGCATCAGGTTCAGCACCTGCGCCTGCACCGAGACGTCCAGCGCCGAGACCGGCTCGTCGGCGATCACCAGCGCCGGCCGGCCGACCAGGGCGCGGGCGATCGCGACGCGCTGGCGCTGGCCGCCCGAAAAGGCGTGCGGGTGGCGCGTCGCCGCGTCGGGCGGCAGCGACACCGCCTCCAGCGCCCAGCGCACGCGCTCGTCCCGGGCCGCGCGGTCCAGCCCCTGGCCGCGCAGCGGCTCGGCGACGATCCGGCCGACGCGCTGGCGCGGGTCGAGCGAGCCGTACGGGTCCTGGAACACCGCCTGCAGCTGCGGCCGCGCCGCGCGCAGCGCTGCCCGGTCGGCGCCGTAGAGGTCGATGCCGCGGAACCGCACGCGACCGGCATCGGGCCGCTGCAGCCCCATCAGGATGCGCGCCAGCGACGACTTGCCGCTGCCCGAGCCGCCGATGATGCCGAGCGTCTCGCCCGCCGCCACCGTGAGGCCGACGCTGTGCAGCACCCGCCGGCCCGGGCCGTACTCCCGCACCAGTCCGTCCGCCTCGAGCAGCGGCGTGCTCATGCCGGGCGCGCCGGGATCTGGGCGGGGCAGGAAGGCCAGGGGCTCTGCCCCTGGACCCCGCCAAAGGCTCGCCTTTGGAAACCACTTATAGGATGGGTTCCAAGGGCCGCGGCCCTTGGCGGGTCCAGGGCAGAGCCCTGGCCTTGCTTCCTCATACGGTGACCACCGGATGCAGGCAGGCGACCCGGTGCGCCGGACCCGCCGCATGCAGCGGCGGCTGCTCGGGCAGGCAGTCGGGCTCCACCCGGCCGCAGCGGCCGGCAAAGCAGCAGCCGGGGCCGCGCGCGAACGGCGGCGGTACCTGGCCCCGGATGGTCGGCAGCCGCGTGCCGGGTGCCGTGTGGCCGGCATGCAGCGAGCAGCCGAACAGGCCCTCGGTGTAGGGGTGGCGGCGGGCCGCGAACAGGGCGGCGGTCGGCGCCGCCTCCACCGCGCGGCCGGCATACAGCACCAGCGCCCGCGCGCAGACCTGCGCCAGCAGCCCCAGATCGTGCGTGATCATCAGCAGCGCCATGCGCCGCTCGGCGACCAGCTCGGCCAGCAGCGCCAGGACCTGCGCCTGCGTACCCATGTCGAGCGCGGTCGAGAACTCGTCGGCGATCAGCAGCGCCGGCTCGCAGGCCAGCGCGATCGCGATCAGCACCCGCTGCCGCTGCCCGCCGGACAGGCGGTGCGGCAGCGTGTGCGGCGACGCCACCCCGGCCGGCAGCCCGACCCGGTCCAGCAGCGCCCGCGCCCGCGCGTCGGCCTCCGCCCGCCCCAGCCCAAGCTGAGCTCGCAGGCCCTCGGCCACCTGCCGGCCGATCGGCTGCGTCGGGTTCAGCGCCCGCATCGGCTCCTGGAACACCATGGCGATGCGCCGTCCGCGGGTGGCGCGGCGGGCGCGCTCCGGCAGCGCCAGCAGGTCTGTGCCGTCGAGGCGGACCGCACCCGATGCCGCGACGCCGCGCGGCAGCAGCCCGATCAGCGCCAGCGCCAGCATCGACTTGCCGCAACCGGACTCGCCGACCACGCCCAGCGTGCCGCCCACCTCCAGCGCGAAGCCCACCCGCTCCAGCAGGTAGGCATACTCGGCCCCGCGGCGCACCCGCAGCGACAGCCCCTCGACCTCCAGCAGCACGCTCACCGCACGGGTGCCAGCGTCGGGTCGAGCCGGTCACGCAGCCCGTCGCCGAGCAGGTTGCAGCCCAGCACCAGCAGCGCCACCACCGCGCCGGGGGCGATCACCAGCAGCGGGGCGTCGAAGATGCGCGCCTGGTCGTCGGCCAGGATGCGGCCCAGGCTCGGCAGCGGCGGCGGCATGCCGAGCCCGAGATAGGACAGCCCGGCCTCCGACAGCGCCGCGATCGCCAGCGCCAGCGTCGCCTGCACCAGCAGGATCGCGCCGATGTTGGGCAGCACGTGCTCCAGCAGGATGGCGACCCGGCCGCGCCCGGCGACGCGTGCGGCGGCGATGAAGTCGCGGTGCAGCACCGACAGCGCGCCGCCCCGGGCGATGCGCATGAAGGCCGGCACGTTGAAGGCGCCGATGGCGACGATCTCGGCGGCGATGCCGGTGCCCTCGGCTGCCACCAGCATCGCGGCCGTCAGCAGCGGCGGGAAGGCGAGCCCGAGGTCGGCGATCCGCATCACCAGCGCCCCGCCCCAGCCCGGCGCCGCGCCCAGCAGGCCGAGCGGGATGCCGACCAGCCCGCCCAGCGCGATCGCGGCGGCGCAGACCAGTCCGCTGTTGAGGGTGGCCACCATCAGCCGCGAGGCGACGTCGCGGCCGAACGGGTCGGTGCCGAGCACGTGTCGCAGCGAGGGCGACAGCAGCCGGTGCGCGATGTCGATGGCGCCGGGCGGGAACGGCGTCCAGACCGCCGACAGCGCCGCCGGCACGAGCACGAGCGCCAGGATCAGCGTCCCGGCCCACAGGCTGGGATGGCGCGGCGGGGCCGGCCGCCTCACGCACGGCGCTCCCCGCCCAGGCGCGGATCGAGCCGGAGCGCCGCGAGGTCGACCGCGACGTTCACCAGCACCACGAGACCCACCAGCAGCAGCACGATGTCCTGCACCACCGGCAGGTCGCGCTGGTCGATCGCCTCCAGCACCAGCCGGCCCAGACCGGGCAGGTCGAACACCGTCTCGACGATGATGGTGCCGGTCAGCAGCAGCGGGAACTGGATGCCGACCAGGGTGATCACCGGCACCAGCGCGTTCGGCACCGCGTGCCGCCACAGCGCGGCCTGGGTGCCCAGCCCCTTGGCCCGCGCCGTGCGCACGAAATCCTCCGACAGCGCGCCCAGCGTGGCCGAGCGCATGAACCGGGCCAGGATCGCCGCCTGCGGCAAGGCCAACGCCAGCGCCGGCAGCACCAGCGCCCGCAGCGCCGCCAGCGGCGAGGGCTCCCAGCCGGGGAAGCCGCCCGACGGCAGCCAGTGCAGCACGAGCGCGAACAGCAGGATCAGCAGCACCCCGCCCCAGAAGTCGGGGATCGCCTTGAACAGCTGCGCCGCCACCATGATCGCGGTGTCGGACACGCGGCCCTGGCGCGCCGCCGCGGCGACGCCGACGGGCAGGCCGATCGCCACCGACAGCAGCAGCGTGATCCCGGCCAGCGGCAGGGTGATCCGCAACCGGTCCGCCAGCAGCTGCGACACCGGCACGGCGTAGGTCAGGCTGGTGCCCAGATGCAGCGTCAGCAGCCCGCCCGCCCAGCGCAGGTAGCGCAGCGGCAGCGGCAGGTCGAGGCCGAGCTGGTGGTGCAGCCGGACGACCGCGTCGGGCGTCGCGTCGAGCCCCAGCATGACCAGCGCCGGATCGCCCGGCAGCGCGTTCAGCAGCAGGAACACGATCACCGAGCCCAGCAGCAGGGTCAGCGCCATGCCGCCCAGCCTGGCACCCACCGCCCGGATCACGGCGCCCAGCTCACGCCGGCGATCGGCACCGCCGGGATCGGCTGGTCGTGCCACATGCCGTGCAGCTTCGCGTCCCAGACGTTGGTGCGCGGCAGCGAGAACAGGAACACGTTGGGTTCGTCGTCGGCCAGCTTGCGCTGCAGCGCCGCCGACAGCAGGTGCCGCTGGGCCGGGTCGAGGCTGGCGTCGTACTGGCGGTAGAGCGCCGCGTAGCCGG
This sequence comes from uncultured Acetobacteraceae bacterium, assembly GCA_937873205.1. Classification (GTDB taxonomy): domain Bacteria; phylum Pseudomonadota; class Alphaproteobacteria; order Acetobacterales; family Acetobacteraceae; genus Lichenicola. Next base: position 66,477 of record CALMVO010000030.1, read on the forward strand.
CATCGTGGTAGCCGAAATAGTAGTGCGGCCGCGCATATAGATCGAGGTCGTGCGGCTCGACGTGCGCGATCACGGTCGCGTCGTAGTCGGCATGGACGAACACCCGCGACAGCCATTGCGGCCACTCCACCGGCACCAGCTCGGCATCCAGCCCGACCTGGCCCAGATAGGCGGCGACCAGCTCGCCGGTCTGCCGCGCATAGTCGATCGGCGGGATCGCGATGGCGATGCGGGTGCCGGGCCGCACCCCGGCGGCGGCGAGCAGACGCTTCGCCTCGGCCGGATCGAACGGATAGCGTGCGGAGAGGTCCACGTAGTCGGGGTCGGAGGGCGCCATGTGCGAGCCGATCACGCGGCCGTCCGGAACGTCGATCGCCTGCAGGATCGCCGGCCGGTCGATCGCCATCGCCAGCGCGCGGCGCACGCGGACGTCGTCGAACGGATGCCGCGCCTCGTTCAGCGCCAGGATCACCTTGTTCGGCGAGCTGCCCGGTACGACGGCGAAGCGGGGATCGTGCGTGAAGCGCGCCAGCAGCTGGCGCGACGGGAACGACGGGTAGGCGTCGAGCCCGCCGCTCTCGAGCGCGTTGGTCGCCGCCAGCGGGTCACCGATGAAGCGGAACGTCACCGTCCGGATCGCCGGCTTCTGCCCCCAGTAGCCGTCGTTGCGGACCAGCACGACGCTGTCGCCGCGGCGCCAGGAGTCGAAGCGGTAGGGCCCGGTGCCGATCGGATGCGGCCCGTTTCCGGTCACGCTGCCGGGCGAGACCATCGCCGCGTCCGGCCAGGCCATGTCGTAGGCGAAGCTGCCGACCGGATGGTCCAGCGTCACCACCGCCTCCAGCGGCGACGGGCAGGCCACACCCTTGATCGGCACGAAGAACTGGCGCTGCGGGTTGAGGCTGTCGGCTGCCGCGGCGCGGCCGTAGGAGAACTGCACGACGGAGCAGTCGAACGCGGCGCCATCATGGAAGCGCACGCCCGGCTGCAGCTGGAAGTCGTAGCGCAGCCCGTCCGCCGAGACGGTCCAGCTCCGCGCCAGCAGCGGCTGCACCTCCCCCGCCTGGTCGATGCGCAGCAGGCCCTCCAGCACGTTGCCGTTGGTGATGAAGCGGATCGGCTCAGCCGGGTTGACGGTGGGATCGAGCACCGGCGGCTCCAGCGCCATGCCGACCGCAAGTGTCGTCTTCTGGGCCAGCGCCGGCTGCATCGTCATCGCGAGCAGGAGTGCCGCGCCGTAGGCGAGAAGGCCGGGGGCGTCGTGCGCAGCACGCTGAAGCGTGACGCCCCTGGACCCCACGGGGGCCGCGGGCCTCAGACCCCGATTTATGAGGGATTCAAGCACGATCGTCTTCTTATGGATCGGGGTTTGGGGCCCGTGGCCCCAACGGGTCCAGGGCAGAGCCCTGACCTTTGCCATGCCCGGGCGGTCGCGGCCAAGGCCGCATCGGCCCGCGCCGCGCCTCGTACCAGCGCGCCAGCTGCATCGCCAGCAGGTCGGCGTGGCGGCGGGTCACGATCTGAAGCCCGATCGGCGTGCCGCCGGGCGAGTGGCCGCAGTTGATCGAGACCGCCGGCTGCTCGCCCATGTTCCACGGCAGCGTGTGGGCGATATGCTCGAACGGCCGCGCCGGGTCGTTCAGCGGCGACGCCCACTCCGCCGGGAACGACAGGTTCGGCGTCACCGGAGACAGCACCGCGTCGACCGTCTCGAACAGCGCGGCGCAGCGCCGGCGCAGCTCGAAGGTGCCGCCGAAGCCCGCGATCGCGTCCGGCCCCGACACCGCGGCGCCGAGCCGCGCCCAGTCCAGGATGTAGGGCAGCACCATCGCCCGGCGCTCCGGCGGGTAGCCGGCGATGTCGCCCCAGGCGCGGGCGCGCCAGTAGAGATCGATTCCGTCCAGGATGGCGCGGTCCAGCACCGGAGCGGCCGGCACCAGGACGGCACCCTCTCGCTCGAACAGCCGCGCCGCCGCTTCCACCGCCGCCAGGATCTCGGGCTCCGTCGCCATGCCGCAGCCGGCCTCCGGCATCAGCCCGATGCGCAGGCCTCGCACGTCGGCCAGCCGACGGTCCCAGTCGATCTCTTCCGGCGGCAGGCTGGTAGCGTCGCGCGCATCCGGCCGCGCCAGCGCCCGCATCAGCAGCGCCGCGTCGGCGACGGTGCGCGTCATCGGCCCGGCGCAGCGCCCGACATAATAGGGATCGATCGGCACCCGGCCATAGCTCGGCTTGAAGCCAACCAGCCCGCACCAGGCGGCGGGCAACCGCACCGAGCCGCCGATGTCGGTGCCGACATGCAGCGGTCCGTAGCCGGCCGCCGCGGCCGCCGCGGCGCCGGCGCTCGACCCGCCGGGGTTGGTGGCGAGATCCCACGGGTTGCGGGCGAGCGCATGCAGGCTCGACAGCCCGGACGACAGCATGCCGAGGTCAGGCGCGGTGGTCTTGGCCAGCAGGATGGCCCCGGCCTCCCGCAGCCGCGCCGCCGGCGGCGCGTCCTCGGTCGCTTCGATCAGCGGGGTGGCGGCGGTGCCAAGCGGGGTCGGCGTCCCGCGGGTGGCGATCAGCTCCTTCACGGTCACCGGCACGCCGTCGAGTGGACCGGCGACACCGCGACGCCATCGCTCGGTGGAAGCCGCCGCATCGCGCGTCGCCTGCTCCGGGCCGTAGGCGTAGAGCGCGCAGAGATGCGGCTCCCACGCCGCGACGTGGCTGATCACGGCCGCCATTGCCTCGGTCGGGCTGAAGCGGCCGGACGCGTAGCCGGCCAGCAGGCCGACGGCGTCAAGCTCTGCGAGTGAGGTCAATAGTTCACCGAGAGCCGCACACCCCAGGTCGCCGGCAGTCCGGCCAGCGCGATGTCGTCGCCGACGACGAAGAAGTTGCGGGTGACGTCGTACTGCTTGTCCAGGATATTCTGGCCGAAGGCGGCGAGGCTCCAGCGCCCGTTCTTCGGCGACAGGGTGAAGGCGGTATTGAACAGCGTATAGCCGGCGACGTTGTAGAGCGTGCCGAACAGCGAGCGGTCCGTGGTGCGCAGGCTGTAGTCACCCTCGGTGACGAGGTCGAACCGGCCGAGATCCCATTTGTATCTGATCGAGCCATTCAGCGTGATCTTCGGCGCCGGCAGGCTGTCGCCCTTGCGGTCCGCCACGACGGGCGAATAGATGCCGTTGCTGAGGGTGTCGCCGACCGTCGCGGTGAACACGTCGAACTGCCCGGTGGCCCAGCCTCCCGACTGCGTCAGGACGAGGTTGCGCAGCGGCGTCCAGTCGGCCTCGAACTCGCCGCCATAGAGGTGCGAGCGCGGTGCGTTGACGATGATGCCGATGGGTCCAACGGTCGGGTTTACAACCTCCGACTGCACCTGTTCGTCGTGGTAGTCGTAATAGAAGGCGGAGACGTTGAGGCGCAGACGCTGGCGCGGCAGCTCGAGCTTGTTGCCGATCTCGTAGGCCCACAGCTTCTCCGGCTGGAACGGCTGAGTGGACGCCGCCGGATCGGGCGAGTTGTAGGTGGTGAAGCCGCCCGATTTGATGCCGCGGCTGACCGAGGCGTAGAGCAGGTCGTTATGGAACGGATCGTAGTCCAGCTCGACCTTTCCCGACGGCAGGGTGTAGTCGGTGCTCCGCGGGCCGATCGAATCGTCCGGGTTGGTCAGGACGCCGGCCTCGAGGAACTGCGAGGTGAAGTTGTTGAGCCGACGGCTCTCGTGCTCGATGCGCACGCCACCGATCAGCGTCAGCGCGCGGGTGAACTTGTAGTTGGCCTGGCCGAACCCGCTGATGGTGTTGACGGTCTGGCTGTAATGGACGTTGCCTTCGAGGCCGTAGATGTCGTCGAAGCCGGAGCGGTAGATGTCGGAGAGGAACTGGTTCGAGTAGTAGATTCCGCCGACCCAGCTGAACGGACCGTTGCCGCGAGAGGTCAGCCGCAGCTCGTTGGCGAACACGTCGGCGCGGCTGTTGTAGTAGACGTCGGCGATCGAGAGCGAGGACGCATCGAAATTGTCGTACTCGGTGCGCTGCGCATAATCCTCGCTCGCCAGGTCTGTGAGCGTCGCGAAGCTGAACGTCTGGTCAGCGCGCAGGCTGGTGCCGGCGGTGTCGACATGGCTGAACGGCTTCTGGTTCGGCTGGATGCCGATCTCGTTCGCGAAGACGGTCGACGTTCCCCAGCCGGTGGCGTAGCGGTCGGTGTCGGCGGGCTCGATCGGCGCCGACGGCACCAGGTCGTTGACCGCGGTGAGCGGCGCATAGAGATGCAGGCCGTTGGCGTCCGAGCGATCGTGGCTGCCGTGCAGGTTCAGCTCGACCTTGAGCGTGTTCGTCACCTCCGCATCGAGCAACAGGCGCAGCGCGTTGCGGTTGACGTCGCCCAGCACCGAGCCGTCGCCGTCACGGTTGAACTGGAACGAGCCGCCATGCTGGGTCTCGCCGGCCAGCCGGAACTGCACCCGGTCGCTGAGCGGCCCCGACACGAACCCGTCGACCTTGGAGCTGTCGAACCGGCCATACTGCACGTCGAGGCCGCCCAGCAAATCGTCGGTCGGCTTGTTCAGGATGTAGTTGATGGCGCCGCCGGTGGTGTTGCGGCCGTACAGCGTGCCCTGAGGCCCGCGCAGCACCTCGACTCGCTGGATATCGAACGACTGCTCGTTGGTGGCGAACGAGATCGGCAGCGACACCTCATCCTGGTAGATGCCGACGGTGGGCGCGTTGTTGCTGGAATAATCGTCGAAGCCCAGCCCGCGGATCGCGAACGAGGGCTGGCCGCTGCCGAACTGCGGCGTCACCTGCAGCGACGGTGTCAGGTATTGCAGGTCGAACACGTCGTTGACGTTGCGCTCCAGCAGCGTCTTGGACGAGATCACGCTGATTGAGCTGCCGATGCTCTGGGCGCTCTGCGTGCGGCGCTCCGACGTGACGGTGATCTGCTCCAGCCCCTGATCGGCGGTGGCCGGCGGCGCGGTGGGCGTCGCGGTCGCTGGCACGGCCGGCGCGGCGGGTGCGGTCGGCGACGGCGGCACCGTCTGCGCGACCCCCGGCGACAGGGGATCCGTCAGTGCGCAGACGGCGCTGACGGTCGCGAGCCACATGGTCCTGGCGGTGGATGGCGGGCGGCGGCGCGACCCCGCGGTGTTCGTTTCGAAACTGCTCATACCCTCGACGCTAGACACCGAATCGTCGTTTGGGAAACGGAATTTTATGCCTTTCTTGAACGGCCGCGCATGTCTGTGGACATGGATTGGGCGATCGCACTCCAAACGGGCAGCGTCCGGATTTGAATATAATACACGTGACCGGGGGTAGGCCTGACGGGCACCCACGCCGCGG
>CALMVO010000031.1 GCA_937873205.1 uncultured Acetobacteraceae bacterium
CCAACAAGCGTCCGCTGAAGTCGCTGTCCGACATGCTGAAGGGCAAGCAGGGCCGGTTCCGGCAGAACCTGCTCGGCAAGCGCGTCGACTATTCCGGCCGCTCGGTGATCGTGGTGGGACCGGAGCTGAAGCTGCACCAGTGCGGGCTGCCGAAGAAGATGGCGCTCGAGCTGTTCAAGCCGTTCATCTATTCCAAGCTGGAGAAGTACGGCCACGCCACCACCATCAAGGCCGCCAAGCGGATGGTGGAGAAGGAGCGTCCCGAGGTCTGGGACATCCTGGAAGAGGTGATCCGCGAGCATCCGGTGATGCTGAACCGGGCGCCGACGCTGCACCGGCTGGGCATCCAGGCGTTCGAGCCGGTGCTGATCGAGGGCAAGGCGATCCAGCTGCACCCGCTGGTCTGCACTGCCTTCAACGCCGACTTCGACGGCGACCAGATGGCCGTGCACGTGCCGCTGAGCCTGGAGGCGCAGCTCGAAGCCCGCGTGCTGATGATGTCGACCAACAACATCCTGAGCCCGGCGAACGGCAAGCCGATCATCGTACCGAGCCAGGACATCGTGCTGGGGCTGTATTACCTCTCACTGGAGACGGCGGAGTTCCGTGCGACGCTCGACCAGAACGAATATGACGACGAGGGCCAGGTGGTGAAGACCGGCGCCCCGGCGTTCGGTTCGATCGGCGAGATCGAGTTCGCGCTGAACGAGAAGGCGGTGCGCCTGCACGACAAGATCCGTGCCCGCTACGAGACGATCGACGCGGACGGCAAGCCGGTTCGCAGCACCGTCGTCACCACGCCCGGCCGCATGCTGATCGCGCAGATCCTGCCCAAGCACCCGGCGGTGCCGTTCTCGCTGCTGAACAAGCAGCTGACCAAGAAGAACGTGTCCGACGTGATCGACGCGGTCTATCGCCATTGCGGCCAGAAGGAGTGCGTGATCTTCGCCGACCGGCTGATGGGGCTGGGCTTCGGCCAGGCGGCCAAGGCGGGCATCTCGTTCGGCAAGAACGACATGATCATCCCCGACGCCAAGAAGGAGCTGGTCGAGCGGACCACCGCCGAGGTCAAGGAGTTCGAGCAGCAGTATCAGGACGGGCTGATCACCGCCGGCGAGCGCTACAACAAGGTGGTCGATGCCTGGTCGCGCTGCACCGACGAGGTGCAGGCGGCGATGATGAAGGAGATCTCGCGCCAGGAGATCGGCAAGCCGACCAACTCGGTGTGGATGATGAGCCATTCCGGCGCCCGCGGTTCGCCGGCTCAGATGAAGCAGCTGGCCGGCATGCGCGGCCTGATGGCCAAGCCGTCGGGCGAGATCATCGAGCAGCCGATCATCGCCAACTTCAAGGAAGGGCTCTCTGTCCTCGACTACTTCACCTCGACCCATGGCGCCCGCAAGGGTCTCGCGGACACCGCACTGAAGACGGCGAACTCCGGCTATCTGACCCGCCGCCTGGTCGACGTGGCGCAGGACTGCATCATCGTCGAAGAGGATTGCGGCGCCGAGCGCGGCCTCACCGTGCGGGCCGTGATGGATGGCGGCGAGGTGGTGTCGTCGCTGTCCGAGCGCATCCTGGGCCGCACCACGGCCAACGACGTGCTGCACCCGACCGACGGCAGCGTGGTGCTGCCGCGCAACACGCTGATCGGCGAGGCGGAGGCCGAGCGGGTCGAGAACGCCGCGGTCGAGAGCATGCTGATCCGCTCGGTGCTGACCTGCGACAGCCGGGTCGGCGTCTGCGGGCTATGCTATGGGCGCGACCTCGCCCGCGGCACGCCGGTCAATATCGGTGAGGCGGTCGGCGTGATCGCCGCGCAGTCGATCGGCGAGCCGGGAACGCAGCTCACCATGCGCACCTTCCACATCGGCGGTGCGGCGCAGCGGGGCGCCGAGCAGTCGATGGTCGAGGCCTCGCATGACGGCGCCGTCAGCGTGAAGAACCGCAACGTGGTGCAGAACAGCCAGGGCGTGCCGGTGGTGATGTCGCGCAACTGCGAGATCGTGCTGGTGGACGACAGAGGCGCCGAGCGGGCGCGATTCCGGGTGCCGTATGGCGCCCGGCTGCTGGTCGACGAGGGAGCGACGGTGGCGCGCCAGCAGAAGTTGGCGGAGTGGGACCCCTATACCCTGCCGATCATCACCGAGCGGGCCGGCACGGTCGAATATCTCGACCTCATCGACAGCATCACGCTGGTCGAGCGCATGGATGAGGTGACCGGCCTCACCTCCAAGGTTGTGGTGGACTACAAGCAGGCCTCGAAGGGCATCGACCTGCGGCCGCGCCTGCAGCTGAAGGACGAGAAGGGCGAGGTTCTCAAGCTCGGCAACGGCGGCGAGGCACGCTACTTCCTCTCGCCCGACTCGATCCTGTCGGTCGAGAACGGCGCTGTGGTGCATGCGGGCGACGTACTGGCGCGCATCCCGCGCGAGGGGTCGAAGACGCGCGACATCACCGGCGGTCTGCCGCGCGTGGCGGAGCTGTTCGAGGCGCGACGTCCGAAGGACCACGCGATCATCGCCGAGACCGATGGGCGGGTGGAGTTCGGCAAGGACTACAAGGCCAAGCGCCGCGTGATCGTGAAGAACGACGAGACGCAGGAAGAGACCGACTACCTGATCCCGAAGGGCAAGCACGTCTCGGTGCAGGAGGGCGACTTCGTGCGCCGCGGCGATCCGTTGGTGGACGGCCCTCGCGTGCCGCACGACATCCTGAAGGTGCTGGGCGTCGAGGCGCTGTCCGACTACCTGGTCAACGAGATCCAGGACGTCTACCGGCTGCAGGGCGTGAAGATCAACGACAAGCATATCGAGGTGATCGTCCGTCAGATGCTGCAGAAGGTGGAAGTGCTGGAGCCCGGCGACACGACCTACCTGGTTGGCGAGACGGTGGATCGCATCGAGTTCGAGGGCGAGAACGAGAAGCGGCTGCACGCCAACGAGCGGGTGGCGTCGGCGATGCCGGTGCTCCAGGGCATCACCAAGGCCTCGCTGCAGACGCACTCCTTCATCTCGGCGGCGTCGTTCCAGGAGACCACTCGGGTGCTGACCGAGGCGGCCACGGCCGGCAAGGTGGACACGCTGAACGGGTTGAAGGAGAACGTCATCGTCGGCCGCCTGATCCCGGCCGGGACGGGTAGCGTGATGAACAAGCTGCGTGCGGTCGCCGCCGGTCGCGACCAGCAGCGGGTACTGGGTCGGGATATGCCGCTGAACGCCGTCAAGGCCGCGGAGTAGTCCCCACGCTGACGACCCGCACGGGTCGCCAGGCAAGACTGGAGGCCGGCCGGGGCGACCCGACCGGCCTTTTCTTTGCGCAATGTCGCGCGACTTCGCTTGACTTGACGGTGTCCGGCTCGTAGTGAACGGCGCTCGGCAAGCCACGTCTCCAGACGGTCGGACGCCACCTGATGCAGCACTCGCGTGCGGCGCCGCCCCCGTTACCACAGGGGGCCAAGGCCGCATGTGATCAGACCACCGCCGGTTGGGCTCGTCCCGATCCCGGCGGGCCATCGCTGTTTCGGGTTCAGGCGGACAGGCATGCCGGGACGAGATGTCGAGGATTGGGAAGGGCGCATGCCGACCATCAACCAGCTGATCGCCAAGGGCCGCGAGCCGGCGCCGAAGCGCAACAAGGTGCCGGCGCTGCAGGGCTGCCCGCAGAAGCGCGGCGTGTGCACGCGCGTCTATACGACGACGCCGAAGAAGCCAAACTCGGCGCTGCGCAAGGTCGCCAAGGTGCGGCTGACCAACGGCTTCGAGGTGGTGAGCTACATCCCCGGCGAGGGCCACAACCTGCAGGAGCACAGCGTGGTGCTGATCCGCGGCGGCCGCGTCAAGGATCTGCCAGGCGTGCGCTACCACATCCTGCGCGGCGTGCTGGACACCCAGGGCATCGCCAAGCGCCGGAAGCGCCGGTCGCTCTACGGCGCCAAGCGGCCGAAGTGAGAGGATACCGCCGATGAGCCGTCGCCGCCGCGCCGTGAAGCGCGAGATCCTGCCCGATCCGAAGTTCGGGGACGTCGTCATCACGCGCTTCATGAATGCGCTGATGTACGACGGTAAGAAGTCGACCGCCGAGGGCATCGTCTATGGCGCGCTGGAAAGCATGCGCCGCCGCGGCGGCTCCAGCGCCGATCCGGTGCGCATGTTCCACGAGGCACTGGACAACGTGAAGCCGGCCGTCGAGGTCCGTTCGCGGCGCGTCGGCGGCGCCACCTACCAGGTGCCGGTCGAGGTTCGCACCGAGCGTCGTCAGGCCCTGGCGATCCGCTGGCTGATCGACAGCTCGCGCAAGCGCGGCGAGCACACCATGCAGGACCGGCTGTCCAACGAGTTGCTGGACGCCGTGAACAACCGCGGTTCCGCCGTGAAGAAGCGCGAGGACACGCACAGGATGGCCGAGGCCAACAAGGCCTTCAGCCACTACCGCTGGTAGTCGCACTTCCGTAATCAGACCGCTTCCATCCGGCCGGCGCCCTGGACACGGCGCAGGCGGGCCCCAGGAGAGAGACGATGGGTAAGGCTAAATTTGAGCGGAACAAGCCGCACTGCAACATCGGCACGATCGGCCATGTCGATCACGGCAAGACGTCGTTGACCGCCGCGATCACCAAGACGTTGGCGAAGTCGGGCGGCGCCACATACACCGCCTACGACCAGATCGACAAGGCGCCGGAAGAGCGCGCGCGCGGCATTACGATCTCGACCGCGCATGTCGAGTATGAGACCGCGGCCCGCCACTACGCGCACGTCGATTGCCCGGGCCACGCCGACTACGTGAAGAACATGATCACGGGTGCCGCGCAGATGGACGGCGCGATCCTGGTGGTGTCCGCCGCCGACGGCCCGATGCCGCAGACACGCGAGCACATCCTGCTGGCGCGTCAGGTCGGCGTGCCGGCGCTGGTGGTATTCCTGAACAAGGTTGACCTGGTCGACGATCCGGAGCTGCTCGAACTGGTGGAGATGGAGGTGCGCGAGTTGCTGTCGTCCTACCAGTTCCCTGGCGACGACATCCCGATCGTCAAGGGTTCTGCCGTGGTGACGCTGAACGACGGCGATCCCGTGCTGGGCGAGAACGCCGTGCGTGAGCTGATGGACGCGGTCGATTCCTACATCCCGCAGCCCGAGCGGGCGATCGATCGTCCGTTCCTGATGCCGATCGAGGACGTGTTCTCGATCTCCGGCCGCGGCACCGTGGTCACGGGGCGCGTCGAGCGTGGCGTGGTCAATGTCGGTGAAGAGGTCGAGATTGTCGGCATTAAGAACACCGTGAAGACGACCGTCACCGGCGTCGAGATGTTCCGCAAGCTGCTCGATCGCGGCCAAGCTGGCGATAACATCGGTGCCCTGCTGCGCGGCACCAAGCGTGAAGATGTCGAGCGCGGCCAGGTGCTGGCCAAGCCCGGCTCGATCACGCCACACACCAAGTTCAAGGCAGAAGCCTACATCCTCACCAAGGAGGAGGGCGGCCGTCACACGCCGTTCTTCACCAACTACCGTCCGCAGTTCTACTTCCGCACCACGGACGTGACAGGCGTGGTGCAGCTTCCCGAGGGCACCGAGATGGTGATGCCGGGTGACAACGTGTCGATGGACGTCGAGCTGATCGCGCCGATCGCGATGGACGAGGGTCTTCGCTTCGCCATTCGCGAGGGCGGTCGCACCGTCGGCGCCGGCGTCGTGGCGTCGATCCAAGCCTGACCCCGCTGCGCGAAGCCGGCGCGAGCCGGCTTTGCGCGCTGCGGGCCCGAACCGAACTGGACTTGAGCTAGCATGGACAACCAGAACATCCGCATCCGCCTGAAGGCGTACGATCACCGCGTGCTCGACAACAGCACGAAGGAAATCGTGAACACGGCGAAGCGTACGGGTGCGCGAGTTCGGGGTCCTATCCCGCTGCCGACGCATATCGAGAAGTTCACCGTGAACCGCTCGCCGCATGTGGACAAGAAGAGCCGCGAGCAGTTCGAGATCCGCACTCATCGTCGGCTGCTCGACATCGTCGAGCCGACTCCTCAGACGGTGGACGCCCTCATGAAGCTCGACCTCGCCGCCGGCGTGGACGTCGAGATCAAGCTGTAAGGCCTGGACGATGCGCACCGGATTGATCGCAAAGAAGCTGGGCATGTCCCGGATCTTCAAGGATGACGGCACCCACGTGCCGGTGACCGTGCTCCACCTCGAGACGCTGCAGGTGACGGAGATGCGTACCCGGGAGCGGGACGGCTACGTCGCGGTGCAGCTCGGCATCGGCACGCCGAAGGTGAAGAACGTCACCAAGCCGAACCGTGGTCATTTCGCGCGGCTGAAGGTCAAGCCGCGGCGCCATCTGGTCGAGTTCCGCGTCGCTGACGACGCGGTGCTGGAGCCGGGGGCGGTGCTGTCCGCGGCGCATTTCGTGGTCGGCCAGAAGGTGGACGTGACCGGCATCAGCAAGGGCAAGGGCTTCGCCGGCGGCATGAAACGCTGGAACTTCGCCGGCCTCGAAGCTTCGCATGGCGTGTCGGTCAGCCACCGCTCGCTGGGTTCGACCGGCAACCGGCAGGATCCCGGTAAGACTTTCAAGAACAAGAAGATGGCTGGCCATCTCGGTTCGGAGCGAGTGACCACGCTGAACCTCGAGGTGGCGCTGGTCGATGTCGACAAGAACCTGCTGATGATCCGGGGCGCGATCCCGGGCGGCGCCAATGGGTTCGTGACCGTACGCGACGCGATCAAGAAGCCGCGCCATGCCGATGTGCCGTATCCGGCCGGGCTGGTGCAGGCGGCAGCGACCCCGGCACCGGTCGAGGCATCCGACGCGACGGCGGAGTGAGGAGAGGGCCATGGACGTCGACATCAAGACCCTCGACAATGGCAGCGCCGGCCAGGCCAGCCTGTCTGACGAGATCTTCGGGATCGCCCCGCGCCGCGACATCATGGCGCGCGTGGTGCAATGGCAGCTTTCCAAGCGCCGTGCCGGCACCCACAAGGTGAAGGGCATGGGCGAGGTCTCCGGGACCACCCGCAAGCCCTACAAGCAGAAGGGCACCGGTAATGCACGCCAGGGCTCGCTGCGGGCGCCGCAATTCAGAACCGGCGGTGCCGTGCATGGGCCGGTGGTGCGCAGCCACGAATACGACCTGCCGAAAAAGGTCCGGCGGCTCGGGCTGATCTCGGCGCTGTCGCAGAAGCTGGCCGACGGCAAGCTGGTGGTGCTGGACGAGGCGGTCGGCACCGCAAAGACCGGTGAGCTGGCGGCCAAGCTGCGGGTGCTGGGCTGGAGCTCGGCGCTGATCGTGGACGGGACGGTCGACGAGAGCTTCCTGCGCGCGGCCCGCAACTTGCCCAAGATCGACGTGCTGCCGTCCGTGGGAGCGAACGTCTACGACATCCTAAACCATGACGTGCTGGCGATCACGCGCGCCGGGGTCGAGGGCTTGCAGAAGCGTCTCGGGGAGCGCGTGGCATGACCAATATCCTGGCGATCCGCCATGCGGCCCAGACTATGTCTCGCGAGGCGATGTACGATGTCGTGCGCGCACCGGTAATCACTGAAAAGGCGACGGCGCTGTCCGAGCGCAACCAGGTGGTGTTCCGGGTCGCGATCGACGCCACCAAGCCGCAGATCAAGGCGGCGGTCGAGGGGCTGTTCGGTGTCAAGGTGCTCGGCGTGAACACGCTGGTGCAGAAGGGCAAGACCAAGCGGTTCCGCGGCCGTCCAGGCGTGCGGTCCGACGTGAAGAAGGCGTTCGTGCAGCTGGCGGAGGGTCAATCGATCGACCTCTCCGCGCGGCTGGCGTAACGCGGGGTAGAGACCGATGGCACTGAAGCATTTCAAGCCCGTTACGGCGTCGCTGCGCGGCACGGTCCTGATCGACCGCGCCGAGCTGTGGAAGGGAAAGCCGATCAAGACCCTCACCGAGGGCAAGAACAAAAGCGGCGGGCGCAACAACCACGGCCGCACGACCTCGTTCTTTCGCGGCGGCGGGCACAAGCAGACCTATCGGCACGTCGACTTCAAGCGTCGCAAGTTCGATGTCGTCGGCACGGTCGAGCGCTTGGAATATGACCCAAACCGCACGGCGTTCATCGCGCTGCTGAAGTATGCCGACGGCGAGCTCGCCTACATCCTGGCGCCGCAGCGGGTACGGGCCGGCGACCAGGTCGTGGCCGGCGCCCGCGTCGACATCAAGCCTGGCAACGCGATGCCGCTGTCGGCGATCCCGGTCGGCACCATCGTGCATAACATCGAGCTGAAGCAGGGAGCCGGCGGCAAGATGTCCCGGTCGGCCGGCACCTACGCACAGTTGGTCGGCAAGGATAGCGGCTATGCGCAGCTGAAGCTGCAATCCGGCGAAGTCCGCGTGGTGCGTGGCGAGTGCATGGCGACCGTCGGTGCGGTGTCGAATCCGGACAACATGAACCAGAGCATCGGCAAGGCCGGCCGCGCGCGCTGGATGGGCCGCCGGCCGCACAATCGCGGCGTGGTGATGAACCCGGTCGACCATCCGCACGGTGGCGGCGAGGGCCGCACCTCGGGTGGCCGCCATCCGGTGACGCCGTGGGGCAAGCCGACCAAGGGCTACAAGACGCGCGTCAACAAGCGCACCGACAGCCTGATCATCCGTCGCCGCAAGACCGGCAAGTAAGGGGGCAGAGAGAGATGGCACGTTCCGTCTGGAAGGGCCCGTTCGTCGACGGGTACCTGCTGAACAAGGCCGAGACATCGCGCGCGTCAGGGCGCAACGAGGTGATCAAGATCTGGTCGCGCCGGTCGACGATCCTGCCGCAGTTCGTCGGCCTCGTGTTCGGGGTCTATAACGGCCACAAGTTCCTGCCCGTGCAGGTCAACGAGAACATGGTCGGGCACAAGTTCGGTGAGTTCTCGCCGACCCGCACGTTCACCGGCCATTCCTCCGACAAGAAGGCGAGGCGGGGATGAGCAAGCCGAAGACGCCGCGGGCGCTGTCCGAGACGGAGGCACAGGCGATCACGCGCAATATTCGCGTGAGCCCGCGCAAGCTGAATTTGGTCGCTGGCCTGATCCGCAATCAGCCCGTGTCCAAGGCGGTCGCGACCCTCACCTTCAGCAAGCGGCGCATCGCGCTTGCGGTCAAGAAGACCCTGGAGAGCGCCATCGCCAACGCCGAGAACAACCACCAGCTCGACGTCGACCAACTCGTGGTGAAGCACGCCGAGGTCGGCAAGGCGATCGTGATGCGGCGGTTCCACGCGCGTGGCCGCGGCCGGTCGTCGCAGATCGAGAAGTTCTTCAGCCACCTCAAGATCGTGGTCGCGGAGAAGTCGGCGGACGAGACGGCAGCCAAGCCCTCTCGCCGTAGCACCGAGCAGAAGGCGGCCTGATCCATGGGTCACAAGGTCAATCCGATCGGGCTCCGGCTCGGCATCAACCGCACCTGGGACAGCCGCTGGTACGCGGGCGCCGACTACGCGAAGCTGCTGCACGACGACCTGAAGCTGCGTGGCTACCTGCGCCGCAAGCTGAGCGGCGCCGGCGTGTCCCGCGTCGTGATCGAGCGGCCGGCCAAGAAGCCGCGCGTCACGATCTATGCCGCACGCCCCGGCGTGGTGATCGGCAAGAAGGGCCAGGATATCGACGTGCTGCGGAAGGACCTCGCCCGCATGGCGAAGTCCGACGTGGCGCTCAACATCGTCGAGATCAGGAAGCCCGAGATCGACGCGCAGCTGGTGGCCGAGAACATCGCGCAGCAGC
Organism: uncultured Acetobacteraceae bacterium; assembly: GCA_937873205.1. Lineage (GTDB taxonomy): Bacteria > Pseudomonadota > Alphaproteobacteria > Acetobacterales > Acetobacteraceae > Lichenicola. The sequence continues at coordinate 9,724 of CALMVO010000031.1, forward strand.
TCGAGCGTCGCGTCGCGTTCCGCCGGGCGATGAAGCGCGCGGTGCAGTCGGCGATGCGGCTGGGTGCCCAGGGCATCCGTATCAATTGCGGCGGTCGTCTCGGCGGCGCCGAGATCGCCCGCGTCGAGTGGTATCGCGAGGGGCGGGTGCCGCTGCACACGCTGCGCGCCGACATCGATTATGGCGTCGCCACCGCCAAGACCACCTACGGCACCTGCGGCGTGAAGGTCTGGATCTTCAAGGGCGAGATTCTGGCGCATGACCCGCTGAGCCAGGACCGTCGCGCCGCCGAGCAGGCGCCGCAGCGCTGATCGCCGCTACAGGATAGAAGAACATGCTGTCTCCGAAGCGGACCAAGTACCGCAAGGCCCACAAGGGCCGCATCCACGGGCTGGCCAAGGGCGGCACGACGCTGAATTTCGGCGCGTTCGGCCTGAAGGCGCTGGAGCCCGAGCGGATCACCGCGCGACAGATCGAGGCGTCGCGCCGTGCGATCACGCGGGCGATGAAGCGCGCCGGGCGTGTCTGGATCCGTATCTTCCCGGACGTGCCGGTCTCGACCAAGCCGGCCGAGGTCCGCATGGGCTCAGGCAAGGGGTCGCCGGAGTTCTGGGTGGCGCGGGTGAAGCCAGGTCGCATCGTGTTCGAGATCGAGGGCGTGCCGGTGGAGATCGCGCGCCAGGCGCTGGCGCTCGGAGCGGCGAAGTTGCCGATCAAGACCAAGTTTGTGACCCGCGTCGGGGAGGCCTGAGACATGGCGAAGGCGACCAAGCCGGGCGATATCCGTGCCAAGTCGGTGGATGAGCGCGAGACGCTGTTGCTCGACCTCAAGAAGGAGCAATTCAACCTGCGTTTCCAGCGTGCCGTCGGTCAGACCGAGGCGACCAGCCGGGTGCGCGAGGTGCGCCGCGAGATCGCACGGATCAAGACCGTGCAGCATCAAGACAAGACGTCCGCGGCAGCCGCCGCGGCGAAGCACTGAGAGGAGACGGACGATGCCGAGGCGCGTCCTCACCGGGCGGGTGACCAGCGACAAGATGGACAAGACCGTGACGGTCCTGGTCGATCGCCGCGTGATCCATCCGCTCTACAAGAAGTTCATCCGCCGTTCGAAGAAGTATGCGGCGCACGATCAGGACAACGCCTGCAAGGTCGGCGACACGGTGCGCATCATCGAGTGCCCGCCGATCAGTAAGCGCAAGACATGGACCGTGACGACGCGCAACGGCACCGCGATGGGCGACGCCCCGCCGGCGGCCCTACCGGCAAGCGACGCACCGGCCGACGCGTCGGCGTCGGCCTGAAGGGTAACGAGAGATGATCCATCCCGAGACCAACCTTGACGTCGCCGACAATTCCGGCGCGCGTCGGGTGCAGTGCATCAAGGTGCTGGGCGGCTCCAAGCGGAAGACCGCCTCGGTCGGCGACGTGATCGTCGTCTCCATCAAGGAGGCAATTCCCCGCGGCAAGGTGAAGAAGGGCGACGTGCACCAGGCGGTGATCGTGCGCACCTCGTTTCCGGTGCGTCGCGCCGACGGCAGCGCCATCCGCTTCGACCGCAATGCGGCGGTGCTGATCAACAAGCAGCAGGAGCCGATTGGCACCCGCATCTTTGGGCCGGTCGTTCGTGAGCTGCGCGCGCGCAAGTTCATGAAGATCATCTCGCTGGCGCCGGAGGTGCTGTGATGGCGGCGCGCATCAAGAAGGGCGACCAGGTCATCGTGATCTCGGGCTCGTCCAAGAACACCCGCGGCGAGGTGCTGTCCGTGTCGCCCAGCGCGCAGAAGGCCGTGGTGCGCGGTGTCGCGATCGCCAAGCGTCACACCAAGCCGACGCGGATGGGCGAGCCGGGCGGGATCATCGAGCGCGAGGCGCCGATCCACCTGTCGAACCTGAAGCTGATCGATCCCAAGAGCGGTCAGCCGACCAAGGTCGGCTTCCGGGTGCTCGAAGGCGGCCGGAAAGTCCGTGTTGCCAAGGCGACCGGCGAGATCATCGAGAGCTAGGGAAGCGATCATGTCGGAGACAACCGAGGTGCGCACGCTGCCTCGCATGCAGCAGCGCTACAACGACGAGATGCGGACGAGCCTGCGCGAGCAGTTCGGCTACACCAACGTCATGCAGGTGCCGCGCCTGGAGAAGATCGTCATCAACATGGGCGTTGGCGAGGCGGCGGGCGACCAGAAGAAGCTCGATGCCGCGGTGGCCGAGCTGACCCTGATCGCCGGGCAGAAGCCGGTGAAGACGCTGGCCAAAAAGGCGATCGCCGGGTTCAAGATCCGGGAGGGTCTGCCGATCGGCACGAAGGTCACTCTGCGCCGCACGCGGATGTACGAGTTCCTCGACCGGCTGGTGACGATCGCAATGCCGCGTGTGCGTGACTTCCGCGGCCTGGTTCCGAACAAGGGCTTCGACGGGCGCGGCAACTTCGCGATGGGCCTGAAGGAGCAGATCGTGTTCCCGGAGATCAACTACGACAAGGTCGATCAGGTTCGCGGCATGGACATCATCTTCGTCACCACGGCGAAGACCGATGCGGAGGCGAAAGCGCTGCTGAAGGCGTTCGACCTGCCGTTTCTGCCGGATGCGGTGAAGCCAGCGGCGTAGGCAACACTCGGCACTCGGCGACTAGAATTCGTTTCATGGAAAACCGCCGGGTGCGCCCGGCAGGTTCCGGAGGGTAGAACAAGGCATGGCCAAGACCTCTTCCGTCAATCGCAACCTGAAGCGTACCGCCATGGCGGCCCGCGACAAGGGCAAGCGGTCGGCACTCAAGAACATCGTCATGGATCGGACGCTGCCGGTCGAGGACCGCTTCGAGGCCTCGCTGAAGCTGGCCGAACTTCCGCGCAACGGCTCGCGCGTGCGGGTGAAGCTGCTGTGCCGGCTGACGGGGCGGTCGCGCGCAAACTACCGGAAGTTCGGGCTCTGCCGCATCGCGCTGCGGGACCTGGCCAGCAGCGGTCAGATCCCCGGCATGGTCAAGTCGAGCTGGTAGGAGGCCGCCGCCATGTCGATGTCAGATCCGCTGGGGGACATGCTCACCCGCATTCGCAACGCGCAGCACGCGCGCCATGCCGCCTGCGTGGCGCCGGCGTCGAAGCTCCGGGCCAACGTGCTGGAGGCGTTGCGTCGCGAAGGTTATATCCGGGGCTTCAAGCTTGAGGAGATCCGCGCGGGCATCGCGCAGCTCCGCATCGAGCTGAAGTACATGGAGGGCGAGCCGGTCATCAAGGAGATCCATCGGGTGTCGAAGCCCGGCCGACGGGTCTATTCCAAGATCAAGGAGCTGCCCCGGGTCTATGCCGGGCTCGGCGTCTCGATCCTGTCGACGCCGCGCGGCGTCCTGTCCGACGCGGAAGCGCGTGCCGCCAATGTCGGCGGCGAAGTGCTGTGTCGGGTCTTCTGAGGGGGATGCGCGCATGTCACGCATAGGCAAGTATCCCGTCGAGATTCCAGCCGGCGTCGACGTCGCGATCGCCGGCGGGATCCTCACCGCCAGGGGCAAGCTCGGCGAGATGCGGCTGCCGCTGTCGCCGCACGTCACCACCACGGTGGACGATGGCCGCGTCAGCGTGGTGCCGATCGGCACCGCGGCGCAGGCGCGGATGATGTGGGGCACCACCCGCTCGCTCGTCGCCGCGATGGTGAAGGGCGTCTCCACCGGCTATTCGAAGACGCTGGAGATCACCGGCACCGGCTATCGCGCGTCCGTGCAGGGCAGCAACCTGGTGATGAACCTCGGCTACTCGCATGACGTGGTCTATCCGATCCCGGCCGGGATCAAGATCACCACGCCGCGTCCGACCGCCATTACCGTCGAGGGCGTCGACAAGCAGCGCGTTGGCCAGGTGGCGCTCGATATCCGGAACTTCCGCGCCCCCGAGCCCTACAAGGGCAAGGGCGTGCGCTACGACAACGAAGTGATCCGGCGCAAGGAAGGCAAGAAGAAGTAATGGCGACGCAACAGGATCTGCGGGAGCGGCGGCGCATTCGCCTCCGCTACCAGCTTCGCCGGAAGGCCGGCGGCCGTCCGCGCCTGTCGGTGTTCCGCTCGGGCAAGAACATCTACGCGCAGGTGATCGACGACGTCGCCGGCCGTACGCTGGCCGCCGCCTCCTCGCTGGACAAGGACCTGCGCGAGCAGTCCAAAACCGGTGCGACCAGGGATGCGGCGACCGCCGTCGGCCGCCTCGTCGCCGAGCGGGCGCTGGCCGCGGGCGTCAACCAGGTCGTGTTCGATCGGGGCGCCTATCTGTATCACGGGCGCGTCAAGGCGCTGGCGGAGGCCGCCCGCGAGGGTGGCCTCGCCTTCTGAGGGAGGGGGCGCACATGGCACGTGAACCGAGGGACGGCGGCCGCGGCGGGCGCGAGCGCGACCGCGACGGCGACGACCTGATCGACAAGCTGGTCACCATCAACCGCGTGGCCAAGGTGGTGAAGGGCGGACGCCGGTTCGCGTTCGCCGCCCTGGTGGTGGTGGGCGACCAGAAGGGCCGCGTCGGCTACGGCGCCGGCAAGGCGCGCGAGGTGCCGGAGGCGATCCGCAAGGCGACCGAGCGCGCCAAGCGCACCATGATCCGGGTGCCGATGAAGGAAGGCCGCACGCTGCATCACGACGCGACCGGCCATTACGGCGCCGGCAACGTCATCCTGCGTTCGGCCGAGGCCGGCACCGGCATCATCGCCGGCGGACCGATGCGGGCGGTGTTCGAGACGCTGGGCATCGGTGACGTGGTCGCGAAGTCGCTCGGCAGCCGCAACCCGCACAACATGGTCAAGGCGACCTTCAACGCCCTGGAGCGCTGCGCGAGCCCGCGCTCGGTCGCCAACCGCCGCGGCAAGAAGGTGTCGGACATCCTCGGCAAGCGCGAGGGCGTGGTGGAGACGGCCGATGTCTGAGGACAACGCCGCGGCGGCGAAGCCCGTGGTCCGCTTCCGGCAGATCGCGTCGGGTAATGGCCGCAAGCCGGGTCAGCAGGCGACGCTGATCGGGCTCGGCCTGAACAAGGTCGGCAAGGTCCGCGAGCTGGAGGATACCCCCTCGGTGCGCGGCATGCTGCGCAAGGTGCACCACCTCGTGCAGGTGGAGGATTGAGATGGTCGAACTGAATGAGCTCCGCGACAACGCCGGCGCCCATTACCGCAAGAAGCGGCTCGGCCGCGGCATTGGCTCGGGCAAGGGCAAGACCTCCGGCAAGGGCGTCAAGGGGCAGAAGGCGCGCGAAGGCGTGTCGCTGAACGGCTTTGAGGGAGGCCAGCTGCCGATCTACCGGCGGCTGCCCAAGCGCGGCTTCAAGAACCTGTTTCGCAAGGTCTACGCGCCGATCAACCTCGGCACGCTGGAGAAGGCGATCGTCGACGGCCGTCTGTCGGCCGACGCCACCGTCACCGAGGACGCGCTGCGAGCGGCCAAGCTGATCGGGAGTGGAAAGGTCAACGGGATTCGGCTGCTGGCGACCGGCGAGCTGACCCGTGCGCTTACCATCGAGGTGTCGGGTGCGTCGGTGGCGGCGATCGCGGCGGTCGAGAAGGCGGGCGGATCGGTCAAAACCACGGTCGAGAAGCGCATCAAGCCTGAGGCCTGAGGCCTGAGGCTGGGGGCTCGGCCCCTGGACCCTGCCGAAGGCTGGCCTTTGGAAACCGCTTGCTTCAGGTTAGATACAGCGCCCGGTGATCTCGCCGCGGCGCTGTTGTCTTGAAAGGGATGGCGCATGGCCTCGGCGGCCGAGCAGCTCGCATCCAGCATCAATATCGGCGCCTTCGCCAAGGCGACCGAGTTGCAGCGCCGCATCTGGTTCACCCTGGGGGCGCTGATCGTCTACCGGATCGGCACGTACATCCCGGTCCCGGGCGTCGACGCGCGCGTGATGGGCCAGCTCCTGGCGCAGAACCAGGGCGGCATCCTGGGCATGTTCGATATGTTCTCGGGTGGCGCACTCGGTCGCATGACCGTGCTGGCGCTCAACATCATGCCCTATATCAGCGCCTCGATCATCGTGCAGCTGATGTCGTCGGCGATCCCGACGCTGGAGGCAATCAAGAAGGAGGGTGAGCAGGGCCGCAAGAAGCTCAACCAGTACACCCGCTACCTCACCGTGTTGATCGCGATGTTCCAGGCCTACGGCATCGCCGTCGGGCTTGAGCATCTGCGCGCCGCCGCGGCCGCCTCGGCCGTGGTCGATCCCGGATACTTCTTCCGCTTCTCCTGCGTGGTGACGCTGGTCGGCGGCACCATGTTCCTGATGTGGCTCGGCGAGCAGATCACGTCGCGAGGCGTCGGCAACGGCATCTCGCTGATCATCTTCGCTGGCATCGTCGCCAACCTGCCGCACGCGCTCGCGACCCTGTTCCAGCTCGGCTACACCGGCGGCCTGTCGCCGGTGTTTGTGGTGCTGTTCCTGGTGCTGGCGGCCGCTGTGATCGCCTTCATCGTCTTCATGGAGCAGGCGCAGCGCCGGGTCGTGATCCAGTATCCCAAGCGCCAGGTCGGCATGCGCATGACCGGCGGCGAGTCCACCCACATGCCGCTCAAGGTGAACACCGCTGGCGTGATCCCGCCGATCTTCGCGAGCTCGGTGCTGCTAATTCCGGTGACCATCTCGGGCTTCGCGTCGGGCAAGGCCAACATGCCGCACTGGCTGGGCTTCCTGGCTCAGCAGCTCGGTCAGGGCCGGCCGCTCTACATGCTCTTCTACGCGGCGATGATCCTGTTCTTCTCGTATTTCTATGCCGCGGTCGCCTTCAATCCTCAGGAGACCGCCGACAATTTGCGCAAGCAGGGCGGCTTCATCCCCGGCATCCGACCCGGCGCCAACACCTCGGACTACCTTGACCGCATCCTGGTGCGGCTCACCACGATCGGGGCGCTCTACCTGGTCGTCGTATGCCTGCTGCCGCAGATCCTGATCAGCCGCTACAACGTGCCGTTCTACTTCGGCGGCACCAGCCTCATCATCATCGTCTCCGTGACCATGGACACGGTGACGCAGATCCAGTCGCACCTGCTGGCGCATCAGTACGAGGGCCTCATCCGCAAGTCGCGCGGCCGGACGAGGGCGCGGTGAGGCTGATCTTCCTGGGCCCACCCGGGGCCGGTAAGGGCACCCAGGCGAAGCGGCTGGAGACCCTGCACGGCATCGCCCAGATCTCCACCGGCGACATGCTGCGCGCCGAGGTGCAGGCCGGCTCCGAGATCGGGCGGCAGGCCAAGGCGATCATGGATTCGGGCGGACTGGTGTCGGACGAGATCCTGGTCGCCATGCTCGGCGCCCGCGTCGGCCAGCCGGATTGCGCCCGCGGCTTCATCCTGGACGGCTTCCCGCGTACCACCGTGCAGGCGGCCGCCCTCGACGCCATGCTGGTCCAGCTCGGGCTCGGCATCGACGCCGTGCTGTCGCTCGAGGTCAACGAGGCCGAACTCACCGAGCGCATCGCCGGCCGGTTCACCTGCAGGCAGTGCGGCACCGGGTATCACGACAGCTTCAAGCGGCCGCTGGTCGAAGGCATCTGCGACGTCTGCGGCAGCCATGAGTTCGTGCACCGGGCCGACGACAACCGCGACACCGTCGCGGCCCGCCTCGACGCCTACCGCCGGCTGACGGCGCCGATCCTGCCACACTACGAGCGGCAGGGTCTGGTGCACCGGATTGACGGCATGGCGGAAATCGACGCCGTCAGCGCCGCCATCGACGACGCCCTCATATCGGTCGATAAGGCGCAGCCGTTCACGTCAAATTGATCCAGCCGCGTTGACTTGAGGAGCGCGGCCGCTATAGTGCGCGCCCTTGACCGGGACTGCGGACGCGCCTCCTTCGGCGCCAGCGGGACCGGCGATTCCGATCACAAGCCTGGCCAGTCCAGGACGAGCAGGCCCCGGCCATCCGGGTGCACGAGGAGTGACTGGCGTGGCGCGTATTGCCGGCGTGAACATCCCCACCACCAAGCGGGTGGTTATCGGCCTGACCTACGTGTTCGGTATCGGACCGGCTAAGGCGCAGCAGATCTGCACGCAGCTCGGCATCCCGCCCGAGCGTCGGGTCAACGAGATGTCGGACGACGAGATCCTGAAGGTACGCGAGCTGATCGACCGCGACTACCGCGTCGAGGGCGACCTTCGTCGCGAGCTGGCAATGAACGTGAAGCGGCTGATGGACCTCGGCTGCTATCGCGGCCTGCGCCATCGCCGCGGTCTGCCGGTGCGCGGCCAGCGCACCCACACCAATGCCCGCACCCGCAAGGGCAAGGCGGTGGCGATCGCCGGCAAGAAGAAGGTCACGAAGTGAGCTGAGGCATCTGCCTCCGCTCGCCCCCGTGCGCCTTCGCGGGCGCGCTTAAGACAGGTCAGGACGAACATCATCATGGCGAAAGCCGCCGCACCGCGCGTCCGTAAGAAAGAGCGCAAGAACATCATCTCGGGCGTGGCGCATGTGCTGTCCACGTTCAACAACACGATGATCACCATCGCCGACGCGCAGGGCAACGCCATCGCCTGGTCGTCCGCCGGCAGCCAGGGCTTCAAGGGGTCTCGGAAGTCGACCCCCTACGCCGCCCAGGTCGCCGCAGAGGATGCCGGGAAGAAGGCGCGCGAGCACGGCATGGAGACGCTGGAGATCGAGGTCTCGGGTCCGGGTTCCGGCCGCGAGAGCGCGCTTCGGGCGCTGCAGGCGGTCGGCTTCTCGATCACCGCGATCCGCGACATGACCCCGATCCCGCATAACGGCTGCCGTCCGCGCAAGCGCCGCCGGGTCTAGTCCGCCGCCGCGCAGCTTCGATCGCCCGCCGGCCCGTCCGGCGGATCCTGCCCGACGCCGTCATGACCGCACCCGGTCGGGGCGGCGTCGTCCCCTCGTTCAGAAAGGCCACTCTCTTGGCGCTCCAGAACAACTGGAAAAACCTCATCAAGCCGGAGAAGCTGGACATCGAGCCCGGCAACGAGCCGGCGCGCACGGCGACCGTCGTCGCCGAGCCGCTGGAGCGTGGCTTTGGCATGACGCTCGGCAACGCGATCCGGCGCATCCTGCTGTCCTCGCTGCAGGGCGCCGCCGTCACCGCGATCCAGATCGACGGCGTGCTGCACGAGTTCTCCTCGATCGCCGGCGTGCGCGAGGACGTCACCGACATCGTGCTCAACATCAAGCAGCTGGCGCTGCGCATGCATGGTGACGGGCCGAAGCGCATGGTGCTGACGGCGACCGGACCCGGCGAGGTCAAGGCCGGCCAGATTCAGGTCGGCCACGACATCGAGGTCATGAACCCCGACCTCGTGATCTGCACGCTGGACGACGGCGTGAAGCTCGGCATGGAGTTCACCGTCAACCTCGGCAAGGGCTACGTGCCCGCCGCCGCCAACCGGCCCGAGGACGCGCCGATCGGCCTGATCCCGATCGATGCGATCTACTCGCCGGTACGGCGCTGCTCCTACAAGGTGGAGCCGACCCGCGTCGGTCAGGTCACCGACTACGACAAGCTGCTGCTGACGGTGGAGACCAATGGCTCTGTGACGCCGGAGGATGCGGTGGCGCTCGCCGCGCGAATCCTGCAGGACCAGCTGCAGCTGTTCATCAATTTCGACGAGCCGCGCCCGGTCCGCACCGAGGAGCCGCAGGACGACCTGCCGTTCAACCGCAACCTGCTGCGCAAGGTCGACGAGCTCGAGCTCTCGGTCCGCTCGGCGAACTGCCTGAAGAACGACAACATCGTCTATATCGGCGACCTCGTGCAGAAGACCGAGCAGGAGATGCTGCGGACCCCGAATTTCGGCCGCAAGTCGTTGAACGAGATCAAGGAGGTGCTGACCTCCATGGGCCTGGCGCTCGGCATGAACGTGCCGACCTGGCCGCCCGAGAACATCGAAGATCTCGCCAAGCGGCTCGACGAGCCGTTCTGAGCCGACACACCAACAGGAACCAGAAGTCATGCGTCATGGTGTTGCCGGCCGGAAGCTCGGCGTTACCTCCACCCACCGCCTCGCGATGTTCCGCAACATGGCGGTGGCGCTGATCAAGCACGAGCAGATCACCACCACGCTGCCCAAGGCGAAGGAGCTGCGCCCGGTCGCCGAGCGGTTGATCACGCTGGGCAAGCGTGGCGGCCTACACGCCCGCCGTCAGGCCTACGCGCAGCTGCGCGACGACGTCATCGTCGCCAAGCTGTTCGGCGTCATCGCCGAGCGCTACAAGGTTCGCGCCGGCGGCTACACCCGTGTGCTGCGGGCCGGCATGCGCCATGGCGACGCGGCCGACATGGCCGTGATCGAGCTGGTCGAGCGCGATGTCGGCGCCAAGGGCCTCGACAGCGGGCCGAAGCCGGAGATGGCCGGCGAGAGCGAGAACGACTTCTCTTAAGGGAAGAAGGCAAGGGGCTCTGCCCCTGGACCCGCCAAAGGCTCGCCTTTGGAAACCGCTTATAAAATGGGTTCCAAGGGCCGCCGGCCCTTGGCGGGTCCAGGGCGGAGCCCTGACCTTGGCGGCACGGCGGCTGCATGACAGCTTGAGCTGTAGCACCACCGGAGACGCCGGCCATGACGCTCCACGTCGCCCTGACGCATCGGACCTCGTATCACTACGATAAGCCGATCACGCTAGGTCCGCAGACGATCCGGCTACGTCCAGCCCCGCATGCGCGCACGCCGCTGCTCTCCTACGCGCTGACCGTCGAGCCGCCCGAGCACTTCATCAACTGGCAGCAGGATCCGCAGGGCAATCACCTCGCCCGCGTGGTGTTCCCCGAGCGCGTGACCCGCTTTGAAGTGACCGTCGACCTCGTCGCCGACATGGCGACGATCAACCCGTTCGACTTCTTCCTGGAGCCCGACGCCGAGGAGTGGCCGTTCGCCTACGATCCGGTGCTGCACACGGAACTTGCGCCGTTTCGTCAGGCCGAGATGCCGGGTTCGCTGCTGAACGCCCTGCTGGCGAGCCTCCCGCGCGAGACCACCCGCACGGTGCCGATGCTGGTCGGACTGAACGCGATGCTGCGCGACCGCGTCGCCTACATCGTGCGGATGGAGTCCGGCGTGTTCACGCCCGAACAGACGCTGGCCGAGGGCAAGGGCTCCTGCCGCGACAGCGCCTGGCTGTTCGTCACCGTGGCGCGGCATCTCGGCTTCGCGGCCCGCTTCGTGTCGGGCTATCTGATCCAGTTGAAGCCAGATCCCGACACCCAGGGCGACGGGGCGCAGGGAGCGGCCGCCGACTTCACCGACCTGCACGCCTGGGCCGAGGTGTATCTGCCCGGTGCCGGCTGGATCGGCTTCGACGTGACCTCCGGCCTGCTCACCGGCGAGGGCCACATCCCGCTTGCCGCAAGCCCCGAACCCGGCTCCGCGGCGCCGATCAGCGGGCTCGTCGAGCGGAACGAAGGTCGTTTCGACTTCGCGATGGGCGTCACCCGTGTCGCCGAGAGTTCGCGCACGACGGCACCCTATCCCGAGCCGGCCTGGCAGGCGATCCTGTCGGCCGGGCAGGCGGTCGACCGCGCGCTGGAGGCCGGCGACGTGCGGCTCACCATGGGCGGCGAACCGACCTTCATCGCCGCCGGCGACATGGACGCGGACGAGTGGAACGCGAGCGCGCTGGGACCCAGCAAGCGCTCGCTGTCCGGCCGGCTGATCCGCCGGCTGGTGCCGGAATGGGCGCCGGGCGCGGTGCTGCAGTACGGCGTCGGCAAGCACTACCCAGGCGAGCAGCTGCCGCGCTGGGCGATCAACGCCACCTGGCGCCGCGACGGCCAGCCGGTCTGGACCAACCCGTCGCTGCTGGCCTCGGACGACGACCAGGACGACGCCACCGCCGAGGATGCCCGCCGCTTCGCGCGCGCCCTGGCGATCGAGCTGCGCGTCGAGCCGGACCGCGTGCTGCCGGCGCACGAGGACATCCACCACGCCCTCTGGCGCGAGCACCGGTTGCCGGCCAACGTCATCGTCGAGGATGCGAGGCTGGCCGACCCGCTGGAACGGGCGCGGCTGGCACGGATCTACGCCCAGGGCCTCACCGCCGACGTCGGCAGCGTGCTGCCGCTGCGCCGGATCGAGCGCGGCCGCGAGCGTGTCTGGCAGACCGGACGCTGGCTGCTGCGCTCTGACCTGCTGTTCCTGGTGCCGGGCGACAGCGCGATCGGCTTCCGGCTGCCGCTGCAGAGCCTCGAATGGGCCGACCCGGAGACGATCGAGCCCGAGTTGGCGCCGGACCCCTTCGCACCCCGCGAGGCGCTGCTGCCGCGGTGGGCGCCGTGGACCGATGCCACCGCCATCCCCCCCGAGCGGACGGCATTGGCCGATGCGGCGGCGAGCGATGCCGAGCTGGGTCGTCCATCGCTGCCGCCGCGGGCCCCGGCACCGCTGCGGACTGCAACCCCGGCGGGGCCCACGCTCGACCTGATGCGGCCGCAACCGCCCGCCGAGCCGCGTTACCCCGAGGAGGACGCCGATACCGATGCCGCACGGCTGGTGCGCACGGCCCTCACCGTGGAGGCGCGCCGCGGGTTGATCCACGTCTTCCTGCCGCCGCTCTACCGCATCGAGGACTGGCTGGATTTGGTCTCGGCGATCGAGATCGTGGCGGCGCAGCAGGACCGCAAGCTGGTGCTGGAGGGCTATGCGCCGCCGCACGATCCCCGGCTCGCCAGCTTCTCGGTGACGCCCGATCCTGGGGTGATCGAGGTCAACGTGCATCCGGCCGTGAGCTGGGCCGAGCACGTCGAGCGCACGCAAGTCCTCTACCGGGAGGCCCGGGCGGTCGGCCTCGCCACCGAGAAGTTCCTGCTCGATGGCCGCCATGTCGGCACCGGTGGCGGCAACCACGTGGTGATGGGCGGCGCCACGCCGGCCGACAGCCCGTTCCTACGCCGGCCGGACCTGCTGAAGTCGCTGCTCGGCTACTGGCACAACCATCCAAGCCTGTCCTACCTGTTCTCCGGCCTGTTCATCGGGCCCGCCAGCCAGCATCCGCGTATCGACGAGGCGCGCATGGACGCGCTGGCCGAGCTCGAGATCGCGTTCGCCCAGATCGTGCCGGGTGCCCGGGTGCCGCACTGGCTGGTCGATCGGCTGCTGCGCAACCTGCTGGCCGACATGACTGGCAACACCCACCGCACCGAGTTCTGCATCGACAAGCTCTATGCGCCGGAAAGCAGCTCCGGCCGGCTCGGGCTGGTCGAGCTGCGCGCGATGGAGATGCCGCCGCACCCGCAGATGGCCGTGGCGCAGGCGCTGCTGCTGCGTGCCGCGATCGCCGCATTCTGGACCACGCCGTACGAGCGCCGGCTGGTCCGCTGGGGCACCCGGCTGCACGACGACTTCATGCTGCCGCATTTCGTCGCCGAGGACCTGGCCGATGCGCTCGACGACCTGGCTGCGCACGGCCAGCGCCTGCCGCCTGCGTTCTTCGCGCCGCATCTGGAGTTCCGCTTCCCGCTGGCGGGCTCGGTTACGGTGTCCGGCATCACCATCGAGCTGCGCCAGGCGCTGGAGCCCTGGCCGGTGCTGGGCGAGATGCCCGGCATCGGCGGCACCGTGCGCCACGTCGACAACTCGGTGGAGCGGCTGGAGGTGCGAACCCGCGGCTGGGTCCCCGAGCGTTACGTGCTCGGCTGCAACGGCTGCGCCGTGCCGCTGACGTCCACCGCGCAGGTCGGCGAGGCCGTGGGCGGCGTGCGGTTCAAGGCATGGGCGCCCGCGCACGGCATGCATCCGGTTCTGCCCGCGCAGACGCCGTTGGTGTTCGACGTGTATGACCGCTGGAGCGGGCGCTCGATCGGCGGCCTCACCCACCACGTGGCGCATCCAGGCGGCCGCAACTACGAGACCCGGCCAGTCAACGCGTCCGAGGCGGAGGCCCGCCGGCGCGCCCGGTTCCAGCCGTTCGGCCACACGCCGGGCGCGATGCCGGAGCCGGTGCCGGTCCCGTCGGCAGAGCAGCCAAGAACGCTCGATCTGCGGCGAGCGGCCTTCCCTTAAGGAATCGGGTCTGGGGCCCGCGGCCCCAGCAGGGTCCAGGGGCGGAGCCCTTGGCCTTTCTCCCCGCTGCCCCAGATAAGCGTCGTGAACGCGCTCCCCATCGCCTACGTCGTCTCGTTCCTCCTGCTGGCCGCCGCCGCCGGGCTGGTGTCGCTGCACCAGTATGTCCTGGCCGGCTTGCTGGTGGTGCTGGCGATCGTGCCGCCGGCGGCGATCAAGATGGTCTCGCAGTGGCAGCGCGCCGTGGTGCTGCGGCTCGGCCGCTTCGCCGGCGTGCGTGGCCCCGGACTGTTCTTCCTGGTGCCGTTCTTCGAGGTGATCCAGACCACGGTCGACATGCGCATCCGCACCACCGAGATCCGCGCCGAGGAGGCGTTGACCCGAGACACGGTGTCGATCGGCATGGACGCGATCGTGTTCTGGCGCGTGACCGACGCGGCCAAGGCGGCGCTGGAGATCGACAATTTCCAGCTCGCGGTGGAGCGGGTGGCGCAGACGTCGCTGCGCGAGATGATCGGCACCAACGACCTGTCGCGGCTTCTGTCGGACCGCCAGCAGGCCGACATCGAGCTGCAGCGCTCGATCGGCGCCAAGACGCTCGATTGGGGCGTCGTGGTGACCTCGGTGGAGATCAAGGATATCGGCATCCCGGCCTCGCTGCAGGACGCGATGAGCCGGCAGGCGCAGGCCGAGCGCGAGAAGCAGGCGCGCGAGACGCTGGCCTCGGCTGAGGTGGGCGTGGCCCGGCAGGTGAAGGCGGCGGCGGCGATCTATGCCAGCGATCCGACCGCGCTGAAGCTGCGGCAGATGAACCTGGTCTACGAGATGAACAAGGACCGCGGCACCACCATCATCATCCCGAGCGACCTGGCCAGCGCGCTCGGTCGGCTGACCGCGGAGGAGATGACCGCCCCGCCGTCCGCCGCTCCGTGAGCATGCCTTTCCTGCGCGTCATCGACCTGGAGACCACCGGCAACAGCCATACCGATGGCGGCGTCGTCGAGATCGGCTGGCAGGACGTGGTCCACGACGGCGATGCCGGCTGGACGCTGACGGTCGGTCCGCAGGCGATGCTGATCGATCCCGTGAACCCGATCTCGGCCGCGACCTCGGCGATCCACCACATCATCGACGAGGACGTGGCGGGCGCGCCGCGCTGGCAGGCGGTGGCGGGCGACATTCTGCGCGCCGCCCCCGGCCCGGCGCCGATGGCGCTGGTGGCGCACCGTGCGGCGTTCGAGCAGCGCTGGTGCACGCGCGCGCTGACCGGCGGCCTGCCCTGGATCTGCACCTGGAAGGGCGCGCTGCGGATCTGGCCCGAGGCGCCCGGGCACTCGAACCAGGGCCTGCGTTATTGGCGGCGCCCGGCCGGGCTCGATAGGGACGTGGGACTGCCCGCGCACCGGGCCGGGCCCGACGCCTACGTGACCGCCTTTCATGTGCGCGACATGCTGGCGGCGGTGTCGCCCGAGACCCTGATCGCCTGGTCGGCGCAGCCGGCGCTGCTGGCGCGCGTGCCGTATGGCCGGCTGCGCGGCCGCCGCTTCCGCGACCTCGCCGACGAGGATCTGGCCACGCTGGCCGCCGGGGAGCGGCCGGACGGCGACCTCGCCTTCACCGTCGCGCAGGAACGGACGCGCCGGAGCGAGTCGCACTCCGCATCGGCGGAGACCCCGTCCCCACCACAGCAGGCGCTGCCGATCTAGAGCATCATCCGATCGGATAAAGATGCTCTAGGCCAGCACCCACCGATGGAACAGCGAGAGGTCGATGTTGCCGCCACAGAGCACGACGCCGATCCGGCGCCCGGCCTCGAGTGGGCGGTCCGCCAGCAGGGCGGCGAGGGGCGCGGCGCCGGCGCCCTCGGCCAGGTTGTGCGTGTCGAACCAATAGGCGCGGATCGCCGCCGCCACCTGGTCGTCGGTCACGGTGACGATCCGTGCGGCACCGCGCGCGATGATGGCCAGAGCGTCGGGGTCGGGGATGCGGACCGCGAGCCCGTCCGCCATCGTCTCCGCGCTGTCGAGATGCACCGGACGCCCCTCGGCGATGGAGCGGGCATAGGCCGGGGCGTGGGCGCTCTGCACGCCGACGATCTCCGTCTCCAGCCCCAACAGGTCACGGGCCAGGATGGCGCCGCAGATGCCGGACCCGAGGCCGATCGGCACGTACAGCGCATCGAGCGGCGGGGCGCCCCGGAACAGCTCCAGCGCCCAGGTCGCGACACCCAGCACCAGGTCCGGATGAAACGACGGCGCAAACCGCAGGCGCTGGGCCTCGGCCAGGCGCCCGGCTTCGATCCGGGCCTCGTCGAAGTCGGCCCCATGCTCGATCAGCCGGGCGCCGAGCGCCCGGATGGCGGCGTTCTTCTCCACGCTGTTGCCGTGCGGGACCACGATCGTCACCGGCAGGCCGAAGCGGCGGCCGGCATAGGCGAGCGACTGTCCGTGGTTGCCGCGCGTGGCGGAGATGATCCCGTTCGGCGCCGTGCCGTCGCGGACCAGGCGGCCGACATGGATCAGGCCGCCCCGCACCTTGAAGGCCCCGGTGGGCGTGTGGTTCTCGTGCTTGACCCACACCTCCGCGCCGACCCGCTCGGCCAGCAGCGGCCAGGCATAGTGCGGCGTGCCCGGAAAACAGCGATGCACCTCGGCCCGGGCCGCCTCCAACTCGTCGAGCGTGAACACGCGCCATTCCTCGTTCCGTGGCCGCGCCACCTTACGGGATCGCCGCGCGGCCGGGTCGGATTTCGATCCGGCGGCCATTCCGATCCGCCCGGGATCGGGCTATGCGACGACCATGCTCGAGGCCCAGCGAATCACCGTCGTCCTGCCCGCCTACAACGCGGCGCTGACGCTGCGCCGCACCTACGACGAGATCCCGCACGACATCGTCGACGACGTGATCCTGACCGACGATGCCAGCACCGACGAGACGGTGGCGCTGGCCCGCGAGCTCGGCATCCACGTGGTCCGCCACGAGCGCAACCGCGGCTATGGCGGCAACCAGAAGACCTGCTACGCCGAGGCGCTGGCCCGCGGCGCCGACATCGTCATCATGCTTCACCCGGACTACCAGTATTCGCCCCGGCTGGTGACGGCGATGGCGTCGATGCTGGTGTCGGGCGAGTACGACGCGGTGATGGCGTCGCGCATCCTCGGCAAGGGCGCGCTGCGTGGCGGCATGCCGCTCTACAAGTACGTCGCCAACCGCGGCCTGACCCTGGTGCAGAACGTGCTGCTCAACGCCAAGCTGTCGGAATATCACTCGGGCTACCGCGCCTGGACCCGCGCGGTGCTGACCCGGCTGCCGCTGGTCGCCTGCTCGGACGACTTCGTGTTCGACAACCAGATGCTGGCGCAGGCGCTGTTCTACGGGTTCCGCATCGGCGAGATCTCGTGCCCGACGCGCTACTTCGAGGAGGCGTCCTCGATCAACCTGCAGCGCAGCGTGGTCTACGGGCTGGGCGTGCTGGGTACCTCGGCCGGGTTCCTGCTGCACCGGCTGGGCATGCGGCGCTCGCCCCTCTACGACCGGTGAGCCTGATCGCCCAGAACCGGGACGGGCAGGAGGCGCCGCGCCGCCGCGCCTGGATGCTGCCGGCGGCCGTGCTGGCCGGTGCGGCGGCGCTGGCCGGGCTTCTGCTGGCGCGGCGGCGCATCGCCGACCCGCTGTGGGCGCTGCTGGACTGGGCGCGCGGCGCCGGCGAGGCGGGCTGGGCGACCGCGGCGCTGGTGCAGATGCTGGTCGCCTCGACCGGGGTGCTGCCGGCCTCGCTGACCGGGCTCGCCGCGGGTGCCGTGTACGGGATCGGGCTCGGCTTCCTGCTGGCGGCGTCGGGCACCCTGGCCGGTGCGCTGCTGGCCTTCCTGCTCGCCCGGTCGCTGGCCCGCGGGCTGGTGCTGCGCTGGCTCGGCCGCAGCGCCGGCGGGCGCCGCCGCTGGATCGCCCGGCTCGACCACGCGATCGCGCGGGACGGCTGGCGCACCGTCTGCCTGCTGCGGCTGTCGCCGGTGATGCCGTTCGCGGCCACCAGCTACGCGCTGGGCCTGACCGGCGTCCGCCTGCGCGACTACCTGCTGGGCACGCTGGCCTCGCTGCCAGCGCTGCTGGGCTACGTCGTGCTCGGGCGCCTCGCCGGCTCCGGCGTGCAGGCGGCGGCCCATGGCGCGGGAGCCGCCCGCTGGGCGATGCTGGGGGTGGGCATCGTAGCGACCCTGGTGCTGACCGTGCGGATCGGCCGGCTGGCCGCCGAGACCAGCCTCGGCGACACCGCGGCCGACCTGGACGGCTGATCCGTCCCGGCGGTCAGGAGGGGTAGTATCGCCACAGGATCGCCCGGATGGTGATCGTGATCGACAGCAGAGGATACAGGCACAGGGCCACGCGCATCCAGGTGAGCGACCGGAGCCGTCTCCGCGGCAGCACGAGGGCCAGGAACGGCATGATCGGCAAAAAATACCGTCCCTGCACCCCGTCGACGACGCGTCCGCCGACCGGGCTCCAGCTCAGATATTCGAGCAGGAAGACCGCGCCGATCGCACCGAGCAGCAGGATGGCGGCAGCCAGCCCCCGGACCACGCCGTCCAGCTTTTGATGGTCCGGCAGGGACGCCAGCACGGCCAGCAGCAGCATGACGGCCGTCGCGGCGTAGTAGGGCATCGGCAACGGCGTATCGAGCCAGCCGAGCACGCCGACGAACGTCCGGAAGAGGTCGAAGTGTCGGAGCCACTGGTTCTGGATCGTGGTCCAGACCAGGACAGGCACGAGGTGAGGATGGAGCAGGAGCGCATGCGTCTGCGCCGCCACCTGATCCGCCAGCGGCGTGTAGAGGGTGATGCGGCCGGTCAATGCGGTCCAGCCCAGGACCGAGGCGATCGGCAGCACCGTGCTCACGACCCTGACGGCCAGCGACAGCTCCGGCAGGATCCAGGGTAGGAGGCAGAACGGCAGCAGGGCCGGCCGCGCCATGGCGGCCAGCGCCAGGGCCGTGCTGCCTGCGGCGAGGCCGGCGCCGGTCAGCCGTATTCGCGCGAACAGCGCCGCGGCCAGTGCGGACAGCGCGATCATCGGGCCGTCCTGCGTCACCGCCGCGAACAGGGCCAGGCTCATCGGCAGGCAGAGCAGCGTGAACAGCAGAGGGGCGACATCGCCGGCAAGCCCGATCGCGAGGGCGGCGATACCCGTGCTCACAACGCCGTCGAGCAGTCGCGAGAGGACCACGCCATGCAGAACCGACAGATGCAGCAGCCGCCCCGTCCCTTGGCCGATCGCCGCCGGTATGTAGAGCAAGGGCGGATAGATGGCCGTGTTGACGAAAGAGTCGGGCCGCGACACACCCCAGGCGATCGCTGCACCCTGCTTCTTCATCGATTTGGTCACCTTCGTCCCCGGCTGGAAGGGCAGCCCCGCGAAGACCGTCCACAGGTGAGTCAGGCCGATATCGGTGCGGCCTCCGGAACTGAGCGGGCCGGCGAAGCGGGTCGCGAGCAGCTCGCCATGGCTGATCTCGTTCGCGCGCTGCGCGTGGCCCATCTCGTCGGCGGCCTGGAACGGCGGCATCAGCAGTGCGATCGAGGGGATCGCCACCGCCGCATAGACGCAGAAGAGCCCGGCCAGAAACCAGGGGCGGCGGCAGAGACCAACCATGTCGTGAATCGCGACCTTTATCCGCATGTCGTGCATCGTCTCCTGGACCCGGCCACGGCTGCTATGGCCGCCGCGGCAGCGAGACCGTCGCCCAGCTCTCGGGCCAGACATGCGGCTGATAGGCGGGATCGGCCTGCCACAGCGCCGCCTCGTGGCGCCAAGGCGGGCCATGGCCGATGAAGGCCCAGGGATGCACGTATTCCACGCCGCCCAGGGCGAGCAGCCACAACACGACCGCCGCGGCGCCGAGCCCGATCCAACGCGGCGCGGTCGCGGCCAGCGCCAGGATCGACAGCGAGAACAGCGCCTGGGGGACGAAAATGTAGCGGCCGCCGGCGCGGGCGTGGATCAGTCCCTCGGCACCGCCGATCGCCCCGAAATAGCTGGCGCAGGCGACGATGCCGCCGCCGGCCAGCAGCCAGAACGCCGGACGACTGATGCGATGCCGGAGTGTCAGTAGCAGAAATGGCCCGAATACCAGGATCGGCAGCAAGGTGGCCTTCAGCGGCACGTGCCCGGACTGCCGGCGCACCTCGATCAGCCGGGCGGCGAGGTCGGTATGGGCGATGCCAAGGAACGGCAGATAGAGGTGCCGCACGGTGAAGATGTCGAGCAGCACGATCGGGTCGAGGCTGTAGCCGCGGCTGTGCTCCGCATGGAAGAACAGGCCGAGCTGCAGCACGCTGCCGATCCCCAGCACGAGCGCTTGCCAGAGCCGCCCGCGATCGCGGTCGAGCGCCGCGCGGGCAAGGAACAGCGGGAGCAGGGCGATGGCGCCCGGCCCGCAGAGTGGCGCCAGCAGCAGCAGCGCGAAGCGGAACGCCGTGGCGAGCGACCGCACCGGTTCGGGCCGCAGCGCCAGGATGATGCCGCAGCACAGCGCCAGCTCGAACTGGCAATGCAGGGTCTGCAGCCAGATCTCCTCCACCGCCGGCACGAACAGCACCAGCAGCGCCGCCGCGACCCTGACCATGCGGGGCCGCAGCCAGCCGTCGCCGGCGCCGAGCAGCAGCCCCAGCGGGCAGAGCTGCACCAGCAGGGCCAGGATCATGGTGAGGTAGGGCGCCAGCCGTACCGGCAGCAGCCAGCGCGCGGCCAGGGTGCCGGCGTTGGCGGCGAGGTTCAGGTAGCCGCCGAACGGGTGGAACAGCGCCTGTCCGGGCGGCATCACCCAGGCGTTGTGGAAGAAGACGTTGCCCTCCTCGCACCAGAACCGGCTCTCGATGAGGATGTCGGGCATCCGCAGGCAGATCGCGAGCGCCAGCAGGACGAGCGTCCCCGAGACGAACATGCGGTCGCGCCGCAAGGGGCGGGTGATCGTCAGGGGCGCGTCTTCCGGTGCAGGCGACGGCGCGTCGCGGACCGGCTGCTGGTCCCATCCCATCGCGGCCGCGTCAAGCCGGCCGCTCGTGCACCATGGCGTGGATGAAGGCGAGCTTGTCGCGCACCGGCTCCGTGATCACGAACGGGTAGAGGTCCGCCAGGCCCATGCTGCGGTTCAGGCTGTTCACCGCGAACACCAGCGGCACCCACTGGTCGATCACCGCATCCATCCCCGGCGCCCGATACGGGTCGATCGCCACCGTGACGTCGAGCCCGGCTGCATGCGGCACCACCGGCCGCACGCCGATGCCGAACGCGTTCGCCGTCTCCAGCGTGTCCATGATGTGCAGGTAGTGCGCCCAGGTCTCGGCGAAGTCCTCCCACGGGTGGCTGGTGGCGTAGGCGCTGATGGTGCGGTCCTGCCAGTCGGGCGCCGGGCCGTCGGCGTAGTGGCGGGCGAGTGCCTGCGCGTAGTCGGCGCGCTCGTCGCCGAACAGCGCCCGGAAGGCGTCGAGCCGGCCGCCGTCGCGCACCAGCCGGTCCCAGATCCAGTGCCCGACCTCGTGTCGGAAGTGGCCGAGCAGGGTGCGGTAGGTCTCGTGCATGCGGTGGCGCATCTCCTCGCGGTGCGCGTCATCGGCCTCCTGCACGTTGATGGTGATGAGGCCGGACTCGTGCCCGGTCAGGATCTTCGGCCCGCCCGGGACCTCGTCCAGGAAGTCGAAGGCAAGCCCGCCCACCGGGTCGTCGTTGCGGTTGGGCAGCGGGATGCGCAGCCGGATCAGCGAGTAGAACAGCCGGTGCTTGGCGAGTTCGAGCCTGCGCCACAGCACCAGCGTGCGCTCCGAGGCGATCTCCGGGATGATGCGGTTGTGCCGGCAGGCCGCGCAGTAGCTCTCGGCGCCGTCCGCGTCGACCAGCCAGTTGCAGGCGTCGCGCTCGGCGTTGGCGCACAGTCGGACCGCGGCGCCGCCGGCCGCCATTGCGGCGAGGCGGTCGCCGTCCCCGCCCAGCGCCGAGATCGTCGCCTGCTCGGGCAGGTAGCCGAGCAGCGCGCCGCAGGTCTCGCAGCGCCGGTTCTCGAAGAACAGCAGGCTGCCGCAATTCTGGCAGTTGAAGAGCTTCATCGCGCGGTCCCGCCCGTCGGCCGGCCCGTCGGCCGGGATGGAGAGTGAGACCGCTGCAACGGTTCCCGCAAGGGCGACGTCCGAGCCGGATCGGAGCCGTGGCCAGGCATCCCGAGGCCGGTTGCCGCGTTCAGGCCGGGCAACGCCGATCCATCCGGCTCGGCAACAGGTAGGGGCATCGTCACATGATCGATACGAACGAGGTCAAGGGCACCATCAAGGATACCGTCGGCAAGCTGCAGGACGGCATGGGCGGCGTGCTGGGCGACACCGGCATGCAGGCTAAGGGCAAGGCCAAGCAGTTCGCCGGGCAGGCGCAGGAGTATTACGGCGACACGCTTGACTCGGTGCGCGACGTCGCCTCCGACCAGCCGTTGCTGACGATGGGCATCGCCGTCGGCGTCGGCTTCGTGCTGGGGGCGCTGCTGGCTCGCCGCTGAGCGGACGGCGGCAGGCTTCCGTCCGGTGCGACCTCTAGACGAGTAAAGGCACGATCATGCTCAAGCTGGCCCTCCTGTTCCTGGTGATCTCGATCATAGCGGGCATCTTCGGGTTTACCGGCATTTCCGCGGCAACCGCCGGCGTTGCCAAGATCCTGTTCTTCATCGCAGTGGTGGTGTTCATCATCTTCCTCGTGCTGGCGTTGATGGCTGGCAAGGCGATCCTCTAACCGAACAGGCGGCCCTGATGCGGCACGGCCCGGCACCGAGTGGTGCCGGGCCGTTGCGCGTTGGAGGTGCGCCGCCGCTACTCAGTTCCGATCCTTCTGGATGAAGGAGGGCAGGAACGGATCGTCGGTCTGCAGGCTGTTCTTGCTTGGCAGATCCGCCGTGGTCCAGCCGCCGCCGAGCTGGTCGATCAGGTCGACGCTCGCCACCATCCGCTCCTGCTGGATGCCGAGCGCCGTCTCGGCGTTGGTCAGCGCGGTGGTCTGGTCGGTGATGACGGTGGTGTAGATCGTCGTGCCGGCCTCGTACTGGTTCAATGCGACGGTGACGGTCTGGTTGGCGAGATCGACCGCAAGCGCCTGCGCCTGCGCCTGCTGCTCCAGGATGCGCAGCGTGGACAGCTGGTCCTCGAGGCCCTGGAAGGCGGTCAGAACGACCTCGCGGTAGTTGGCGACCGCGCCGTCATAGGAGGCGCGAGCGGCGCGCACAGCGGCGGTGCGATCGCCGCCATTGAACAATGTCTCGACCGCGTTGGCGCCGAGCGACCAGGTGCGGTCCGCCACCTGGATCAGCGAGCCGATCGGGTTGCCGGCATAGCTCGCCGCCGCCGTCAGGCTGATCACCGGGTAGAAGGCGGAGATCTCGACCCCGATCAGCGCGTTCTGCCCTTCCATGTTCCGCTCCGCCGAGGCGATGTCCGGTCGGCGCTGCAGCAGCAGCGAGGGAAACACCACGGGGATCGGCGGAATGGTGCCGGTGAGCGCTCCGGGCGGCAGCGACAGGTCCGACGGCGGGTGGCCGGTCAGCACCGCGATCGCGTGCTCGTATTCGGCGCGCAGGATTCCGACCGATACGAGATTTGCCTTGGTGGTGGCGACCTGGGTCTCCGCCTCCAGCAGGTCGGTGGAGGCGACGGTGCCGGCGCTGTACTCGTTGCGGGTGATCCGGGCGCTTTCCTCGTAGTACGTGACGAACTGCGAGAGCAGCGTCTGCAGGCTGTCCTCGTAGCGCAGGTCGAAATAGTCGGCGGCGAGCGTCGTCTGCGCCGACAGCCGGGCGTTTGCCAGCTCCGCGTCGCTCAACTGCGCGCCCGCCACCTGGCTCTCGATCTGGCGGCGGATCTGGCCCCACACGTCGATCTGCCAATTGGCCTGGGCGCCGGTCGAGTAGTTGGTGTTGCCGTTGAAGTTGCCCGGGCTGCCGCCGCCGATCCCCGTGCGGGTGACGCCGGCATTGCCGTTCGCGGAGGGGAACAGTCCAGCGCGGGCCTCGTCGACCAGCGCACGGGATTGCCGGTAGGCCGCTTCCGACTGCTTGATGGTCTGGTTCGAGATGTCGATCTGTGACTCGAGCCCGTTCAGTACCGGGTCGTCGTAGAGCGTCCACCAGGCGCCGCGCGGCAGCAGGGCGTAGTTGGGGTCGGCATAGGCCCAGCCCGGCGGCGGCGCGATCTCCTTCAGCAGCGCCGGCTGGATCGCCGCCGGCCGATGGTAGTCGGGCCCGACCATGCAGCCCGACAGGCTGGCGGCGAGCGACGTGGTGGCCAGACGGCGGGCAGCCGAGCGCACGCGGCGCTGACGGGCGGGAACGGCAGGCTTCATTCGGCGGGCGCGTCCTGTGGGGATGGGGGTCGGGGCAGGAACGGCCGTCCGGAGCGGCGGTCGCGCCATCCCTGCCAGCGCCGGGCGGACCAGTGCCGCATGCGGTCGAGGTAGAGGTAGACCACCGGCGTCGTGTAGAGCGTCATCGCCTGGCTGACGATCAGCCCGCCCACCACCGACAGCCCGAGCGGACGGCGCAGCTCGTTGCCGTAGCCGTGGCCCAGCACCAGCGGCAGCGCGCCCAGCGCGGCGGCGAAGCTGGTCATCATGATCGGGCGGAAGCGCAGCAGGCAGGCGCGGTAGATGGCCTCGTACGGCGTGGCGCCGTGCTCGCGCTCCTCGTTCAGCGCGAAGTCGATCAGCAGGATGGCGTTCTTCTTCACGATGCCGATCAGCAGGATCACGCCGATCATGGCGATCAGCGAGAACTCCTCGCCGAACAGCTGCAGCGCCAGGATCGCGCCCACGCCGGCGGACGGCAGCGTGGACAGGATGGTCAGCGGGTGGATGTAGCTCTCGTAGAGGATGCCCAGCACCGCATAGACCGCGAGCAGGGCTGCCAGCACCACGATCGGATAGGAGCCGGTGGTCTGCTGCAGCTGCTGCGCGTTGCCGGCGAACTCGCCGTGGATCTCCGGCGGCACGTGGATCTGCAGCATGGTCTCGTGGATCGCGGCCTCGGCGGCGCTGAGCGAGCCGCCCGGCGGCGTGTTGAACGAGAGGGTGGCGGCGACGAAGCCGCCATCGTGCGACACGGTGAGCGGCGTCGTCGACGGCACGAAGCCGGCGACCGCCGAGAGCGGCACCATGGTCTCCGAGGAGGACGACACCGCCGACCCGTTGGAGCTGCCCTTGCCGCCGGCCAGGCTGTTGCTGTTGGCGTTCTGCTCGGATTGCTGCGCCGTGGACACCGCCGTGGCAGCGGTGGTGGAGGCGGTGCTGCCGCTGGTGGCGGCACCGATGCCGGTTCCAGTCTGCGAAAGCGTCGTGGTGTTGGTGACCGCGGCGGCCCCGCTGCCGCCGCCGTTGGAGCTGCCGCCGGACGAGGTGCTGGCCTTGTTGGCGATGCGGATCAGGTTGGTGCTGGCGCTGCCCGAGGCGGTGCCGCTGGCGGCGCTGACCCAGATCTGGTCCAGGATCGTCGGGCTCTGCCAGAAGCGCGGCGCCACCTCCATGACCACGTGGTACTGGTTCAGCGTGTTGTAGATCACCGAGGCGCTGCGCTGGCCGAAGGCGTCGTAGAGCGTGTTGGTGATGAGCTGCGGCGTCAGCTTCAGGCGGGCAGCGGTGTCGCGGTCGATCGCCACCGAAACCGCCTGGCCGCCCTGCGCCACGTCGGAATCGACGTCGGCGAGCTCGGACCGGGTCTTCAGCGCCGCCTCGAGCTTGCGGGCCCATTCGTAGAGCAGGTCGGCGTCGTCCGACTGCAGCGTATACTGGTAGTTCGAGCTGCTGTTGCGGGCGCCGGCGCGGACGTCGCCGGCGGAGAAGGCGAAGAAGCGGGCGCCGACCATGGTCTTCAGTCTGCCGATCAGGCGCGCGATGGTCTGGTCGACGCTGTCGTGGCGCAGCGCGATGTCCTTCAGCTGGATGAACACCTGCGCCTGGTTGGTGCCGCGGCCGCCGGTGAAGCCGGCGACGGTCGAGACGTCCGGATCCGCCAGCACCACCTTCGACACCAGCACCAGCTTCTGCTGCATGTTCTGGAACGAGATGCTCTGCTCGCCCTCGATGGTGCCGATCAGCAGGCCGTTATCCTGCGACGGGAAGAAGGTCTTGGGCATCCGGGCCACCAGCAGCACGGTCAGCACGATGGTGAGCGGCAGCGTCAGCACCACCAGACGCCGGTGGCGCAGCGCCACGTCGAGGCTGGACTGGTAGCCGGCCAGCATGGCGTCGAGGCCGCGCTCGATCAGCGCCGCCAGCCCGTCGGCGCCGCGCCGCAGCAGGCCCGGCTGGTGCCGCGCCCGGGCGGCGTGCTGCGCCGCGTGCTCCGCGGTCGCGCGCGGCTGCACGCGCAGGAACAGCGAGCACATCATCGGCGTCACCGTCAGCGCCAGCAGCAGCGACACGCTGATGGTGGCGATCAGCGTCATCGCGAACTCGTAGAAGAACTTGCCCGCGATGCCCGGCAGCAGCAGGATCGGCATGAACACCGCGATCAGCGAAACGGTGATCGCGACCACCGTGAAGCTCACCTCGGCGGTGCCCTGCAGCGCCGCCTGCAGGCGCGGCATCCCGTCCTCCATGTGGCGGGCGATGTTCTCCAGCACGACGATGGCATCGTCGACCACGAAGCCGGTGGCGATGGTGAGCGCCATCAGCGACAGGTTGTCGAGCGCGAAGCCCAGCAGGTACATGGCGCTGAAGGT
The DNA here is from genome assembly GCA_937873205.1 of uncultured Acetobacteraceae bacterium. Taxonomy (GTDB): domain Bacteria; phylum Pseudomonadota; class Alphaproteobacteria; order Acetobacterales; family Acetobacteraceae; genus Lichenicola. Next base: position 36,421 of record CALMVO010000031.1, read on the forward strand.
CGAGATGATCGACACCGGCACCGCGACCGCCGGGATCATCGTCGAGCGCAGCGTGCGCAGGAACACCAGCACCACCAGCACCACGAGCACCACGGCGATCAGCAGCGTGGTCTGGGTGTCGGACACCGAGGCGCGGATGGTGGTTGAGCGGTCGAGGCCGACATGCAGCTGCACGTCGCCGGGCAGGGCGGCCTGCAGCGTCGGCAGCAGCGCCTTGATGGCGTCGGTGGTCTCGATGATGTTGGCCGTCGCCTGCGGATAGACCAGGCAGATCACCGCCGGCTCGCCGTTGTAGTAGCCGGCGTTGCGCAGGTCCTCGACGCTGTCGGTCACCTCGGCGATGTCGGATAGCCGGATCGGTGCGCCGTTGCGGTAGCCGACCACCAGCCCACGGTAGTCGGCCGCCTTGCGCGCCTGGTCGTTGGTGTCGAGCTGGTAGCGCTGCCGGCCGACGTCGATGAAGCCCTTGGGCGTGTTGGCGTTGGCCGACGCCAACGCGGCGCGCACGTCCTCGAAGCCCAGCCCCTCCTCGAACATCGGCAGCGGGTTCATCTCGACCCGGACCGCCGGCAGCGCACTGCCGCCGGGCTGGAAGTTGCCGACGCCGTCCACCTTGGAGAGCTGCTGCTGCAGGATGTTGGTGGCGAGGTCGAACAGCTGCGGCGCGGTCCGGGTCCTCGACGTCAGCGCCAGGATCATGATCGGCTGGCCGGACGGATTGAACTTCCGGTAGGTCGGGTTGGTGCGGATGCTGGCCGGCAGGTCGGCGCGCGCCGCCTGAATCGCCGCCTCGACCTCGTGCGCGGCGTTGTCGATGTCGACCGACAGATCGAACTGGATGGTGATGCGGGTCTGGTTCTGCGTGCTCTGCGACGTCATCTCGGTGACGCCGGCAATCGTGCCGAGATGGCGCTCGAGCGGTGTCGCCACCGAGTCCGCGACCTCGCCCGGCGAGCCGCCGGGCTGCGTCGCCTGCACCTGGATCACTGGGAAGGCGACGTTGGGCAGCGGCGCCACCGGCAGCTTGGTGTAGGCGAAGATGCCGCTCAGCGCCAGCGCGACGGTCAGCAGCGTGGTCGCCACCGGCCGCAGGATAAACGGGCGCGAGACGTTCATGACGGCCGCGGCGCCGGGCGTCCAGCACCCCCGTCGTCACCGGCCTCGTTGCGGCGCGCGAACCAGGCCCGGGTGCGGCGGCTGAGACCGTCCATGAACAGGTAGATCACCGGGGTGGTGAACAAGGTCAGCAGCTGGCTGACCGCGAGCCCGCCGACGATGGCGATGCCGAGCGGCCGGCGCAGCTCCGACCCGGTGCCGGTGCCCAGCATCAGCGGCAGCGCGCCGAACGCGGCGGCCAGCGTCGTCATCAGGATCGGCCGGAACCGCAGCAGTGCGGCCCGCCGGATCGCGTCGATCGGCGCCAGCCCGTCCTCGCGCTCGGCCTCCAGCGCGAAGTCGATCATCATGATCGCGTTCTTCTTCACGATGCCGATGAGCAGCACGATGCCGATGATGCCCATGACGTCGAGATCCGCACCCGCGATCATCAGCGAGGCGAGTGCCCCGATGCCGGCGGACGGCAGCGTGGACAGGATCGTGACTGGGTGGATGAAGCTCTCGTAGAGCACGCCCAGCACGATGTAGACCGCGACCAGGGCCGCCAGCACCAGGAACAGCTCGTTGCCGAGGCTGGTCTGGAACGCGCTGGCGGTGCCCTGGAACGAGGTCTGGAAGCTGGCAGGCAGGCCGATTGTCTTCTCCGCCTGCTCGATCGCGTCGATCGCCGGCCCCAGCGAGGCGCCGCGGGCCAGGTTGAACGACACCGTGGTGGCCGGGAACTGGCCCAGGTGCGAGATCAGCAGCGGGCCGGTGCCGACATGCACCGAGGCCACGGCGCCGAGCGGGACCAGCCCGCCGGTGGGCTGGCGCGCCGCACCGGTGGCGGTGGTGCTGGTGGTCTGCGTGGCGCCGGGCAGATAGAGCTGGTTCAGGCTCGCGAGGTCGCGCTGCAGCCCGCGATCGGTCTCGAGGATCACCCGGTACTGGTTCGACTGCGTGTAGACGGTGCTGACCTGGCGCTGGCCGAAGCTGTCGTAGAGCGCGTTGTCGACCGTCTCCGGGGTGATGCTGAAGCGCGCCCCGGTGGCGCGGTCCAGCGTGACGTTGGCGACCAGCCCGGTCGCCTGCAGGTCGGAGGTGACGTCGGCCAGCTGCGGCAGCGCCTGCAGCGCGCTCACCACCTTGGGCACCCAGCGGGTGAAGTCGTCGTAGTTCGGCGTCTCCAGCACGAACTGGTACTGGGTCGCCGACACCGCGGTGTCGAGCGAGAGGTCCTGCACCGGCTGCATGTAGAGCCGGACCCCGGGGACGTCCGCCACCTCGGTCTGCAGCCGCCGGATCACGCCCGAAGAGGAGAGGGCCCGGTCGTCGTGCGGCACCAGGTTGATCAGGAACCGGCCCTGGTTCAGCGTCATGTTGGCGCCGTCGACGCCGATGAAGGAGGAGAGGCTGGCCACGTCCGGGTCGGCCAGGATCGCCTGTCCCAGCGCCTGCTGGTGCCGCGACATCGCCGCCAGCGAGGTGTCCTGGGCGGCCACCGAGATGCCCTGGATGATGCCGGTATCCTGCACCGGGAAGAAGCCCTTGGGGATGATGACGGCCAGCACCACGGTGACGGCCACCGTCAGCAGCGCCACCAGCAAGGTGAGCGGCTGGTGGCGCAGCACGACGTCGAGCCAGCGCCCGTAGCCGGCGATGACGCCGTCGATCGCGCGCTCGCTCCAGCGCGAGAACCGGCTGCCGGACTGCAGCCGGGCGCCGTCCGGATGGTGCGGCTGCTCGCGCAGCATGCGCGCGCACAGCATCGGCACCAGGGTGAGCGAGACCACGGCCGAGAGCACGATGGTCACCGCCAGCGTGATCGCGAACTCGTGGAACAGCCGGCCCACCACGTCGCCCATGAACAGCAGCGGGATCAGCACGGCGATCAGCGAGACGGTGAGGGAGACGATGGTGAAGCCGATCTGGCCGGCGCCCTTCAGCGCCGCCTGCAGGCGGCTCTCGCCCATCTCGATGTAGCGGGCGATGTTCTCGATCATGACGATGGCGTCGTCGACCACGAAGCCGGTGGCGATGGTGAGGGACATCAGCGAGAGGTTGTCGAGCGAGTAGCCCAGCAGGTACATCACCGCCATCGTGCCGATCAGCGACAGCGGCACCGACAGGCTGGGGATCACCGTGGCCGGCAGGTTGCGCAGGAACAGGAAGATCACGCCAACGACCAGGACGACCGACAGCAGCAGCTCGAACTCGACGTCGCGCACCGAGGCGCGGATGGTGATGGTGCGGTCGGTGAGCGGCGTGATGGCGATGCCCGACGGGATGGATTGCCGCAGCTGCGGCAGGATGCGCTTGATCGCGTCGACCACGGCGATGACGTTGGCCCCGGGCTGGCGCTGCACGTTGAGCACGATCGCCGGCGTGGTGTCGGACCAGGCGGCGAGCTGGGTGTTCTCCGGCCCGCTCACCACGCTGGCGACGTCGCGGACCCGGATCGGCGCGCCGTTGTTGTAGGCGATCACCTGGTTGGCGAGGATGTCGGGTGCGGTGACCTGTCCGTCCACCTGCAGCGTCGACGAATGCAGCGGGCCGTCGAAGGTGCCGGTCGGCGAGTTGACGTTGACCGTGGTGATGATGGTGCGCAGGTCGTCCATGCTGAGCCCGTACGAGGTCAGCGCGCGGCTGTTCACCCGCACCCGGATCGCCTTGCGGTTGCCCCCCGTGAGCGTCACCAGGCCGACGCCGTTGATCTGGCTGATCTTCTGAGCGAGCCGCGTGTCGACGTAATCCTCGACGTCGACCAGCGTCATCGTCTTGGACGTGATGCCGAGCGTCAGGATCGGCGTGTCGGCGGGGTTGATCTTGGCGTAGATCGGCGGCGCCGGCAGGTCGGAGGGCAGCAGCGAGTTGGCGGCGTTGATCGCGGCCTGCACCTCCTGCTCGGCAACGTTGATGTCGATGTCGAGCCCGAAGCGCAGCGTGATCACCGAGGCGCCGGCCGAGCTCTGGCTCTCCATCTGGCTGAGCCCCGGGCTCTGGCCGAGCTGATACTCGAGCGGCGCGGTGACGTAGGTGGTCATCACCTGCGGCCCGGCGCCGGGGTAGAAGGTCTCGACCTGGATGGTCGGATATTCGACCTGCGGCAGTGCGGCGATCGGCAGGAACTTAAAGCTGAGCAGTCCGACCATCAGGATCGCCAGCATCAGCAGCGTCGTCGCGACCGGCCGCTGGATGAACAGGCGGGACGGGTTCACGGGCGGCTGGAGGTCCGGGCGGCGCGCGCCTGGCTCACGGGTTGCCGCCGTCGGCCGCGGCGCGAGGATGCCGGTGCGCGCGCGGGGCACCGCCGGGGGTGCCCGCGGATGGCTGGGCGCTCGGCACCATCACCTTGGAGCCGGTCTTCAGCTTGTCGGTGCCGTCGGTGACCACCTTGTCATTGGCGGCGAGACCGGAGAGGACGACGGTCTCGGTGGCGCTGGCGGTGCCGGTCTTGATCGGGCGCACCGCGACCGTGCTGTCCGGCTGCACCAGATAGACGAAGTTGCCCTGCGGCCCGGTCTGGATGGCGCCGGTGGGGATCAGCACGACGCCGTGCAGCGTCTGCAGCAGCAGCTGCGCGTTCACGAACTGGTTCGGGAACAGCGTGCCATCGGCGTTGTGGAAGTCGGCGCGGACACGCACCGTGCCGGTGCTGGTGTCGATGGTGTTGTCGATGGTCTCGACGCTGCCCGAGGCGAGCTTGATGGTGTTGGTGCGGTCGTAGGCGTCGACCTGCAGCGTGGCGCCGGCCAGAAGCTGCGCCTGCATCGCCGGTATGTCATCCTCCGGGATGGTGAAGATCACCGAGATCGGGTGGATCTGCGTCACCACCACCAGTCCGTTGGTGGCGGACGAGGTGATGTAGTTGCCGGCATCGACCTGGCGCAGGCCCACACGGCCGTCGATCGGCGAAAGGATGTGGCAGTAGGCGATGTTCTGCTTGGCACTGGCGATCTGCCCCTGGTCCAGCAGCACCGCGCCCTCGGCCTGGCCGACCACGTAGACTTGGTCCTCGGCGGTCTGCGCGGCGATGCTCTTCTGGCGCTGCAGCAGCTGGTAGCGGGCGAGGTCGGTCTGCGCCTCGTGCAGCGTGGCGGTGTCGCGCTTCAGGTTGCCCTCGTCCTGGGTGAGGGTGGCGATGTAGAGCCGGGGGTCGACCAGGGCGAGCTGCTCGCCCTTGTGCACCTCCTGGCCCTCGTGGAAGTTCACCTCCAGCAGGTAGCCGGTGATCTGCGATTGCACGGTGATCGTGGCAAGCGAGGTCACGGTGCCGAGCTGGGTGAGTACCACCGGCATGTCGCCGATATGCGCCACAGCTTCGGTGACCGGTTGCGCTGCCGCCGCCTGTCCGCTGCCGGCGTCGCGCCGGTGACGGCCGGCCGGCGCGTGCTGCACCCGCGGCCGCAGCAGCGCATAGCCGATGACGCCGATGGCCAGCACCAGGATCAGCCATGGCCACCATCGTCGGCGCCGGCCATGTGGTCGCGCCGGTTCGCCGGGTACCGGCGGTGGCGGGACCGCGTCCGGCGCAGGGTGGATCGGCATACGGTCCGGCATGTCGGCGCGGGGGGGCGTGGCGCGGTCTTGGGGTTCCAGCGGCTGGTCCATGCTCTTCCCTAACCCGGTCTCCCGACGCACGCGATCCGGTAGGGGCGGCCGCCGCTGCTTATCCCGATCAACCACCGGTGCCGCAGGGCGCCGGTCCACGGGGCCAGTCTAGCAGCCGTCGCACCGCGGCCGCTTAAAATCCTCGCAACGTCCGGCCGTCGCGACGCGGGTTGCATCAGCCACGGCCGAACACTCGTTCGTGAAAGGAAAACGGCGAGATTGTGGCGGGCGCGTGTTTTTACTATAGTGGGTGAGCCGGGCCGAGCCGGCGCTGCGGGGCCAAGGCCCGCATGAGTTTCGAGCAACGGTCCCGAGCAATCGGGTTGGAAGGGGACGGACGATGTTTCGCAGGCTCTTCGCAATCGAGACCGCAGCCATCCAAGGTGCCGTCGAGCAGGCCTCCGGTCGCTACGACAACATGGTGCCGTCGCCGGTCGACAGCTTCCGCGACCCGGCGCGTCCGATGGCGATGCCAGCCTACTACGGAATGGTCTCGGCGCGCGTCGCCAGCTGACATTCAAGCCGCTCGTTGTCGAAGCCGGCGCCGGGACCGGATCCGGCCGGTGCTCGTGCGGTAACGGCCTTGCGGACGGGGCTGTCCCAGGGCTCCCGTCCGGTTTCCCTATCTCGCGCACGCCGTTGCGGAACCGGGCCCGTTCAGGCTCGTTCGCCGCATCACCACATTCGCGCGAGAGGACATACGGCATGGTCGACGAGAACGAGATCGAGGGCACCGTCACCGAGGGCGTCGGCAAGCTGAAGGATGCCGCGGGCGGCCTCACCGGCGATACGTCGACCCAGGCCGAGGGCAAGATCGACCAGCTCCAGGGCAAGGTGCAGAGCGAATACGGCGATCTGCTCGAACAGGCCCGTGACCAGTTCGAGGACGTCACCGCCATGATGCGCGACCAGCCGTTGGCCGCAATCGGCATCGCCGCCGGCGTCGGCTTCCTGCTCGGCTGGCTGTTGACGCCGTCCCGCTAGGCATCGACGCCTCCGGTCTGCCAGGGCGGGCGTGCCGTATCGGCGCGCTTCGGCCTTGCAACCCCGGGTAAACGCGGTTTCCCTGTGCTCCGGTGCCGAATCGGGCGCCACGGAGCAGGGATGCCGCATTTCAGGCACGAATCACGCCATGGCGGCCGTGTGGCCGGTGTCGACGAGGTTGGTCGCGGGCCGCTCGCCGGTCCGGTCTTGGCCGCCGCCGTCATGTTTCGGAGCCGGCCGTCGCGCCGCCTGGCGGCTCTTCTCGACGACTCCAAGAGGCTCTCGTCTGGGCACCGGGAGACGGCCTACGCCGCGTTGATGGGATGCGACGGCATCGCGATCGCCGTCGCCGCCGCCTCGGTACGCGAGATCGCCCGCCTCAACATCCTGCACGCCAGCATGCTCGCCATGTCGCGCGCCGTGTTCCGGTTGCCGGCACCGCCGGACCTCGTGCTGGTGGACGGCAACCGGTGCCCAGGCCTGTCCTGCGCCGCCCACGCGGTGATTGGCGGCGATGCCGAGTCGCTCTCGATCGCCGCCGCCTCGATCGTCGCCAAGGTCACCCGGGACCGGCTGATGGCCAGGCTGTCGCGGCGCTGGCCCGGCTATGGCTGGGAACGCAACGCCGGCTATGGCACCGCCCACCACCGCGCGGCGCTGGGCTCGCTCGGGCCTACCCGCCACCATCGCGAGGCGTTCGGCACGGTGCGCCAACTGGCGCTCACGCTGGCGGCGGCATGACCCGCACTCCGGGCCTGGCACCCGCCGGGACATACGGCACGAGCCCCCGCGCCGGGACGTGAGCCCTGCCGCGATGGAGCTGCCGCTCGACCAGATCCTGCTCGGCGACTGCATCGAGCTGATGCGCCTGCTGCCCGGCGGCTCGGTCGACTGCGTGTTCGCCGACCCGCCCTACAACCTGCAGCTCCGCGGCGAGCTGCGTCGGCCCGACGACAGCCTGGTGGACGGGGTCGACGACGACTGGGACAAGTTCGGTGACTTTGCGGAATACGACCGCTTCACCCGCGCCTGGCTGGGCGAGGCTCGGCGGCTGATGCGCAAGGACGCGACGATCTGGGTGATCGGCTCGTATCACAACATCTTCCGCATCGGCTGCATCCTGCAGGACCTGGGATTCTGGATCCTGAACGACGTGATCTGGCGGAAGTCCAACCCGATGCCGAACTTCCGTGGCCGTCGCTTCACCAACGCGCACGAGACGCTGATCTGGGCGGCGCGAGGCCGGGACAGCCGCTACCGCTTCAACTACGCGGCGATGAAGGCGCTGAACGACGACGTGCAGATGCGGTCCGACTGGCTGCTGCCGCTCTGCACCGGCCCCGAGCGCCTGCGCAACCAGCATGGGCTGAAGCTGCATCCGACGCAGAAGCCCGAGAGCCTGCTGCACCGCGTGCTGCTGGCCTCGACCGGCATCGACGACATCGTGCTGGACCCATTTACCGGCACTGGCACCACGGCGGCGATCGCGCGGCGGCTGCGCCGGCGTTTCATCGGCATCGAACGGCACCCGGACTACGTCGAGGCGGCGATCGGCCGATACCGGCGTGAGCGGCCGCTGTCGCTGGACGGCGCCACCGCCAGTCCGGCCCGCCGCGACGTGCCGCGGGTGCCGTTCGGGAGCCTGGTCGAGCGGGGGCTGGTGCCGGCCGGAACCCAGCTCTGCGATCGAAGCCGCCAGCTGGTGGCGACGGTCTCGCCGGACGGCACGCTCGTGAGCGGCACCCGGCGCGGCTCCATCCACCAGCTGGGTGCGGCGTTGACCAACGCGCCCTCCTGCAACGGCTGGACCTTCTGGCATCTGGACCGGGGCGGCGCGCTGGTCCCGCTGGATGCGGTGCGGGTCGAGTCAGTGCAGGCCATCCTAGTGCCGTGAGAAGGCCAGGGGCTCTGCCCCTGGACCCCGCCAAAGGCTCGCCTTTGGAAACCACTTACAAAATGGGATCCAAGGGCCGTCGTGCGTCAGCACGCTGCGCGTGACGCCCTTGGCGGGTCCAGGGCAGAGCCCTGGCCTTAGTTCGGCGCCGGCGTCGCCGGTTCGGGCGTCTCGCCGACGGCGGCGCTGCCGAGGCAGGCCAGCACGATGCCGCCGATGGCCAGCCAGCGGAGCATCGACATGCGCTCGCCGAGCAGGACCAGCCCGACGAGCGCCGCCACCGCCGGTTCCAGGCTCATCAGCACGCTGAAGCCGCGTAGGGTCATGCGGCGCAGCGCCACCATCTCGATGGAGTAGGGCAGCGCGCTGGACAGCACCGCCATGGCCACCGCCTCGGTCAGCAGGCGCGGGTCGGTCGCCACGCGCGGCAGCGCGCCGATGCCGACCGGCAGCACCACCAGGGCCGCCACCGTCATGCCCAGCGCCGTCGCGGCGCTGCCCTCGACGCGGCTGCCGAGACGACGGCCGGCCAGGATGTAGAGGCCCCAGCTGACGCCGGCGCCGAGTGCCAGCAGCACGCCCATCGGATCGATGCGCCGGCCCCCGGTCGCCCAGGGCTGCGCCAGCAGCAGCAGCCCTGCCAGCGCCAGCGTCGCCCAGAGCAGGTCGAGCGCCCGCCGCGAGCCCAGCACAGCCAGACTGAGCGGTCCGATGAACTCGATGGCGACGGTGATGCCGAGCGGCAGCCGGGCGAGGGCGGCGTAGAATACCGTGTTCATGATGCCGAGCGTGAGGCCGTAGGCGGCGATTGAGCTCAGCGCTTGGCGCGACGGCCGCCGCAGCGCCGGCTGCCGCCAGGGCCGAACGATCAGCAGCAGGACGAAGGCCGCGAGCAGCACCCGCAGAGTTGCGGTCCCGAGCGGCCCCAGCACCGGGAACAGCAGCTTGGCGATCGAGGCGCCGACCTGCACCGACAGCATGCCGCAGACCAGCGCCCCGATCGCGGCCGTCTGCCCCGGGACCGTCCGGGTCTCATCGTCAAGTTGCAAGGCTGCGTCCTGGCCGCGTGGCGTGACCCGCGTGCGGGCCGCGCCACACGGGCTCGCTAGAGGATGATCCGATCGCTTAGGCTCACGGATTATCCTCTAGCTTGTTGTTTTGACGAGCATCTTTATCCGATCGAACGAGTCCGTTCGATCGAATGATGCTCTAGCTGCCGCCGAAGCCCAGGAAGCCGATGTCGGGCTTGGCCGCGCCGTCATCGGCCGCGGTGCCGCCGGGCCTGCCGGCCGGCTGGCGCGCGGAGACGAGCCGGGTGTTGCGGGACCGAGCTGCCCGGGAGGCGCGGCCGCCGACGGCCGTGCGCTCGCCGACCGGCTCGACCGCGGCCACGGAGGCCACCGGCGGTCCCTGCTCGCTGTTGCGCATCGACAGCAGCAGGAAGGTGATGTCGTTGCGGTTGAGGTCGATCGACATGTCGAGCGGGCTCTGGTCGAGCACGTTCTTGCCGTTGAGGTCGGCGCCACGGCCTAGCGCCTCCTTGGCCGAGGTGATGTCGCCGCGGTTGATGGCCCCGAACAGCGCCGCGGTCGGCTCCTCGTCGGCGCCGACATGGCCGGAGGTCTCCGTGGCCTCGTCGGTGACGGCACCCGGGATCGCCGCCGGCGGCGCTGCGGCCTTGGCATCGGCCTTCGCCTGCGCCTTCTGCGCCGCGTCGGCGGCATCGCGGTCGGACTCGTCCGAGCCACCGCTCGCCTGCGCCAGCGCCACGTGCATCGGCAACAGGGCGGGTGCTGCGCCGAGCAGGATAATAGTCGCGGCGAACCGCAGCGTGCGTCGAAAATTCATGTCTGGTCCTGGATCTCGTCTCTGCGTCGCGTTCGTGAGGCCGGGCTTAGGCCGGGTTGAGCCAGGCAATCCCGGCATTCAGCCAGCCCGCGTAGCATACCCAGACGAGATAGGGCGCCATCATCAGTCCGGCCGGCCGGTCGAGCTTGCGAAAATCGCGCAGTGTGAGCCCGATCAGCAGCCCGAGCGACAGGATCACCGCGAGCGCCGCGAGCGGGCGGTGCAGCCCGAAGAAGAACGGCGTCCAAAGCGCATTGGCGCCGAGCTGCCAGCCCCAGAGCTGCAGCCCACGGCGGCGGAGCGCCAACCCTCCCGGAACCAGCCGTCCCGGAACCAGCCGGTTGGCAATGGGGCGGCTGGCCGCGGGTGTGGCCGGCAGGCTCGCGTCGCGCAGCCGGTCCAGCGGGTTCCAGCGCCAGATCCGCCAGGCGGCGATGGCCATCACGACGTAGATCGGTATCCACACCACCGGGAACACCCAAGCCGGCGGCGTGCCGATCGGGTGCCGCAACGACGGATACCAGCTGCGGATGCCGCGCTGCGTCACCGCCATGTCGGCCAGCGCCACCAGCAGGCACAGCCCGACGAAGCCGATCAGCACCATGATCGGATGCGGGTCGATCCGGCGGGGGCTGCGGGCAGGTGGCTGGAAGGCACGGTCTCCCGGAGCTGTATGGACGTTCGTATACTGCAACACCCGGCTGCCGGCCGCGCAAGGTATGAACTCCGGTCCCGGCATCGCTTTTCCACCCGGCACGCCTGCGTCAGCCGCGCCCCTCGCGCCACCAGGCAAGCATCAGCAGCAGCAGCGAGAGCGGCAGCACCGCCCAGGCCGGCAGCAGAGCGGTGGCCTTGAGGCCGGTGACCAGATGGGCGCCGTGCCGGCGCAGCCCGATCCAGCCCGGACCGCTCGCCGGCTCGCCGGCACCCACCAGCCGCAGCGCCGGGATCGCCAGCCGCTCCGGATCGTCGCCGAGCCAGCCGACGCTGCCGCCCGTCCCGTGCACCAGCCCGGCCAGCACGGTCGCGGTGGCGCGCAGGTCGGACAGCTCCAGCGGATCGGCCGGACGGGCGGCGGCGAAGGCGCGCTGGTGCCCGTCGGTCACCTCCCAGATGCCGATCGCGGCGGCCGGCAGCACCGCCGCGGCGGTGCCGTCCGGGCGCGGCCGCAGGTCCAGCGGCGATCGGGTGCCGTCCGGAGCGATCACGGTGACGCGGGTGGCGGCGGCGCTGGCGACCGAGCGTCGGGTCGCGGTGAGGCGGCCGCCGGCGATGCGGGCGGAGAGCTGCTCCTCCTCGAGGTCGGGCTCCTTCATCAGCCAGTGCGCCAGCCGGCGCAGCAGCTCGGCCTGCGGCCCGCCGCCGCCCTCGCCGCGCGACCACATCCAGATCTGGTCCGACAGCAGCAGGGCGACGCGGCCCTGCTCGACACGGTCGAGCACCAGCAGCGGCGCCTGCCCCGGGCCGGTCATCAGCACCTGCGCGGTGCCGGCGGCCTCGGCCGGATCGGCGGCCAGCGCCCGATACCAAGGTCCCCAGCCATGGTCGCCGCGGGCGTCGGCGCCCGGGCCGGGATCGGGGGCTGGCGGCATCTGCGGCAGGTCGTCGGTGACCGGGTGGCGCCGCCCAAGCGCGGTCGGCATCGGCTGGTAGCGCTGCTCGACCAGGCCGCCCTCCTCGGGCACGTGCTCGGGCAGGATGTCGCCGAGCGGCGTATTCTGAAGGGAGCCGGGGCCGATGAACTCAGGGCCGGCGGTGACCAGCAGCCCGCCGCCGGCGCGCACGAAGTCGGCGATGTTGCGCAGGTAGGCCATCGGCAGGATGCCGCGGTTCTCGAACCCGTCCAGGATGATGAGGTCGAACTGGTCGATCTTCTCCTGGAACAGCTCGCGCACCGGGAAGGCGATCAGCGCCAGCTCGTTCAGCGGCGTGGTGTCGTCCTTGTCGGGCGGCCGGAGGATGGTGAAGTGCACAAGGTCGACCGACGGATCGGCCTTCAGCAGCCGGCGCCAGACCCGCTCGCCCTGGTTCGGCGCGCCCGACACCAGCAGCACGCGCAGCCGGTCGCGCACGCCGTTGATCTGCACGATCGCCTGGTTGTTGAGGGTCGAGACCTCGCCCGGCAGCGTCGAGACCGACAGCGCCAGCAGCATCGGGCCGGGGCGGGTGACCGGCACGGTGATGTCCTGCGGCTGGCCGACCGCGACCTCGCGGGCGATCGGCGCATCGCCGTCGCGCCGGAGCGTCAGCGTGGCGGTGGCGGCCGCCCCGGGGGCCCCGGGAGCGGCTCCCAGATCGTCGACCTGTACGCGGAGCGTGGCGTCGTGGCCGACGATGCCGAACGGCGGCGCCTGCAGCACGCGCAGCCGGCGGTCGGTCTGCTCGCCCGCGGCGGGGATCAGCACGTGCAGGGGCGTGTCCGGGTTGCCGGACGGGAATGCCGGCCCGGTCCGTCCAGCCGGCGGCCGTGTCGGGGACGGGAGGGGCGCGTCGCTGGCCTGGCCGTCGGTGATGGCGACCACGGCGGCGATGCGGCCGCCGCCCTCGCCGGCCGGGATGCCGGCGGCGGCGCGCTCGATGGCGCCGACCAGCCGGGTGCCGCCCTCCGCCGGCGGCGCGATGCCGTCAGGCCCGGTGTCGCGGCCGTCCAGATCCCCGTCCGGCGCGCCCGAGCCCACCGTGATCACGCGCAGGCCGAGCCCGGGGATGCGCCGCGCCTCGGCCTCGATCGCGGCGGCGGTGCGGCTGGCGATCGCCGCACGGTCGCCGCCCCCCATCGAGCCGCTGCAGTCGACTGCCACCAGAAGCGTCTGCGGCAGCGCGCGCCAGTCCTGCCGCATCAGCAGCGGGCCGCCGAGCCACAGCAGCAGCAGCGCGAAGGCGAGCCCGCGCCACCAGGCGCCGCCGGCTCGTCGCAGCAGGGCGAGCAGCGTCGCTGCGGCGCAGGCCAGCCCCAGCAGCCAGAGCAGCCAGACCGGCAGCAGCGGCTGGAATTGCAGGCTGGCCAGGTGCGACAGCCGCGCCCCGCTCACTCGCCCAGCCGCTGCAGCAGCGCCGGCACGTGCACCTGATCGGTCTTGTAGTTGCCGGTGAGCGCGTAGATCACCGCGTTGACGCCGAACCGGTAGGCCAGCGTGCGCTGGTCGTCGCCGCCCGGAATCACCGCGAAGGGAGGCTGGCCGGCGTCGTCCACCGCCCAGGCGGCGGCCCAGTCGTTGGCGCCGATGATTACCGGGCTCACCCCGTCATTGCCGAGATCGTCGGCGCGCGCGATCCAGACCGGCGTGCCGACATAGCGGCCGGGAAACGCGTGCAGCAGGTAGAAGCTGTGCGACAGCACGTGCTGGCCGTCGACCGGGCGCAGCGACGGGATGTCGAGCCCGGCGGTGGCGCGGCGCAGCGCCGCCCGGGTGCCCGGCACGTCGAGGGTGAAGCCGGCGGTCGCGGTGTCCGACGGCGCCGGGTCGGTGCCCTGACCGGCTCCCTGGTCGGCGCTGGGATCGATGCCCTGGGTGTCGATCAGCAGGATGCCGCCATGGCCCATGTAGCTGGCCAGCGCCGCGGTCCAGGCCGGCGCCGGCACCGCGGGCACCGTCGCCGGGGTCACCGGCCAGTAGATCATCGGGTAGAAGGCGAGGTCGTCGCGGCCCGGCACCACGCCTTCCGGCTGGCCGAGCTGCGCCGAGGTGCGCGCGTTGGCGTAGCTGGACAGCCCCTGCAGACCCTCGCGCGAGACGGCGTCGACGCCCTCGTCGCCGGTGACGACGTAGGCGAGGCGCGTCTCCAGCGCTGCCGGCGGCACAGTTTCCAGTGGCACCGATGGCGCCGCGGCCTCGACCGCGCGGGCCGGCCCAGCGCCGGGCCAGGCGGTGCCGGCCGCCAGCAGCGCCAGCACGCCGGTGGCGATCCCGGCGCGGATGCGCCGACGGCGGACCGGCCCCCGGACGAGCCCCTGAACCGCCATCGTCGCCAGCAGGTCGATCGCCAGCAGCAGCAGCGACAGCGCCAGCAGCGCGGGTCCGAGCGGCCGGTCCGGCACGCGGTCGGCGAGGCTGCGCAGGGTGCCGAACGCGGCGGCCGGCGCCAGCGGCGGCAGCGCGTCGGCAAGGTTGAGAGTGCGCCGGCTGGCCGCCGGGCCATACAGCCCGGCCGGATGGGTCGGCGAGGCGGGGGTGCGGCCGAACGCGTCGTCAGCCAGGCCCTGCGCCGCGGGCGGTGGCGGCCCCAGCACCCCGTCGCCGCCCAGCGTCTCGACCGGCGACAGCACGGTGCGGTCGCCGGGGCTCGACAGCCCGATCGAGCGCTGCACCAGGCGCTGCAGCATCTCCGGGAAGAGCCCGGATAGCGGCAGGTTCGACCAGTCGGCATTGCTGGTGACGTGGAACAGCACCAGCTGGCCGTCGCCCAGCGCCGCATGGGTGACGAGCGGCGTCCCGTCAGCGAGACGCGCCCAGCTGCTGGCGGCGAGGTCGGCGGACGGCCGCGCCAGCACTTGGCGCGACACGGTGACCTCGTCCGGCACCGGCAGCCCCGCGAACGGCGAGCCGGCCGGGAAGGTGGCGGGATGCTCGGGATGGCTCCAGGACATGGCGCCGCCGAGTTCGCGGGTGCCGGCCAGCAGCTTGACCGGCAGCAGCGGGTTGGACAGCGCCGGGCGCGGCTGCGGCTGCGGCTGCGGCTGCGGCGGCGTCGCCTCCGCATCGGCCGCAGCTGCCACATCGGCATCGTCGTCGGGCGGTCCGGCATCGGTGCCGTCGCCGGCGGGCTCCGCCGCACGCGCCGCCAGCAAGGGACCGGCGAAGCGGATCAGGGTGCCGCCATGGCGGACCCAGGCGGCGATTCGGGCGCGGTCGGCCGGGTTCTCCAGAGTGCCGTCGGGTGCCACCAGCACCGACAACTGCCGCGACAGCAGCTGCTCGGGCGTGCCCTCGCGCAGCTCGGAGATCGGGGCCAGGGCGCGCCGCAGGTAGAACAGCGAGCCCAGCAGCGGGGTGTCGGCGCCGGCACGGCCGAGCAGGCCGATCGGGCGGCGGCGGTCGCCCTCGTCCAGCAGCCGGATGCCGCCCGGACCCGACACGCCGTCCAACACCAGCCGGGCGAGCTGGTTGCGCAGCTCGGCCGGCAGCATGATGGCGGCCTGCGCCGTGGCGGCTCCGGCGGCCAGCGGAACCGGGACCCGAACCAGCACCGCACCGGACGCGGTCTCGCCGTCCAGCGAGAGCAGGCGCGCCACCGGCTGCGGCGCGGTGGCGATGCGGCCGGTGAGGCGGCCGGCGCCCGGCACCGGCTGCTCCAGCACCGACAGGCCGCCTGGCCCGTCGCGCAGCTCCGAGACCGGGCCCATGGACTGCAGCGCGCGGGCCAGCGCGCCGTCGCCCGGCGTCGCCAGCCCGTCCGAGACGTAGGTCACGCTGCCGACGTCGCCGGCCTCGGCGGTCAGCAGCGCGTGTGCCGCCGCGGCGCGGTCGACCGGCCAGGGCATCGGTGCCGCGATGTCGAGCCGGTCGCGCAACGGGCCCGGCGGCGAGGCCGGGGTCGGGCGCGGCGCGGCACCGGTGGCATCGGGCGCGGTCAGCAGCAGCCGCGCCGGCCGGCCGGCGCGGCCGGCGCGGTCCAGCGCGTCGCGGACTGCCTGCAGC
>CALMVO010000032.1 GCA_937873205.1 uncultured Acetobacteraceae bacterium
GCTCGGCACGGCCCCTCTTAGCCGGCCGGGTTGAGGGCGCGCCAGATGCGGTCGCGGGTGAACGGCGTCTGCCGGAAGCGATGGCCGGTGGCGTCGGCCAGCGCGTTGGCCAGCGCCGCCGGCACCGGGTTGAACGGGCTCTCGCTCATCGACTTCGCCCCCATCGGCCCCAGCCGGTCGTGGGTGTCGGCGAAGAACACCTCGGTGCGTGGCAGGTCCGCCAGGCGGGGCACGTGATAGGACCGGAACGACGGGTTGGACACCGCGCCCGAGTCGTCGAGCCGGACCTGCTCGAACAGCGCCGCGCCGATCGCCTGGGCGACGCCGCCCTCGACCTGGCCGCGGCACTGCACCGGGTTGATGACGTGCCCGGCATCGGCCGCCTGCACGCTCTGCAGGATGCGGAGCGCCCCGGTCGGGCGGTGCACCGCGACCCGGAAGCCGTGCACGTTGAAGCAGACCGTGCGCGGCGTGCCGGTGGTGACTCCCTCCGCCGACAGCGGCGCCAGCGTCTCGAGCCGCACCCGCGCGCCATCCTGAGACAGCGAGCACGGATCGGCCACCCAGCCTTCCGGCGGCAGCCCGGTGCGGACCGTGGCCATCCGGCGCATCGCGGCCAGCAGGGCGTCGGCGGCGCGCTCGGTGGCGAGCCCGGCGGTCGTGGTGCCGGTGCTGCCGAAGGCGCCGGTATCGTGCCCGAGCAGGGCGGTGTCGGACTGCCGCACCCGGATGCGGTCCGACGTGGTGCCGAGTCGTGCGGCGGCGATCTGGAGGTGGGTGGTGGTGGAGCCGTTCCCGAACTCCGCGGTGCCGACGGTGAGCTCGTACGGGCAGGCCGCGTCGCCGGTGAGGGCTAGGCGGGCCTCGGCGCGGTGGCCGGCCGGTGGCGCGCTGTCCAACATGGAGGCGGCGACCCCGCTGCCGACGCACCAGTCCGGATCGCCGGCGACGTCGTCCGGCACCGTGCCCGCGACCAGCGCCGCCCCCACGTGGGCCAGGCACTGGTCCAGCCCGTAGCTGCCGAACTCGACGTCGTGCAGGGCGAGGCCGGTGGAGGTCATGGGGTCGCCGGGACGGATCACGTTCAGCGCCCGGAACTCGATCGGCGCGATGCCAAGACCGCGCGCCACCTCGTCCAGCGTCTGCTCCAGGGCGAACACCACCTGGCCCAGCCCGAAGCCGCGGTAGGCACCAGCCGGCGGCGTGGTGGTGTAGACCACAGCGGCGTCGACCTTCTTGTTCGGGCAGCGGTAGAGCGCGATCGACTCGTTGGTGGCGTGGAACATCACCGCCGGGCCGAAATTGCCGTAGGCGCCGGTGTCGGAGAGGATGTCGAGCGCGATCGCGGCGAGCGTGCCGTCGGCCCGCGCGCCGACGCGGGTGCGCACCCGCATCGGATGCCGGCAGGTGGCGCCGGTGAACTGCTCCTCGCGGGTGAACTCGATCTGCACCGGCCGGCCGGTGCGCAGTGCGGCCAGGGCGACGATGTCCTCGGTCAGCATCTCCTGCTTGGCCCCGAAGCCGCCGCCGACGCGCTCGCAAAACACCCGCACCCGCTCGCGCGGCAGCGCGAACAGCCGCATCAGCGCGGTCCGGGTCAGGAACGGCACCTGGCTGCTGGTGCGCACGGTCAGCACGCCGTCCGGATCCAGCCAGGCGATCGAGGCGTGCGTCTCCAGATGCGCGTGCTGCACCCGCTGGGTCACGTACTCGCCCGCGCGGACGATGGCGGCCTCGGCGAAGCCGGCCTCCACGTCGCCGATCTCGTCGTGCACCGAGGCGACGACGTTGCGGTCCGGCCGCTCGATCCGGGACGGGGCCGGGTCCTTGTCATGGATCACCGGCGCCCCCGGCGCCAGCGCCGCCTCCGGGGTCAGCACCGGCGGCAGCAGCGCGTAGCGCACCAGCAGCCGCTCGCAGCCGAGCTCGGCCGCGGCCACGCTGTCCGCCACCACCGCCGCCACCCGCTGGCCGACGTGGCGGACCACGTCGTCGAGCAGGACCGTGTCGTCCGGGCTGTCCTCGTGGTTCTGGTGGCGTGCGGTCGAATAGGCCTGGGCCGGGCTGTCGGCGTGGGTCAGCACCAGCCGCACGCCCGGCACCGCAAGCGCCGCCCCGGTATCGATCGACAGGATGCGGGCGTGGGCGTGCGGCGAGCGCAGCAGCCGGAGCTGCAGCACGCCCTCGGTCGGCGTGTCCAGCGTGTAGGCGGCGGTGCCGGCCACGACCGCGGCGGCGGCCGGGGCGAGAGGGCTGCGCGGATCGCGCACGTGCGGCCGGGTGGCCGGCCGGTCGAGGCTGCGGATGGCGTCGGCGATCGGGCCGTAGCCGGTGCAGCGACAGATATTGCCCTTCATCGCCCGGCCGAGGTCCTGGTGCTGCGCCTGGTCGAGGCTGGCGACGGTGACGATCATGCCCGGTGTGCAATATCCGCACTGGAAGGCGGTGTGGTCGAGGAAGGCTTGCTGCGCCGGGTGCGGCCCGTCCGCGGCCAGCCCGCGGACGGTGGTGACGGCCCGGCCCTCGGCGCGGAAGGCCGGGACCAGGCAGGCATGCACCGGCGTCCCGTCCAGCAGCACCGTGCAGGCGCCGCAATCGCCGCTGTCGCAGCCCTTCTTCACGCCGTGATGCCCGTCGTCGCGCAGCGCGGTGCGCAGGCACTGGCCGGGGCGGACGGCGATCGTGCGCGGGGCGCCGTCGATGGTCAGCCGCACGGCAGCAGTTCCGCCCGGATCTCATCGGCCAGGCGCAGGGTCATGTGGCGGCGCCAATCGGGTGCGCCGTGCACGTCGTCGAACCAGCCGGTGGCGGCGGTGGCGCGGTCGAGTGCCGCGTGCAGCGTCGCGCGGTCGGGCATGCCCTGGAACGCGAGCCGCAACGGGCGCGGCACGGCGGCGGTGACGGTCAGCACGAGGCCTCCGGCGGCGACTCGACCGGCCAGCAGGGCGGCGGAGCGGCCTTCCTGCGTGAGCGAGGCCTGCCGCACGGCGAAGGTCTGGCGCAGGCTTGTGAGCGGGATGTCGAGGCGGCGCAGGATCTCGCCGGCGCGGAGGCAAATGCGGCCTGGGCCGATGATGAAGTCCGCGGCCGGGACGATCCGCTCGGCGCCGCTGGGCTCCCAGACCACGCACTCGGCATCCAGCGCGACGGCGAGGGCCGCCATCGGAGCTGCCGGCAGGGCCAGACACAGGTTGCCGCCGACGGTGGCGGCGTTCCAGATCTTGAACGAGCCCCAGAGTGCCCGGCAGCAGGACTGCACCAGCGCGACCGCCACCCAGGGTGCCGCGGCGGCGTAGGAATCGAGCTCGGCAAAGGTGCAGGTCGCGCCGAGGCGGAGTTGGGTCTGGTCGGCGGCGAGGGACGTCCAGCCCAGCGCCTGCAGGTCGATCAGCCGGCGCAAGTCGCGTTGCGGCTCCGAGAACAGCCAGGTGCCACCCGCCAGGAAGGCGTCGCCGATCTCGTATCGGGGAAGTTCATCGCGCGTATCCGGACGCAGGACGGCCTCGATCGTATGCAGATCCATGGATGCTTCGATGCAAGCCGAAGGCCAATAACCGGGATCCAAGGGCCGCCGGCCCTTGGCAGGTCCAGGGCAGAGCCCTGGCCTTCCTGTCCTACGCGTCGATATCGGTCGCCAGGTGCGTAGGGTTGAAGCCTGGGCCCGTGACCATGTCGGTGAGCACCGCGATGGCGATCGTGCGCTCGATGCCGGCGGCCTCGGCTTCCGTCAGCATCTGTTCGAGCCGTGGCAGCAGCCAGTCGTGGGCGGGGGTGTCGCTCATGGGGTTCGTCTCCGGTTGCGGACTTCGTATGCGGCCAGGACGAGCACGACGGTGGTGCTGCCGAGCTCGATCTGCGGGCGGGTGGCGGGCGTGGCCGCCATCGCGGCCAGGACCGCGAGGATGACGGCGACGGTGCCCCAGGAGGCGTAGGGGAACAGCCACATGGCGAAGGCGGGGCGGCGGCCGACGCGCGCCTGGGCGCCGCGCAGCCGGATCTGCGCCAGCGCGATCAGCAGGTAGGCGAGCAGGATCAGCGCGCCCGACGCGTTCAGCAGGAAGGCGAAGACGGTGTCGGGCGAGATGGTGGAAACGATCGCGACCAGCATGCCAACCGCGGCGCCGGCCAGGATCGCGCGGCGCGGCACGCCGCCGGGTCCGGTCCGCACCAGCCAGCCGGGCGCGTCGCCGTGCGCCGCCATCTCGAACATCACCCGCGAGGTGACGTAGAGCGCCGAGTTGAGGCAGGACAGCACCGCCACCAGCACCACCAGCGCCATGGCGGTCGCCGCCCCCGGGATGCCAAGCCGGTCCATCGCCGCCACGAACGGCGAGTGTCCCGGCACCAGGCCCCGCCACGGCACCACGCAGAGGATCAGCACGACCGAGCTCACGTAGAACAGCAGCACCCGCAGCGCCACGGTGTTGGTGGCGCGGGCGACGTTGCGGCCGGGATCGGCGGACTCCGCCGCCGCCACGGTGGCGATTTCGGATCCGGTATACTGGAACACGATGGTGGGGATGATCGCCAGCACCGCGCCGGGCCCGCGCGCGAGGAAGCCGCCGCCGCTCCAGAGGTTGGCGACGCTCGCGTGCCCGGGCCCGAACGCGCCGGCGAGTGCCGCCAGGCAGAGGCCGCAGAACAACACGATGGCCAGGATCTTGATCCCGGAGAACCAGAACTCGAACTCGCCGTAGCTCCGCACCGAGACCAGGTTGGTGGCGGTCATCGCCAGCACCAGCAGCAGGTCCAGCACGGTGCGCGGCAGCGGGATCCAGGCCTCGAGGATCGCCGAGCCGCCGATCGCCTCGGCCGCCACCACCACCGCCCAGAACAGCCAGTAGATCCAGCCGGCGACGAAGGCGGCGCGGGCGCCCAGGCCGCGGCGGACGTGGCCGATGAAGGAGCCGGCCTCGGGGGCGTCGATCGCCATCTCGCCCAGCATCCGCATCACCAGCAGCGCCACGGTGCCGGCGAGCAGGTAGCTCAGCAGCACGCCGGGGCCTGAGCCGGCGATCGCGGCCGAGCTGCCGACGAACAGCCCAGCCCCGATCACGCCGCCCAGCGAGATCATCGCCACGTGCCGCGGCTGCAGGCTGTGCGCGAGGCGGGCGCCGGGCGCCGTGCCCAGGGCAAGCTCGCTCATGCTAGCAGCGGTCCGGCTTCTTGGACGGCGTGAAGCTCACCAGGCGGCCCTGCAGGGTGAAGTCGCCGAAATCCATGTCGAGCCGGTCCGACACGCCATCGCCGAAATAGCGCATGCCGATCTCGTAGTCCGGGGTGATGGAGGCCGGATCGCGCGAGAAGAACGAGACGTGCACCCGCCCGGACGACTGCGCCGCCAGCGAGGGATAGTCGGATTGCGACGGCGGCGCCTGCCAGCCGAGGATGGTGACGTAGCTGTCGGTCGGGCCGTCGGCGCTGGTGCCGTCGAACAGCACCGGATCGATGCTCTTGCGGCCCTGTTCGGCCGCCGTGATGATCGCCGCGGTGTGGGCCATCGGGAACAGCGTGCCGCGCGGCAGCGCCATGGTCGAGCGCCGGGGCAGGGTGAAACGGATCTCGCCGTCGCCCGACGGGTTCGTGCTGGCCTCGCCGCGCACCTGCTGGGTGACGCTGCCGTTGTCGCGCTCCTGCATGTCGAAGGTGAGGTGCCGCCCGTCCTTGCTCTCGAGCGTGGCGTAGTCCGAGACCATGTCGCTGGACTGCCCCTCGCGGGTAACGAGCTGCAGCCGCAGCTGCTGCTGGCTGGCCCACCCGGTACAGGTGTCGGTGACCTGGAAGCTCATGGTCCCGCTCGCGGCGACGGTGCCGCCGCCATGGGTGGATTCGAGCGAGAGGTCGTAGAGCGCCTTGTGCGGAGCGAGGAACGCCGACCCGCCGGCCTGGCTGGCGCCCGCGTGCCCTGGCAGCGGTGCCGGCGCCGCCTGGGCCTGTCGGCCACCGAGCGCGCCCGCCGCGATGACGGCCAGGGCGATGCGGCCGGGTGTCGCCGCTTGTCTCGGTCTCTGCATGCGGCCGGCGCTCCAAGGCTCATCCGCGGCGAGCCTAGCAGCAAGCGCAGGCGGGCGTCAGTCCGGCTTGGTCTCCGGCACCACCGGCGAGGTGGCGCCCGGGGTGGGCTTGGCCGGCGGCGGCACCGTGCGCAGCGACAGCTCCCGCAGCCGGGCGTCCGGCACCGCGGCGGGCGCGCCCATCATCGGGTCCTCGCCCTGCTGGTTCAGCGGGAACAGGATCACCTCGCGGATGTTCGGCTCGTCGGCCAGCAGCATGACGATGCGGTCGACGCCCGGCGCCGAGCCGCCATGCGGCGGCGCCCCGTAGCGGAACGCGTTCAGCATGCCGCCGAACCGCGCCTCGACTTCGCCCTCCGGATAGCCGGCGATGGCGAACGCGCGGATCATCACCTCCGGGCGGTGGTTGCGGATCGCCCCCGACGACAGCTCGATGCCGTTGCAGACGATGTCGTACTGGTAGGCCTTGATCGTGAGCGGATCCTGGCCGTCCAGCGCCGCCAGCCCGCCCTGGGGCATCGAGAACGGGTTGTGGCTGAAATCGACCTGGCCGGTCTCCTCGTTCAGCTCGTACATCGGGAAATCGACCACCCAGCAGAAGCGGAACGCGTCCCGCTCGACCAGCTCCAGCTCGGTGGCGATCCGGCTACGCACCAGGCCGGAGAATTTCGTGGTCTCCAGGCCCTTCAGCCCGTCGCGGGGCCCGGCGGCGAAGAACACCGCGTCGCCGGCCCCCAGGCCGCAGCGCGTCCGGATCGTCTCGGCGCGCTCGGGCTCCAAGTTGCGGGCGATCGGGCCTTTCGCGCCCTCGTCGTCGAAGGTGATGTAGCCGAGCCCGCCGGCGCCCTCGGCCCGAGCCCACTCGTTCAGCCGGTCGAAGAACGAGCGCGGCCGGGCGCCGGCGCCCGGGGCCGGGATCGCGCGCACCTGGCCGCCGCCCGCCGCGATCTTGGCGAACAGCCCGAAGCCGGAGCCGGCGAACGCGTCGGTGACGTCGGCGATCCGCAGCGGGTTGCGCAGGTCGGGCTTGTCGGAGCCGTACTCGGCCAGCGCCGTGTCGTAAGGGATGCGCACGAACGGTGCGGTGTCCACCGTCCGGCCGCCGCCGAACTCCTCGAACACGCCGGCCATCACCGGCTCCAGCGTCGCGAACACGTCCTCCTGCGTCACGAAGCTCATCTCGAAGTCGAGCTGGTAGAACTCGCCCGGGCTGCGGTCGGCGCGCGCCGCCTCGTCGCGGAAGCACGGTGCGATCTGGAAGTAGCGGTCGAACCCCGCCACCATGAGCAGCTGCTTGAACTGCTGCGGCGCCTGCGGCAACGCATAGAACTTGCCCGGATGCAGCCGCGCCGGCACCAGGAAGTCGCGGGCACCCTCCGGGCTCGACGCGGTCAGGATCGGCGTCTGGAACTCGGTGAAGCCCTGCGCGGTCATGCGCCGGCGCAGGGACGCGATCACCCCGGCGCGCAGCATCATGTTGCGGTGCACGCGCTCGCGGCGCAGGTCGAGATAGCGGTAGCGCAGCCGCAGCTCGTCGCCGTAATGCTCGTGCCCGGCCACCTGCATCGGCAGCACCGCCGCCGCCGACTGCACCTCCATCGCCTCGGCGCGGACCTCGACCTCGCCGGTCGGCAGCTTCGCGTTCACGGTCGGACCGTCGCGCAGCACCACCGCGCCGGTGACGGTCAGCACGCTCTCGACCCGCACCCGCTCCACCGCGTCCAGCAGCGGCGAGCCGGCCGGGAACACGACCTGGGTGATGCCGGCATGGTCGCGCAGGTCGATGAACAGCAGCCCGCCATGGTCGCGCTTGGCGTGCACCCAGCCGGACAGGCGGACGGTCTGGCCGGCGTCGGTGGGCCGGAGGGCGGCGCAGTCGTGGGTCCGGTAGGCGTGCATGGGGCGGTTCCGTAATACGAGCTGTGCTTCCTTAGCCATCTTCGGCCGAAAGGCCAGGGGCTCTGCCCCTGGACCCCGCCAAAGGCTCGCCTCTGGAAACCGCTTATAAAATGGGTTCCAAGGGCTGCGGCCCTTGGCGGGTCCAGGGCAGAGCCCTGGCCTTCTTCCCCGACTCTCCCGCTACGTGTAAGACTACACGATGCCACGCCCATCCAAGGCCCGGTTCCCGGAGCCGGTCCTGATCACCGCCACCGACGCGCTGGCGTCCCTCGTCGAGCGGCTCCGCGCCGAGCGGTACGTCACCATCGACACCGAGTTCGTCCGCGAGCGCACCTATTGGCCCGAGCTCTGCGTGGTGCAGCTCGCCGGCACGCACGAGGTCGCGATCGTCGACGCGGAGGCGGACGGGCTCGACCTGCAGGCGCTGGCCCCGCTGCTCGACGATCCCGCCGTCACCAAGGTGTTCCACGCCGCCCGCCAGGACCTCGAGATCTTCCTGTACAAGTTCGGCCGGCTGCCCGCCGCGGTGTTTGACACCCAGGTGGCGGCGATGGTGGCGGGGTATGGCGACCAGGTCGGCTACGACAGCCTGGTCTCCTCGCTGACCGGCGCCCAGATCGACAAGGCGCACCGGTTCAGCGACTGGAGCCGCCGCCCGCTGGCGCCGGCGCAGATCACCTACGCCGCCGCCGACGTCACCCACCTGCGCGACGTCTACACCAGCCTGTGCGAGCGGCTGGAGCGGGACGGCCGCTACGAGTGGGTGGCGCAGGAGATGGCCTTCCTGTCCGACCCGGCGACTTTCCGCCCCGACCCCGACACGCTGTGGGAGCGCCTGCGCCCGCGCACGGCCAACCGGCGCATGCTGGGCGTGCTGCGGGCGATCGCCGCCTGGCGCGAGCGCGAGGCGCAGCGGGTCGACGTGCCGCGGCAGCGCCTGCTGAAGGATGAGAGCCTGCTGGAGATCGCCGCCACCGCGCCGGCGACGCCGGACGCGCTGGCCGCGATGCGCGGCGTCAGCCGCGGGTTCGCCGACGGCCGCAGCGGCGTTGGTCTGCTCGAGGCGATCGCCACCGCGCAGGCGCTGCCGGAGGACCAACTGCCGTCCGCCCCCCGCAAGGATGGCCCGCGCCCGTCGCCGGCGCTGGTCTCGCTGCTGAAGGTGCTGCTTGCAGCCAAGTGCGAGCAGCACGACGTGGCACCGCGGCTGCTGGCGTCGTCGGAAGAGATCGATCGGCTGGCCACCGAGGCCGAGCCCGCGATCCCGGCACTCGCCGGCTGGCGCCGCGAGGTGTTCGGCGAGGACGCGCTGTCGCTCAAGGCGGGACGGATCTCGCTGGGCGTGGACGGCCGTCGCATTCGTCTGTTACGCACCGATTGACATCGTTTCTACAGACTCGCCCCACCGACTTGTCCACAAGATTGTGTGGTCGATCGATTGGATACCCCCACCCGTTGGGCTAGTCTTGGCCTGTATCCGACGAGGGAGCCTTGCGATGGAGTGGACCGACGAGTCGATCACCCGTCTGCGCAGCCTGTGGCAGGAGGGTCTGTCCACCGCGGAGATCGGCCGGCGCATGCAGATCACCAAGAACGCGGTGGTCGGCAAGGCGCATCGGCTGACGCTGTCGCCGCGGCCGTCGCCGATCCGCAAGGGCCTGGAGAAGCCGGACCCGGCCCCCATCGTCCCCTCGGCCGCCGCCGTGATGCCGCCCGCCGCGACGCCCCGTCCGCGTCCGGCATCGTCCGCCGGTCCCGAGCCGGTCGCCGCGTCCCCGGACACGATCCTGCCGCAGCGCCGCCCGCTCTCGGTGGTCGGCGCGCCGCATCCCGAGCCACGACCGGCGCTGGCGGAAGCCGAGCCGGCGGCGCTGCGTCCGGTGGCGCCGGTGCCCCGCCGCCGCGGCCTCACCTGCTGCTGGCCGCTCGGCGAGCCGGGCACCAAGGAGTTCCATTTCTGCGGCGGGGACCCGATCGCCGGCAAGCCGTACTGCGCCCAGCACGCGGCGCTGGCCTACGTCCGGATCCGCGATCGCCGGGAGAACGTCGCCTAGAGCATCATCCGATCGAACGGACTCGTTCGATCGGATGATGCTCGTCAAAACAACAAGCTAGAGGATGATCCGTGAGCCTAAGCGATCAGATCATCCTCTAGGACGCGGACCCATAAAGTTCTTGGAGCGACGCGGTGGGGTGTGATTCACGG
>CALMVO010000033.1 GCA_937873205.1 uncultured Acetobacteraceae bacterium
TCTGCATCGCAGCCACCATCACGTTCTGGCTGCCAAAATGAGTCCTGAGCCTAGACCTTCTCGACCTGGTTGTATTCGAGATCCACGGGAGTGGAGCGGCCGAAGATCGAGACGCTGACCTTGAGCCGGCCCTTCTCCTCGTCGACGTCCTCGACGGTACCGTTGAAACTGGTGAACGGGCCGTCGGCGACGCGGACCTGCTCGCCGATCTCGAACAGCACCGCGGGGCGCGGCCGTTCCACGCCCTCCTGGGTCTGCTTCATGATCCGCTCGGCCTCGCCGTCCGAGATCGGAGACGGCTTGGTCTTGCTGCCGAGGAAGCCGGTGACCTTGGGCGTGTCCTTGACCAGGTGCCAGGCGTCGTCGGTCAGCTCCATCTTCACCAGCACGTAGCCGGGGAAGAACTTGCGCTCCGAGCTCACCTTCTGGCCGCGGCGCATCTCGGTGACGTCCTCGGCCGGCACCAGCACCTCGTCGATATGATCGGCCAGGCCCTTCTGCTGGGCCTGCTCCTTGATCTGCTGCGCGATCTTCTTCTCGAAGCCCGAATAGACGTGGACCACGTACCAGCGCTTCGCCATGACCTCTTCCTCACACTCCAGATGCCGCGGCGGCCATCAGCTGCCGAGCCCGAACAGCGCGCGGACGCCCAGCCCGATGACCTGATCGATGACGAAAAAGAAGATCGCCGTCAGCGACGCCATCGCCGCCACCAGGCCGGTGGTGATCAGCGTGGTGCGACGCGTGGGCCAGGTGACCTTGGTCACCTCGGCGCGCACCTCGCGCACGAATTTCGCAGGACTGACCGTCACGCCGCACCTTGCTCTCTACCATGACCCGGGATCGGGCGGCTGGCAGGGGCGGAGGGTCTCGAACCCGCAACCTCCGGTTTTGGAGACCGGCGCTCTAGCCAATTGAGCTACACCCCTGCAGCACCGCGGCCACCGCGAACGCTCCGGCGGAGACCGGAACGTCCATCCGGTGGACCCGGCGCAGGGGGCGTAAAGAGGGTGTGCGGCGGGAGAAGTCAAGACCCGCCGCGGCCGCCGGACCGGCCCCTTGCCGATGCCGGCCGGATGGCGCTAACAGGGCGGTGGGTGCGGGCGTAGCATAGTGGTAATGCAGTAGCCTTCCAAGCTACCGAGGAGGGTTCGATTCCCTCCGCCCGCTCCAGGAGATCAGGACCAAAGGGTCCTGGTCCTCGGCGCGGTCCAGGGCAGCGCCCGGCCTTCCTGGTCCTACGTCGTCGGCAGCCCCAGCGCCTCGAGCGCTGCCCGCAGGCGATCGCGGCCGCTCATCGCCTCAGGCCCCTTCAGCCGCGCTGCCGTCTGCCGCGTCCAGGGCACCTGCCTCATGCCCTGGCTCCGCTGGAACGCCATCGACACGGCGTCGAAACGGTCCAGCGCCTCCGCCTGGCCGGCGGCACTGTAGCGCTCGCGGTGCAGCACCGCCGTCTGTGGCAGCCGCGGCTTCACCGCGGCCGGCTGCGCAGGGTCCGGCCAGCCGACGCACAGCCCGAACACCGCGAAGCTGTGCGGCGGCAGACCGAGCTCGGCGGCGACCTCCTCCGGATGATTGCGGATGCCGCCGATATAGACCGTCCCCAGCCCCATCGCCTCCAGCGTCACCACAGCGTTCTGCGCGGCCAGCGCCACGTCGATGACGCCTAGCAGGGTGGCTTCCAGGTAGGCGGTGGCCGTTGTCGGCTGATCAAGTTCGGCGCCGATCGCGCTCACCCGGGCTAGGTCGGCGATCCAGGCCAGGAACAGAGGCGCCGTGCGGACATGCGCCTGGTCGCCGGCCAGCACCGAGAGGCGTTGCCGCCGACCGGCGTCCTCGACCGCGACGACGCTCCAGGATTGCAGGTTGGACGAGGTGGCCGCCGATTGCGCCGCCGCCATCATCGTCGGCAGCGTCCACTCGGGGAGCGGATCCGGAAGGTAGGACCGGACGGAGCGGTGCGAGAGCAGGGACGCGATCAGTGGATCGAGCGTTGCGGGCCAGCCGGCCTTCGGCGCGTCGCCAACGCCGTATCGGGCTCGCAACAGGGTGCTGGAGGGGTCGGTCATGCGGCGTCCCTTCCCCGCGAGCCGGCGGCGCTGGGCCTCGGATCGGAGATGCCGTCCTGGCATCCCCGACCCGCCGAGGCCCGCAGGCCGGAGGGTCTCAGTAGTAGCGCCAATAGCCGTGGTGGAAATGGTCGCGGACCCACACGCGGTTATGGAAGTGGCGGCGGTGCCAGTAGTAGTGCGGCCCGACCCACCCGGGCGGCGCCACCACCACGGCTGGCCCACCATACGGCTGCGCGGACGCGACCGCGGTGGTCCCGCCCAGCAGGCCCAGGGCCATGAGTGTGATCCTGGCAAACTTCATCGCAAGACTCCCTTTTCAGCGATGACCAGGTAACACCTGGCTCGTGGCTTTCTCGTGGCCCGCTTGTTACAAAATGCTCGCCATGCGCGAGTAGGCTGGTGGAAGGGGTTGGATTCGAACCAACGTAGGCGTACGCCAGCGGATTTACAGTCCGCCCCCTTTAGCCACTCGGGCACCCTTCCGGCCGGCTGCGACGTATGACCGTACCGCACGGGTGTCAATGTGCGCCGGCGCGCGTGCGTCGGGCGCTGCGGTGACGGCGGGCCGGCGGCGGCGTAGGCTATGTCCATGCCACCCCGCCCTCCCGAAAATCCGCCGAACCGCCCCGGCCGTCCGCCGCACGCAGCCGCCCATCGGCACGCCGGAGCCAGGCCGGCTCCGCGCCCGCCAGGGCGTGCGGCGGCGCAACAGGGCGGGCCCGCTGGCGCGGCGAACTGGCTCTACGGCACCCATCCGGTGTTGGCGGCGCTGGCAAACCCGCATCGCCGCCTGCGCCGGCTGCTGCTGACCGAGGAGGCCGAAGCCGGGCTCTCCGGCCGGTTGCCGGCCGCCATGCCGCTGGCGGCCGAGCGCAGCGACCGGCAGCGCCTCGACGCCCTGCTCGGCCGCGACGCGGTGCACCAGGGGGTCGCCCTGTTGGCCGACCCGCTCGCCGCGCCGCCGCTCGACCAGGTACTGGAGCGGTCCGGCCCGTTGCTGATGCTGGATCAGGTCACCGACCCGCGCAATGTCGGCGCCATCCTGCGCTCCGCCGCCGCCTTCGGCGTCGCCGCCGTCATCGTGCAGGACCGCAACGCGCCGGAGGAGACCGGGACGCTGGCCAAGGCCGCCTCCGGGGCACTCGAGACCGTGCCGCTGATGCGCGCCGTCAACTTGGCCCGCACGCTGGTCGCGCTGAAGGCGGCCGGGCTCTGGGTGGTGGGGCTCGATGCCGGCGGCGGCAGCCTCGACGGCGCCGCATTCCGGCAGCGCCGGGTGGTGCTGGTGCTGGGGGCCGAGGGCGAGGGGCTGCGCCGCCTCACCCGGGAAAGCTGCGACGAGATCGCGGGCCTGGCGATGCCCGGCGCAATGGAGAGTCTGAACGTCTCCAATGCCGCCGCGGTGGCGCTCTACGAGCTCACCCGCGGCGGCTGAGCGCCGGATGTCTCGCGGCCGCTGCGGCAGGCCTCCGAGCAGTAGCGCACCTGCTCCCAGTCGCGCGTCCACTTCCGGCGCCAGCTGAACGGCCGGCCGCAGCGGGCGCAGATCTTGGTGGGCAGGTCCGACTTGGCGACGCCGCGCGGCATCGGCTCATCCTCCGGGTTGGTCGGGTTTGGCAGAAGGACAGCAGTTCTCGCTCCCTGTCCTCCCGAGCATTCTTGACAAGGTCTTGCGTTCCATCATGAGTTGCTTCCATAAGCTTGAACACAGGCGGGGATGAAGCATGGGCAGGTCTTCACGCGAAACCCTTTGTCTCGGCCTGGGGTTGCTCTGCGTCGCCGCGGCGGCTGACGCGCCGGCCGCGTGGGCGGCTCCGGTCCTGACCACACTCGCGGCATTCGACGGCGTCAACGGACTCGGACCCGTGGCCGGCCTGACGTTCGGGCTCGACGGCACGCTCTACGGAACGACCGAGTTCGGCGGCAGCGGCGGCGGCGAGTTCGGCAACGGGACCGTCTACGAGCTGTCCGGAGCCGATCACCGGACGCTGACCACCGTCGCGACGTTCAACGGCGGCAACGGGGCGGGTCCGCTGGGCGGCCTGACGCTCGACATATTCGGCAACCTCTATGGGACGGCGACATCCGGCGGCGCGAGCGGTTCAGGCACGTCGTTCCGGCTGTCCGGGACCGGGCATCGGACCCTGACCGTCCTCGCATCGTTCGACGGCGCCGACGGGGCGACGCCGTCCAGCGCGCCGACGCTCTACCTGCCCGGCGAGCCATTCATCCCTGGCTTCCCATACCTCGCCGGCAACCTGTTCGGGACGACCGCCGCTGGCGGGGTGTCGGGCGACGGGACCGTCTACGAGCTCTCCGGCGCCAGCCACCGGACGTTGACCACGCTGTGGTCGTTCGACGGCGCCGGCGACGGCCAGAATCCGTCGCCGGCGCTGGTCGCCGATGCCGCGGGCGACCTGTTCGGAACCACCGAAATCGGCGGGCCGGGCGGAGCCGGGACCGTCTTCGAGCTGTCGGGACCCGACCACCGGACGCTCACCACACTGGCCGCGTTCGACACCGGGAACGGGGCCGGTCCCGAAGGCGGCCTCGCCTCCGACTTCGCGGGCAACCTGTATGGAACGACGATCGGTGGCGGACCCGGTTTCGGTGGCACGATCTTCGAGCTCTCGGGGCCCGGCCACCGGACGCTGACCACGCTGGCCGCCTTCGGCCTGTTCGATCCGCATGGATCGGCCCCTACCGCCGGACTACTGGTCGATGCCGCCGGTAACCTCTACGGGACCACGACCGGCGGCGGGGTCGACAACGCCCCGGCCGATCTGGGCTCGGTCTTCAAGCTGTCGGCGGACCACAAGACGCTGACGACCCTCTACACCTTCACCGGCAACGCCGACGGCGGCATCCCGCAGGCCGCGCTCGTCGCCGATCTGGACGGCAACCTCTACGGAACCTCGACGAGCTTCGGGGCCGGCGGTGACGGCACCGTGTTCGAGCTGACCGGCACCGGCTTCGTCACGATCCGCGACCTGCTCCATTTGAACGCGAGGTGATGGTCCTGGCCGCGTCGGTAAGGCCAGGGGCTCTGCCCCTGGACCCCGCCAAAGGCGGAGCCTTTGGGAACCGCTTATTATAGAGAGGGATCCAAGGGCTTCGGCCCTTGGCGGGTCCAGGGCAGAGCCCTGGCCTTGCTTCCTTCCTGCCTAAGCGCATATCGCGGCGGCGAGCCGCCGGCCGGACAGGAAGGCGGACTCGACCCGGGGTCCCAGCAGCCAGTCGCCACAGACGCCGATCCGGCGCGACGGGTCCCAAAGCATGCCGTCGCCGCTCCCGCCCGAGCGGGCGTAGCGCCAGCGATGCACCGACGCCGATAGGGTCTGCACCGGCGCACCGCCGGCCTCTGCCGCCAGCATCGCCAGCAGCGCCGCCTGCACGGTGTCCGGCTCGTCCTCCAGGTGCGCCCGCGACCAGTCCGGCGTCGCGTGCAGCACCCAGGCTTCAAGACCGACGCGTCCGGGCTTGGCTGAGTTGCGCGACGCCCAATCGATCGCGCCGCGGCGCTTCAGCACGTCGCCGGGGATGGGCAGCCGCTCGGCAAAGGCCGCCATCAGGGTCCAGCACGGGAGCGAGGGCGTGTCCGCCGCGCGCCGCGCCAGGTCGGGTGCCAACGGTGCCAGCAGCGTGGCCGCCTGCTCGGCCGGCACCGCCACCACCACGCCGTCGAAGCGATCCTCTCCGATATCGTCGCCGAGCAACCGCCAGCCGTCGGGCCCCGGCACCGCGGCCTCGACCCGCGCGGACCAGCGCACGCCGAGTGCGTCGGCCAGGTGCCGGAGCGGCGCGTTCATCGACGGCACACCCACCCAGGCCTCTTCGCCGGCGGCCGGCCAGCGCGCCGCGAGTCCCTGCGCCGCCCAGCCCTCCAGCTGCGCCCGGAACGCGGGATCGTGCGCGGTCATGTATTGCGCGCCGTGGTCGAAGCCGGCCTCGCCCTGCGCGGTCCGCATCTGGCGCGACGCCATGCGTCCGCCCGCACCGCGCCCCTTGTCGAACAGGGCGACGTCGTGGTCGGCCTCGCTCAGTCCGGCGGCGCAGGTGAGCCCGGCCAGGCCGGCGCCGATTACCGCAAACGTCATGCGGGCTCCCTTGTCAGCCGGCGGCGCCATGCGATCTCAACGTCATGGTCGAACTCCTGGTCTGGTATGACGGTTCCTGTCCCCTCTGTCGGCGCGAGATCGCGCTGATGCGTCGGCTGGACCGGCAGCGCCGGATCGACTTCGTCGATGTCGGCGATCCGGGCGTGGCCAGCCCAGCCGGCTGTCCGGTCGACCGCGCCGCGCTGTTGGCGCGGTTCCACGCCCGGGAGGACGGCGTGATGCTATCGGGGGCAGGGGCCTTCGCCGCGATGTGGCGGGCGATCCCGATTCTCCGTCCAGCCGGGCTGCTGGCCCGCAACCGGATGGTGCTGGCCCTGCTGGAGCGGCTGTATGTCCGGTTCCTCAGGGTGCGGCCGAGGCTGCAGCGGGCGCTCGGGGCGCAGCCGCCCGCCGGGGCGTTCAGATGATGTAGTCGAGCGGCGGCAGGGTCTGGTCCATGGTGAAGGCGGGCATGCGCGAGTGCTTGGTGCCGACCAGACGGGCCGGGTTGCCGACCACCGTGGTGTAGGGGAGGACGGCCTCCAGCACGATGCTGCCGGCGCCGACCTTGGCGCCCTCGCCGATCTCGATGTTGCCCAGCACGGTGGCGCCGGCGCCCAGCAGAACGCCGCGGCGGATCTTGGGATGGCGGTCGCCGACGTTCTTGCCGGTGCCGCCCAGCGTCACCCCCTGCAGCATCGATACGTCGTCTTCAAGCACCACGGTCTCGCCGATGACGATGCCGGTGCCGTGGTCGATCAGTACTCGTCGGCCGATCTGAGCGGCCGGGTGGATGTCCAGCCCGAAGATTTCCGAGCAGCGGCTCTGCAGGTGCTGGGCGAGGTGCCGCCGGCCGTCCTGCCAGAGGTGGTGCGCGATGCGGTAGATCTGCAGCGCCTGGAAGCCTTTGAAGTAGAGGAACGGCGTGACCAGGTCCGGGCAGGCCGGGTCGCGCTCCCGGATCGCCACCAGGTCCGAGGCGGCGGCGGCGACGATGTCCGGCGCGTCGGCGTGCACCAGGGCCGCCATCTCGGCGAGCGCCTCCGCCGGCACCGTGAGGTCGGCGAGCTTGCGGCCGATCAGTCCGGCCAGCGCCGCGGTGAAGTTCGGGTGCGCGTGGATCGAGCTCCGCAGCAGACGGCCCATGATCGGGTCGCCGCAGCAGGCTGCCTCCGCCACCAGCTGCCGCCACAGCGCGCCGAGGTCGACCGCCCCCAGCGTGGGCACCGGGACGGGTGGCGAGAAGGCGAGGTCGGAGGAGTTGTCCATCGTCGCGATCCGGCTTCTGGGTCTGGCTCAGGGCACATGGTGCCGGGATGGCGGTTCTGCGAGTCGGCAACGACCTGGCGTCCTCAACGTCCCATCGCCGCCCGCATGAAGGCCCGTCGCAGCCGCGGCATCCGATGCACGCCGGCGATGCCGAGGTCGCGCGCCAGCCTGATCGCCGGGTTGTCGTTGCTGAACAGCCGGTCCAGCACGTCGGTGGCCGCCAGCATGGCGAGGTTGGCCGGCCGCCGCGCCGCCTGGTAGCGCCGCAGCAGCGCGGGGTCGCCGACATCGCCGCCGGCCCGGTGCGTCTCGATCAGAAGGCCGGCGAGGGCGGCGACGTCGCGGAAGCCGAGGTTCAGGCCCTGGCCGGCGATCGGGTGGATGCCATGCGCGGCGTCGCCGATCAGGACCAGCCGGGTATCGACGTAGCGCTGCGCGTGCAGGGCGGCGAGCGGGTAGAGCCAGCGCCGCCCGACCGGACGGATGGTGCCCAGATGCGGCCCCAGCCGGCGCTGCACCTCGCGGGTGAAGGCCGCGTCGGGCAGCGCCATCAGCCGCTTGGCCAGCACGTCGCGTTCGCTCCAGACGATCGCCGACAGGTTCGGCGCACCCTCGGTGCCGGCCATCGGCAGCTGCGCGAATGGGCCGCCCGGCAAGAAGTGTTCCAGCGCCTGGTTGCGGTGCGGCCGCTCGTGCGCGACCGCGCAGACCAGCCCGCTCTGCTGGTAGGCCAGCCGGGTGACCGGGATGCCCGCCTGCCGGCGCAGCGGGCTCTCGCGCCCCTCCGCCGCCACCACCAGCCGCGCCCGGATGGTGCGGCCGTCGCCGGTGCGGACGAGCGCCCCCGCCTCGTCGCGCGTGACGCCGGCCTCGGCCGGGGCCGCCACCGTGATCGTCTCGTGCGCATGCAGCGTCGCGTTCAGCGCCACCCGGAGGCTGCGCGCCTCGGTCATCCAGCCGAACGGCTCGCCCATCTCGGCGTGGTCGAAATGCAGGAACAGCGGCGAGGCCGGCCGTCCCGGCCGCCCGTCGGAGACGCGGATGCCCTCGATCGGGCCGGACGGCAGCGGCAGCCGCGCCCACACCCCCGCCGCCTCCAGCAGGCGGCGGTTGCCCGACGCGATCGCGTAGGCGCGGCCGTCGAAATCCGGATGCTCCATCGGCGGCAGTGCCGCGCGGTCGACGATCGCCACCGGCATTCCCTCGGCGCCCAGGCGGCAGGCGAGTGCGGCACCCACCGGGCCGGCGCCGACGATGCAGATGGCCACCTCGACCGCCTCGCCGGGCGGCGTCCCGCTCATCCGCGCTGCCCCTGGAGGCGGCAGTCGGGCGCAGTCCGCCGGTCTCCCGGGCAGAGGTCGTGGCCACACCGTGGCATCCGGGCCGCATCGGGCGTCGCTGTCGCGCGTGACGGTGGTGTGGCATGGATCTTGGAACGGTAGCGTGCCAAATCGGGTCCTGCTCCGGCGCGATGTCGGGGGATCGATCCGACCCCGCCGGCCGGCGGCGTGGCGTCGGATGGACGGAGAGAGATGGGATGAAGCTCGTCACGGCGGTCATCAAGCCGTTCAAGCTTGACGACGTGAGGGAGGCGCTGACGCCGCTTGGCGTGCAGGGCCTGACGGTGTCCGAGGTCAAGGGGTTCGGGCGGCAGAAGGGCCAGACCGAGATCTACCGCGGCGCCGAGTATCATGTGAGCTTCCTGCCCAAGGTGAAGATCGAGGTCGCGGTCTCCGACGACCTCGTGGACCAGGTGGTGGAAGCCATCCTGCAATCCGCACACACCGGCAAGATCGGCGACGGCAAGATCTTCGTGAGCGAGATCCTGCGGGCGGTGCGCATCCGCACCCGCGAGACCGGCGAGGACGCGCTGTGAGGACCACCGATCCCGTGAATTTCGCCTTCTCCCGCCTGCGTCTCGGCGCCCTGGCGGCAGCTCTGCCGCTGCTGGCGCTGGCCACGCCCGCGCTGGCCGCGCCGCCGCCGCCCAAGATCGATAGCGGCGACACCGCCTGGATGCTGACCAGCACGGCGCTGGTGCTGCTGATGACGGTGCCGGGGCTGGCGCTCTACTACGCCGGCATGGTGCGCAAGAAGAACGTGCTGGCGACGCTGATGCAGGCGTTCGCGGTCTGCTGCCTGGTCAGCATCACCTGGACGGTGATCGGCTACAGCCTGACCTTCACCACCGGCTCGCCCTATATCGGCGGCCTGTCGCGCTTCATGCTGGGCGGGATCGCCGCCAACATCGCGCAAGGCACCGACATCGGCTTCACGCTGGGGCTGGGCTCGTCGAACCCGACGGTCACGACCATCCCCGAGAGCGTCTACATGATGTTCCAGATGACGTTCGCGATCATCACGCCCGCCCTGATCGCGGGCGCGTTCGCCGACCGCATGAAGTTCTCGGCCATGTGCATCTTCATGGTGGTGTGGTCGCTGGTGGTCTACGCGCCGATCGCGCACTGGGTGTGGAGCCCGATCGGCTGGCTCAACACGCTGGGCACGCTCGATTTCGCCGGCGGCACCGTTGTGCACATCAACGCCGGCGTCGCCGGGCTGATGTGCGCGCTCGTGCTGGGGCGTCGCACCGGCTACGGCCACGACGACATGTCGCCCTACAACCTCACCTACGCGGTGATCGGCGCCTCGCTGCTGTGGGTCGGCTGGTTCGGCTTCAACGCGGGCTCGGCGGTGGGCGCCAACGGCCGTGCCGGCATGGCGATGGCGGTGACGCAGATCGCCACCGCGGCGGCGGCACTCGGCTGGATGTTCGCGGAGTGGATCGTGAAGGGGAAGCCGACCGTGCTCGGCATCATCTCGGGTGCGGTGGCCGGGCTGGTGGCGATCACGCCGGCATCGGGCTTCGTGCTGCCGGGGCCGGCGATCGTCATTGGCGTCGCCGCCGGCGTGGGGTGCTACTTCGCCGCCACCAGCCTGAAGCACCTGCTGGGTTACGACGACAGCCTGGATTGCTTTGGCGTGCACGGGGTGGGCGGCATCATCGGCGCGCTGTTGACCGGGGTGTTCGCCTACGCGCCGCTGTCGGCCACCGGCACCACGCCGGCCACGTCGGGCACCGCGGGCTCGTTCGCGCAGCTGATCATCCAGGGCAAGGCGGTCTGCGTCACCCTGATCTGGAGCGGCCTGATCTCGTTCGTGCTGCTCAAGATCATCGACCTCACCATTGGGCTGCGCGTCAGCCGCGACGACGAGGTCGAGGGCCTCGACATGACGCTGCACGGGGAGCGCATCAGCTAGAGGATGATCCGATCGCTTAAGGCTCACGGATCATCCTCCAGCTTGTTGTTGTGACGAGCATCTTTATCCGATCGAACGAGTCCGTTCGATCGGATGATACTCTAGGAAGGCCTGGGGCATCGTGCGGAGCACGCTGGCGCGTGACGCCCTTGGACCCCGCCTACAAGATGGGTTCCAAGGGCCGCGGCCCTTGGCGGGTCCAGGGCAGAGCCCTGGCCTTCTTCAGAGTTGCCACCAGCACCGCTCCGATGATCACGCCCGTAAAGCTGTTCAGGATCAGCGGCAGGGACATGTCGTCCCGCCCGAGCAGGGTGACCGCGACATAGATCGCCGTCGCCTCCTGACGGATCAGGTGCTCGACCATCACCGCCCGGGCCTCGGGCCGGCCGACCCCCGCCATCCGGCACATGACCGTCGCCCAGGCGACGTTGAGGGCGTTCATCGCCAACACGACCACCATGAGCTGGCCGAAGGCGCGGCGCAGCGTGCCGAATTGCTGGACCATGATCATGACCAGGATCACCACCAGCATCAGCGTGGCGACGTGCTTGATCGCGGTGTCGATCTGCCCGGCGATCCGTGGCGCCACCGCACGGAAGACCATGCCGGACGCCACCGGGAACAGCGTCACCAGCACGATGTGTAGGCAGGATGAGGCGAACGGGATGCGGATGCTGGCGTCCTGCCCCATCACCGCCGCGAGCGCCACCTGCACGATGAAGGGCAGGGTCACGACGTAGACCAGGCTGACGAAGACGCTGAGCGAGACGGACAGGGCGACGCTGCCGCCGAGCAGGTCGGTCAGCACGTTGGACAGGATGCCGCCCGGGGTGGTCGCCAGCAGGACGAGGCCCATCAGCAGCGGTGGCGGCGGCGCCACCAGGATTCCGAGCCCGATGCCGATCGCCGGCACGACCAGGATCATGCTGGCCGCACCCAGCATGAACCCTCGCCGGCTCCGGGCGACCTGCCGGAAGTCCGAGAGCCGCAGGCCGAGCCCGATGCCGAACATGACCAGCCAGAGCGCCAGCGGAAGCACCCAGTCCTGGGCGATCGTCATCGTGAGCCGCATGAAGCCGCCGATCCGCTGGAAGGTCCGATCCCATGCCGGACGGGACGAGGACGCCAGCCGCGGCGACCGATTCAGGGAGTAGCATGACCGATCCGGGCGCTGCCGATCCCCGTATCCGGCGGCGCGACGATCGTCAGCGACGGGGACGGGGCGCCTCGTGCAAGGTCGCCCGCTGCAGCCGGAGCGGGCCGGAGAGCGCCGCCAGCACGCCGAGAGCGGCGAGCACGAGGACGACCACGAGCCGGAAGCCCTGATCGCTGGCCATGACCGCGACCACCGCGGCGATGAAGGCGAGCGCCAGGAGGTTCGTCCAGGGCGTCCAGGGCAGCGCGAAGCGCGGGGTGCCGCCGGGCTGCCGGCGGAAGTGCAGCTCGGCCAGCACGATCAGCCCCCAGTTCAGCGCGCTGATCAGCGAGACCGCCTCCATCAGCAGCCCGAACACCTGACGCGGAATCACCAGGTTCAACAGCACCGCCAGCGAGATCGCCGCGACGGTGAACAACACGGCCGCGCCGGGCGCGCCGCGACGGTTCAGCCCGCCCAGCATCGCCGGCGCCTCGGCCGCACGTGCCAGCGCCGCCAGCGCCCGCGCCGCACCGAAGATCAGCGCGTTGCAGGAGGACAGCACGGCGGTGATCAGCACCAGGTCGAGCAGGCCCGCGGCGAACGGGACGTCGAGCCGCTGCAGCACCACCACGAACGGGCTCGTCCCCGGAACCATCTCGGTCCAAGGCAGCAGCACCAGGAGCGCCGCGGTGGCGCCCAGGTAGAAGATCACGAAGCGGACGATCAGGCCGTTGATCGCACGGGGCAGGGCGCGGTCCGGATCGGCCGTCTCGGCCGCGGCCAGGCTGATCAGCTCGAAGCCGCCGAAGCTGAACAGGGCCACCGGCAGCACCGACCGGAAACCGCGCCATCCGGTCGGGAACAGGCCGCCCGGGCGCCACAGGTTCGACAGGTGCGCCTGCTCCAGACCGAGCGTCCGCGGCGCCGCGACGGCGAGCAGGCCCAGCAGCACGAACACCGCGATCGCCGCGATCTTGACCGACGACATCCAGATCTCGGCGGTCCCGAACAGGCTGGCCGGCGCGGTGTTGAACGCCAGCAGCATCGCCAGCATCAGCGCCACCACGATCCACTGCGGGACCTGCGGCAGCCAGAGGCGCGCCAGCAGGCTTGCCGCCGTCAGTTCCGCCATGCCGATCAGCACCAGCGCGAGCCAGAAGCTCCAGCCGCTGACGAAGCCTGCGCGGCGTCCGAGCTGCCAGCGCACGTGGTCGACGAAGTTGCCTTGGCCCGGATAGGCCAGCGCCAGCTCGCCCAGGCAGCGCGCGATCAGGTAGATCGGCAGGGCGCAGACCGCATAGGCGACCAGCAGCGCAGGCCCGGCCTCGTGCAGGCCCTGGCTCGAGCCGACGAACAGGCCCGAGCCGATCGCCGAGCCGATCGCCAGGAACTCGAGCTGGCGCACCGATAGGCCGCGCCGGGATGTCCGCGGCGGACGCCGTGTCGCCGTTGGGGGCGCCGTCATGCCCGGCCGCCCGTGTCGCCGCCCGTGTGGCCGCCCGCCCGGGCGGGAGCGGATGGCGCCCCGACCGGTAGAATCGGCGCCCGGTCGCGGCGCGTGACGACGCCGAGCGAGCGGCAGCTGGCGGTGGCGGCGTCATCCGCGGCGAGGTGCGGGCAGGGAGCCCTGTCGCGGGCGCGACGGTCGGGATGGTTGAACAGGCTGGCGATCTCCGTCTGGCCGTCGAGCGTCGTCCGCTTCCCATCCACGGCCAGCAGCATGCCACCCCACCCGATGCCGAGGAACCCGCAGCGTCGATCGCCCCCGGGGTGGACAGGGTTCGGCCTCGGCGGGCGCGATGCCGTCGTCCGGCCGACCGGCGGCCGCGCCGCACGCCCGCGCCGACGCCGGTGCCGGTGCCGCTGCTGCCTGATCCGCGGCACGGGCCCATCGTGCCGGGAAATGCCCGTGTCGCAGCACGCCGGCCAGACGGCCGGCCGACGGCCGCCTCAGCGCGCCGCCTTCGCCTCGCGGCGCCAGCGGTGCAACGTCTCCTCGGTGTAGCCGTTGGGCTGCACGGCCCCCTTGAGGACGAGGTCGCGGGCCGCCAGGAAGGCAGGGCCGTCGTACCCTGGCGCCATCGGCCGGTAGGCCGGGTCGTCCGCGTTCTGGCGGTCGACCACGGCCGCCATCCGGCTGAGCGACTCCATCACCTGCGCCTCGGTGACCAGCCCGTGCAGCAGCCAGCTCGCGATGTGCTGGCTGGAGATCCGCAGCGTCGCGCGGTCCTCCATCAGGCCGACATCCTCGAGGTCCGGCACCTTCGAGCAGCCGATGCCCTGGTCGACCCAGCGCACCACGTAGCCCAGGATCGACTGCGCGTTGGTGTCGAGCTCGTGCCGGACCTCCGCCTCCGACGGCCGCGCGTTGCCCAGCAGCGGCGGCAGCAGGAGGTCGGCCACCGGCGCCGGCGGCGTCGCCATGAGCGCCTCCTGACGCGCCGTCACGCTCACCTGGTGGTAGTGCAGCGCGTGCAGGGTGGCCGCGGTCGGCGACGGCACCCAGGCGGTGCTGGCGCCGGCGTTCGGGTGCGCCGCCTTCTGCGCCATCATCTCCGCCATCCGGTCCGGCGCCGCCCACATGCCCTTGCCGATCTGCGCGCGGCCGCGGAGGCCGCAGGCCAGCCCGATCGCCACGTTGCGCTGCTCGTAAGCGGCGATCCACGGCGTCGCCTTGATCGACGCCTTCCGCACCACCGGTCCCGCCTGCATCGCGGTGTGGATCTCGTCGCCGGTGCGGTCGAGGAAGCCGGTGTTGATGAACATCACCCGGCGGCGTGCCTCTGCGATGCAGGCCGCCAGGTTGACGCTGGTGCGCCGCTCCTCGTCCATGATGCCGAGCTTGATGGTGTCCGGCGCCAGGTCCAGCATCCGTTCAACGCCCGCGAACAGCGCGTCGGTCAGCGCCACCTCGTCCGGCCCGTGCATCTTCGGCTTCACGATGTAGATCGAGCCGTGCCGGCTGTTGCGGATGCGGTCCTTCGCCCGCAGGTCGTGCAGCGCGATCAGGCTGGTGACGGCGGCATCCAGGAAGCCCTCCGGCACCGGCGCGCCGGCCTCGTCCAGCACCGCGTCGGTCAGCATGTGGTGGCCGACGTTGCGAACCAGCATCAGGCTGCGGCCGGGCAGGGTGAGCGTCCAGCCCTGCGGCGTCTTGTAGTCGCGGTCGGCGGCGAGGCTGCGCTCCACCGGGCGGCCGCCCTTCTCGAAGGTGGCGGTGAGGCTGCCTTGCATCAGGCCGAGCCAGTTGCGGTAGATCAGCACCTTGTCCTCGGCGTCGACCGCGGCGACGCTGTCCTCGCAGTCGATGATCGCGGTGAGCGCCGCCTCCAGCATGATGTCGGCCAGCCCCGACGGGCTCTTCGCCCCGGTCGGGTGGGTGCGGTCGAACGTCAGCTCCATGTGCAGGCCATTGTGGCGCAGCAGGATGCCGGTCGGATCGCCGGCGTCGCCGGTGAAGCCGACGAACTGCGCCCGGTGCTCCAGCGCGCTGTGCCGGCCGTCGGCCAACCGCACCACCAGCTCGCCATCCTCGTTGCCGTAATGCACCACCTCCTGATGGCTGCGGTGGATCGCCAGCGGCGCGATCTCGTCCAGGATCAGCGTCGCGCGGCGCACCACCTCGTCCGCCCGCTCGGCATCGAAGCCGCGCACGGCGGCGGCGGCTCGCGGCAGCACGTCAGTGCCGTAGAGCGCGTCGTACAGGCTGCCCCAGCGCGCATTGGCGGCGTTGAGCAGGTAGCGGGCGTTGGTCGCAGGGACCACCAGCTGCGGCCCGGCCATGCGCGCGATCTCGTCGTCGAGGCCGGCGGTCTCGATCGCGAACGGCGCCGGCTCCGGGACCAGGTAGCCGATCTCGCGCAGGAAGCCGGCCGCCGCCTCCGGCTCGTGGCCGGCGCCGTGGCGGCCCAGGTGCCAGCGGTCGATCTCAGCCTGCAGCCGGTC
Source organism: uncultured Acetobacteraceae bacterium (assembly GCA_937873205.1). Lineage (GTDB taxonomy): Bacteria > Pseudomonadota > Alphaproteobacteria > Acetobacterales > Acetobacteraceae > Lichenicola. Next base: position 15,783 of record CALMVO010000033.1, read on the forward strand.
GCGCTCGGCCAGCAGCCCGTGCAGCCGCGGCGCCAGCGTCGCCACCAGATCGGCGAAGCCGGTCCAGAACCGCGCCGGTTCGATGCCGGTGCCGGCCAGCGCCTCGGTGTCGACGAAGTCGGCGAGGCTGGCGGCGATGCGCAGGCTGCCCTGCTGGCGATAGGCCTCCGTTGGGATCGTCTGCGTCTGCATCGCCATGTCTCCTGCACCGGGTCGCGCGCCGTCCGCCGCTGCGGGACGGCCAAAGCGGTCTCATAGACCGGAACGGATACCGCCGCCGGGGACTGCGTCCGGCGCCGTCGGTAAAGCGCTGGACCGCATGACAGGGCTTCCGCGGCTCCTGTCAACTCTGTAAAGATCCACGTATGGCGCGCCCGCTCATCGGTCGAACGATCCGCCGTCTGCGGCAGGAGCGCGGCCTCACCCAGGCGGCACTCGCCACCAAGCTCGGCATCTCGGCCAGCTACCTCAACCTGATCGAGCACGACGAGCGGCCGGTGACGGCGTCGCTGCTGATCAAGCTGACGCGCCAGCTCGAGGTCGGGCTGGAGGCGCTGGCCGGCGACGAGGAGCGCACGCTGGCGGTCGGCCTGCGCGAGGCGCTGACCGATCCGCTGCTGGGCGGCGAGACAGTCGGCGAGGACGCGCTGGCCGCCATCGCAGCACATCCGGCCGCCGCCCGCACCATCCTGTCGCTGTCCCGCGCCTGGCTGGCGGCCCGCGAGGAGGGCGCCGGGCTCGCGCTGCCGTCCGGCCGGCGGATCCGGCTGCCGCAGGCCGAGACCCGCGCGCTGTTCCACGAGAGGGCCAACCATTTCGACGCGCTGGAGCAGGCCGCCGCCGCGGTCCGCGCCGACATGGAAGGGGTTGAGCCGGGCGCCGGGCCGGGCGGCCAGTTCGAGATGACGCAGGCGATCGCCGAGCGGCTGCGCCACCGGCATGGGCTCGTGGTGCGGGTGGCGCGGATGGCCGACACGCTGCGCTCGTACGACCCGGACGCCCGCCTGCTGCTGCTGTCCGACCTGCTGAAGCGCGAGAGCCGCGGCTTCCACATGGCGTTCCAGCTGATGCTGATCGAGGCGCACGGGGTGGTGGACCGGCTGATCGCCGAGGTGGCGCCGTCCTCGACGGAGGCGGCCTCGATGATCCGCATCGCGCTGCTGAACTATGCCGCCGCCGCCCTGCTGATGCCGTACGAGGCGATCCACGACGCCGCCACCGCGCTGCGCTACGACGTCGACCAGATCGCCGGCCGCTTCGACGTCTCCTACGAACAGGCGGCGCAGCGGCTGTCGACGCTGCAGCGGCCGGGGCAGCGCGGCGTGCCGCTGTTCTTCCTGCGCATGGACGCCGCCAGCAACATCATCAAGGCGTTCGCCGGCGCCGGCTACCACTTCACCCAGGCCGGCGGCTCTTGCCCGCTCTGGGTGGCGAACACCGCCTTTTCCACCCCCGACCGCATCAGCGTGCAGGTCGGAAGGCTGGCCGACGGCGCCAGCTACCTCTGCTTCGCCCGCGTCGTCGTCGGCAGCACCACCGCCTGGCGGCAGCCGCCGCCGGTGCACGTCATCGCCATGGGCTGCGAGATCGAGCAGGCGTCGCGGATCGTCTATGCGGACGGCATCGACTTGGCTCAGGCCGGGACCGCGATCGGCCTGTCCTGTCAGCTCTGCGACTGGATGGGCTGCCGCAGCCGGGCGCTGCCGCCGCTGCATCACCGGCTGTCGCTCGACGTGAACCGCCGGCTTTCGGCGCCGATGGTCTCGTTCACGACGCCCTGACGCCGCCTTCAACACGCTTTGCCGGACGCCGCCTCGATCTGTAAATAAGTTTACCGGTTTCAGGGCGGACCCTGCCGCCGCACTGGCCCCGCTGTCCGGTCCTCCTCTAGATAGGCCGCAGCATCGTCGGAAGCGGAAGCCCAGCCATGAGAACAGCCAACCACTCTCCCGAAGGTCTGGGCCTGGGCGCCCTTCCGGCCGTCGGCGCCACCACGGACGCGGCCGCACCGGCCTCCTATCGCGACGAGACCATGCAGTGCGGCGACCTGATCGAGGGGCGCGGCCGCAGCTGGAACGGCGTCAACCCGGAATCGGTCGCGCGTATGCGGCTGCAGAATCGGTTCCGCACCGGCCTCGACATCGCGCGCTACACCGCCGCGATCATGCGCGAGGACATGGCCAACTACGACGCCGACCCGGGCCTCTACACCCAGTCGCTGGGCTGCTGGCACGGCTTCATCGCCCAGCAGAAGATGATCTCGATCAAGAAGCATTTCGGCACCACCCAGCGCCGCTACCTCTATCTGTCGGGCTGGATGGTGGCGGCGCTGCGCTCCGAGTTCGGGCCGCTGCCCGATCAGTCGATGCACGAGAAGACCTCGGTGGTCGACATCATCACCGAGCTCTACACCTTCCTGCGCCAGGCCGACGCGCGCGAGCTCGGAGACCTGTTTCGCCAGCTCGACGCCGCCCGCGGCCGCGGCGACTCCGAGATGGAGACGCTGCTGACCTCCCGCATCGACACCCACCAGACCCACGTCGTGCCGATCATCGCCGACATCGACGCCGGCTTCGGCAACGCCGAGGCGACCTACCTGCTGGCCAAGCGCATGATCGAGGCCGGCGCCTGCGCGCTGCAGATCGAGAACCAGGTGTCCGACGAGAAGCAGTGCGGCCACCAGGACGGTAAGGTCACCGTCCCGCACGAGGACTTCCTGGCCAAGATCCGCGCCTGCCGCTACGCCTTCCTCGAGCTCGGCATCGAGGACGGCATCATCGTCGCCCGCACCGACTCGCTAGGGGCCGGCCTCACCAAGCAGATCGCGGTCAGCCGCACGCCGGGCGATCTCGGCGACCAGTACAACTCGTTCCTCGACTGCGAGGAGGCCGGCGCCGACGGCTTCGCCAATGGCGACGTGCTGCTGAACCGCGACGGCAAGCTCCTCCGCGTGAAGCGCCTGCCCAGCAACCTGTTCCAGTTCCGGCCGAACACCGGCGCCGACCGCTGCGTGCTGGACTCCGTCACCTCGCTGCAGAACGGCGCCGACCTGATCTGGATCGAGACCGAGAAGCCCCACATCGAGCAGATCGCCTCGATGATGGACCGCGTCCGCGCGGTCGTGCCAGACGCCAAGCTGGTCTACAACAATTCGCCATCGTTCAACTGGACGCTGAACTTCCGCCAGCAGGTCTATGATGCCTGGGTGGCGGATGGCCGCGACGTGGCGCCCTACGACCGCGCGAAGCTGATGGGCGTCGAATATGACGCAACGCCGCTGGCGCTGGAGGCCGACGCGCGCATCCGCACCTTCCAGGCCGACGCCGCGAAGCGGGCCGGCATCTTCCACCACCTGATCACGCTGCCGACCTATCACACCGCCGCCCTCTCCACCGACACGCTGGCCAAATCGTACTTCGGCGAGGAGGGCATGCTGGGCTACGTGCTGGGCGTGCAACGCGAAGAGCTGCGCCGCGGCATCGCCTGCGTGAAGCACCAGAGCATGTCCGGCTCCGACATCGGCGACGACCACAAGGGCTATTTCTCTGGCGAGGCAGCGCTCAAGGCGTCGGGAAGCAACAACACGATGCACCAGTTCGGGTAGAAGGCCAGAGGCTCTGCCCATCGATCCGCTTCGCGGCTCGATCCCGCAAAAGGCCCGCCTTTGGAAACCACCTACAAGATGGGTTCCAAGGGCCTCGGCCCTTGGCGGGTCCAGGGCAGGGCCCTGGCCTTAGAATGGGTTCGTGTCTCCCCCCAGCATCTGAATGAACGCCGAGGTGGCGCTGGGTGGCGGCGGCGGTCGCAGCACGTGCAGCCAGGCGGTCGCGATGCCCATGGCCACCGCCAGCAGCACGATGCCCACCGTCAACACCGGACCGCTGGTCATCACGCGCCGCAGGCGCACCCCCACCGACGACTCCGTCCTCTCGCCCGTCATCCGGCCAGATCGCCCCCAGCGCCTGTCCGCATGGTCGGCGGACGAGGCTGGCCGATCAACCCGGCCGCAGGAACAGCCGGTTCGTCGACCAGTCGATCCAGATGTCGCGGCCGGCGAACCAGTCCGCCCCCAGCAGCAGGTCCACCCGCTCGTCGAGCGGCGCCACCGTCAGGATCGGCTGGTCGAAGGTCTCGCTGCCGATGAGCAGGCTGCGGAAGCGGTGCCAGTGATAGACGCTCTCGTGCAGGTCGATGCCGGCGGTGACGCCGCCCGGATCGAGGCCGAGCCGGTTCGCGTCCACCCCCAGCCGCGCGGCCGCCCGCGTCGAGAGGATGCGCGAGCGCGCCCCGGTGTCGAGCAACGCGCTGATCGGCTGGCCGTCGAGCCGGACCACGAGCGCCATGCGGTCGCCCAGCCGGGTGAGCGGGATGCTGTCGAACGGCGGCCGCCAGCCCGGCGGGCCGGTGCAGGCAGCCGAGCCCGCCGTCGTCGTCCAGAGGCCGATCCGGTGCCGGGGCAGGTCGAGCTCGACGTCGTACCGCGACAGCAGGTCGGCACCGATCAGGCCGGCGATCGACGGCGACAGCACCGGCATGCCGGGCAGCACGCCCACGGGCAAGCTGCCGCCGGGTAGGAGCAGGCCACCGACCTGGAGGTTCGGATAGGCCGCGACGGCGGCGCTCGGGCCGTCGCCGCCGGTGCCCTGCAGCACCACCCGCCGGCCGGGATTGCGCCGGAGCCCCAGCCGCGCCGCGCCCGCCTTGGTCAGCATGCCGTTGTCCGAGCCGGTATCGACCAGCAGGCTGACAGGCCTGCCGTCGATCATCGCCGGTAGGCTGAGGAATCCGTCATCGTCCCGGAGCGGCGCGCTGGCCTGCAGCCGCTGGAGGCAGGTCTGTCCGGAAGCGGGCGCCCCAAGGAGCGCCCACGCCAGCGCCGCCACCATCGCGCTGTTGCGGAAATGCCCTAGTGCCATGGCTTCTGGCCGCCGCCACACCGGATCGTGCTATCCGGCCATTCATTACGTTTCCAGGCCGGGTTAGCCTGTCGGCGTGGACGTGAGGTTGGATGTCGATGCGGACCGATCATCGTTTCAAGGCAGGATTGTTCGGTGCGACCGCGCTCTGTGCCGGCGTCCTGGTCCAGCAGCCTGCGCGCGCCGACGAGACCGCGGCGCAGATCGGCACGATCGAGCGGCAGATCCATGCCTTGCAGGGCCAGCTCGACCACATGAAGCACGACCTCACGGCGCGCTCGGCTGAGGTGCGCGCGGCACGCCGGGAGGCGGCCGAGGCCAGCCGCCAGGCGCGGGAGGCGCAGGAGCGCTCCGGCCCCACCCGCTACGACGTGAACGGCAGTCCGCTGCCACCGCCGCCGTTGGCGGCGCCTCCGGGCTACGGCGCCGCGCAGCTCGCCGCCGGCAGCCAGTCGCCCTTCATCAACAGCCGCGGCAACCCGGGCTACACGCCGAGCGGTCCGCAGCTCAAGCAGGGCCAGTTCGCGGTCGGCGGCGTGCGGGTCACGCTGGGCGGCTTCATCGAGGCCGCCGGCATCTACCGCAGCCGCAACGAGGTCGCCGACATCTCGTCGAGCTTCAACGCCGGCATCCCGTTCCCGCAGAGCGCCAACTACCACCAGGATGAGTTCCGCGGCAGCGCGCGGCAGAGCCGCATCTCGCTGCTGGTGGAGGGGTCGCCGAATTCCGTGACCCAGCTCGCGGGCTACTACGAGACCGACTTCAACAGCGCCGGCGTCACCTCGAACTCGACCGAGAGCAACAGCTACACGCTGCGCACCCGCCAGCTCTACGCCACCTACGCCCGGTCGGACCTCGACCTCTACGTGCTGGGCGGCCAGGTCTACTCGCTGGCGACCATGAACCGGATCGGCATCGTGCCGCACCAGGAGAACACGCCGCTCCAGATCGATGCCCAGTTCGTGACCGGCTTCGTGTGGAAGCGGCAGGTCGGCCTGCGCATCGTCAAGGGTTTCGACGGCGGCAAGTTCGACATCGGCGCTTCGGTGGAGAGCCCCGAGGACACGTACTTCGTCGGCGCGAACGGCGACGGCACCGCGGCCGCCAACACCACCAACGCCGGCCTGGCCTCCGGCGGCGGCACGCTGAACTCCAGCGCCACCTACTCGACCGAGTTCGCGCCGGACGTCATCGTCAAGGCGACCGCCGACCCGGGCTGGGGCCATTACGAGCTGTTCGGCCTGGCACGCTTCCTGCACGATCGCACCGAGGTCGTCGGCAGCGGCGCCAGCCACACGGTGCTGGGCGGCGGCGTCGGCGCCGGCACCATCCTGCCCCTGATCCCCAAGAAGCTCGACTTCCAGCTGTCCGGCCTGTTCGGCGAGGGCATCGGGAGCTACGGCTCGGCCCAGCTCACCGACGCCACGCTGAAGCGCGATGGCAGCCCGCAGCCGCTGCCGGAGGCGATCGCGCTCGCCGGCCTGATCTATCGGCCGATCAAGCCGCTCGACCTCTACGGCTACGTGGGCACCGAGCAGGTCACCCACCGCGAGCAGTTCACGATCGCCGGCAAGGGCTACGGCTACGGCAGCGGGCTCTACGTGAACAGCGGCTGCAACGTCGAGCTGAGCCCGCTGGCCTGCACCGCCAACACGTCGAGCGTGGTGGAGGCGACCGCCGGCACCTGGTATCGCTTCTTCAAGGGCGACTACGGCACGCTGCAGGCCGGCGTGCAGTACGCTTTCGTGAAGCGCCTCACCTATGGCGGCATTGGCGGCTCGCCCAACACCGACGAGAACATCGTCATGACCTCGTTCCGCTACCTGCCGTTCCAGTAGGGCGGGAAAAGGCCGAGGGCCCGATCGGTGACGTCGATCGGACCGGCCGAGATCGACGAGACCGCCTGGGACGCGACGTCGAGGCCGCCGGTTCGTGCCTGGTCCCAAACGTCTGGACGCTTACGCCCGCCCGCCGGGGGCCGCCGTCCGTTCGACCAGTCCCCGCCCGGGCTGGACCGGGCCGGCCGCCGGCCCTGACCGTTGGCCCGGAGGGAGCGGGCATCTCGATAGCCGTGTCGTCCGGTGGCGGTGGGTCGGCATGCGGTCGGTCTGCCTCGGTGGTGCTGGGGCGGGAGACTACGCTGTCCCAATGACGAAAATGGAGCGGAATCACGAGCCCCGAAAGCTTGGCGTGGTGTCATGAAATGATGTCGTGAACCCGCGCTGGCGGTTCTGGGTGGGAAACCGGCATCCGGCGGCGGTCGAGGGGAGGCGGTTGCTCGACGTTCAGACGAGCGGCTTGACAGACGGTGGGGACGAACGGGTTCCACTTGTCGATCGACAAAAAAGTCGAGTCTGCTATGGCATGGGTGCGGTCGCCGATTGATGATGTCGTCCGGGCGGGATGGCCGTTTTGCGCCTCAACTCGGAGATATAAGGGAATCGGCATCGCGTTCGGCGACTGGCGGGCAGGATCGTTATGGCACGGCGTACAAAGGTTGATCAGAAGTCGCTGAATGCCCGGTTCCGATTCGCCGAAGATGCGTTTGCCGGCGCTGCCGGAGGCTTGGATTCGCAACTGCGAGCAGCCACGGGTATTGATGACGGGGAACGCTACCTCTTGCGCTTGTTCAAGAAGACTGGGACCCAGGTTGATGCAGACCTGAGCCGTCTAGTCGCTCGCGGGCTGCGACGCATCCGCCGCGTCTTGTCGTCCCGACGAGCGCGCGAATTGCTAGTTGAGGTGCGCGAGATCGTCGAGGACCACGACGAGCTGGGCATCCTGATGCTTGATCCAGGCAGCCCGGTCGCCGGGACGCCCCGCGCATTCCTTGCGCGGCAAGGCCTTTTGCTTGCCGTAGCGGAGCGCGCGCCATTCTGGCGCAACATTGAGCGCGTTGCCGAAGGTCTGGCGCTGTGTCACGACGCGGGAATCGTGCACGGTGCAGTCAGCGAGCACGCAATCTTTTCTCACGGCGACGACCGCCAGGACTATCGCCTGGGCGGATACGAGGCCTGCGTCCACATAGGCGAACCCGACCTGGATCGGTCCGGACAGCTGCTACGACCGCCAGGTGCCATCTCGTTCCGCCAGGACTGGGTCGATCTCGGCCGGACGGTCGCGGCGATCCTTGGCGTATCCGGCAATAGCGGCCCGTCGCTGCTCTCGGTCGAGAGAAGGATGCTGGACCGGCTTTCTAATCCGCCGCGCTTTCAGCTGTTCGACGGCTCGGTAGTCCTTGAGGAGCTCAGGGATGTCAGCGAGGAGCTCAAGCGCTCAGGGGCAAGCTCCGAGGCCGAGCTTGTCCTTTATCCCTCGGGGCAAGTCATGCGGAGCGACTTGCCGCTGCTAACTTCGGGCGCGATATCAGCAGACGATAGGGAAGCCGTTCTGCGGTTCGTCGAGGAAGATCTACTCGGCCCCGACGTGCGGGCAGTCACTATAGACCGGCAGCTTATACAGGTCTTCACCGACTTGGCGTGCTACCGCGTGAGGATCCTCGCAGACCGCGCAGACCGCATCGGCGTGCTCGAACAGGCATATATGAGGCGTCCCGGCGACAAGGTCTATAATGCGGTCGAGGTGAAGCAACGACTCCGCCTGTCCAGAAATCTCGGCAGCTCGGAAGAGCGAGTGCGCAAACTCGGCCCCGCCGCAAAGAGGTGGACCGACCTCTTAGATCCTGGCCGGCCACGTGACGCGCTACCTGACGTTGTGCCCTGGTACGCTCTCATCGTGCTTGAAGCCTTTACATGGCTTAGGGAGCAGTTCCGCTTCTATCCCGTCGATGTTCTCCTATCTTCGCCACGCGATGAAACGGGTGTGGCTTGGCTTGTGCCGCGCGACGAGGCCGATCGAGACGAACGTAGGAAGATCCTTGGATTACGCCCGGCATGGGACGCGTTGAGGCGCGAGCTGCGAGACGATGACGGCAGGGCTGAGTGGACGGTGTCCAGGCTCTCTTCCCTCGCCGCCGAGCGGGAGCGGTTGCCGAACCTCCGTTACCAGGGGAGCGGCCAGACCGGTGGCCGGCAGGCTTTCGCCTTTGCGACCGACGTGCCTCTCGTGCCCGGATTGCCCGTCTATCTCAGGCCACGGAGGGATAGCGGGTTTGAGAGGGCGATCCGGCGTCGGCTTCGGAACATTGTCGCCGCGAGGGCCAACGTCGAGCTCCTGAGGGCGCTCGACGACCCAACGCAAGTAGCATTCGACGACGCACTGCGCGATATTGCCGATCCGGGCGCCCCAGATGACGACTTGGACGACTCGAAGAAGGCAGCCTGGCAGTCAATCTCCGCCGGAAAGTCCATCAACGTCATCGTGGGCCCTCCCGGCGTCGGCAAGACCTACCTCGTCTCGCATCTGGTGAAGAGCATACTTTCGTTGACACCCGATGCGCGCGTCCTAATCTCCGCCCAAAACCACGAAACTCTCGTTCAGATGGAGGATGGCCTCAGGAAGGCGCTTGCTCAGGAAACCGTGATTGTTGTGCGCATAGGACGGCCACGCCAAGGCGACGAGCCTACTTCCCTGCAGATGGCATCTTCAGCCTTGCTGCGATCTGCTGACGCGGCGCGAGCGGGCGGCGACGCCGTCATGACGAATCAACGCTACCAAATCAAGCAAGCTCTCGACCCGGTGAACGATGCGGAAAGGGCCATTGCCGATCGAGTATTTAGGGACACGGATAGCCTCCTTCTCAGGTCATCTGACGTGATGCTCGCGACGACATCGTCGCACGTCATTGAGGAGATGATTTCCGATGGGGAGCAGTTCGATTGGGTCATCGTCGAGGAGGCAGCGCGGGCGAACGGTGCAGAGCTGATCGGTGCCCTCTTACTCGGGAACCGAAGATTGATGATCGGCGATCATAACCAACTCTCTCCGTTTGACGTCGTCGACCGGCAGAAGTTCTATGGTATCACTTTCGCCGCGGAGCTGCTTAAAGACGCCGAGAAACAGATCTCGACGATTTCGGACCTGCCACCAGAGGTCATCACAACTCTGGACCTGATCAAGTTGGATGAGCTCCTCCTTGCGGACGTGTTGGCGACAGCAGCTCGGCTTGAGGAAGCTTTCCGTTCAATTGCAGAGCGGGAAGATGACCGAGAAAGGACCACGAACCGGCCCAGCCCTATCGCGAGCGTCTTGCTCGAGCAAAGTCGGATGCATCCGGCCATCGGAGAACTGGTGTCGAACGTTTTCTACCAGGGGAAGCTCTTGCCGTCCGAGCGCGTCAAGCTGCGAGCCTCTACCGTATCCTCCGAAGCGGGCTTTCCTATTGCCCCCATAGTAATCCTCAACATGCCCGCCTTAAGTATTGTCAAGAAGCAAGCATTCGAGGAGCAAGTGAAGCAATCGTTCCGTAACAAGACCGAGGCTGTCGCGCTGATTTCTACCTTAAGGTCGTTGCGTCCCAAGATAGATCTAAGCGGGCGCTTGCCTACGCTGGCAATCCTGTCACCTTACCTGGCTCAGGTCGAATATCTTGAGCATCTCCTTAGCCAGGAGGCCAATCGCGAAGGTGGTACGTTATTCGGCTTCGAGAGCCCGAGGGCAAACCGGAAATTCGTTTACACAAGCGATAGCTTCCAGGGAGGCGAAGCCGATGTCGTTTTGACAAGCTTGGTTCGGAACAACGTAATGGTGGGGACGCGCGCCCTGGGCTTCATGAAGAACCCGCAGCGTATGAACGTCCTCCTGAGCCGAGCCAAGCAGAAGCTGGTGCTCGCCACGAGCCTGCAGTTCATCGGCGAGGCGGTTGACGGTGTGGACCCGGACCACCGCGGCAACGAGCTCGGGTTCCTCCGAACGATGCTCGAGGAGATATCCCGGCTGTCCAAACACAAGTTTGATGGTATGGGCAATGGCGCGGCCATTATAGAGGTCAACCAAAGCGGCAGGCTTCTGCCGTGAAGGTGTTTATCCCTGCCTGCCATTATCGGGCCCGAGCCATCGTGCGGCGGATATGGGGTTGGAGTCCCATTGAGGAGATGGTGCTCTTGGCGCTGGACCGGGCGCCTGGAACGATTAACGAAATAGCGGCGTCGCTGCAGATCCATGGTCAGATCGCCAGTTCGGCCATGGCACGCCTGATGCAGTTCGGCTTAGTCGAGATCCGTCTGTCGCCAATGCCGGCGCTGGCAACGAGCGATATAGGCCGCGAGTTTATCCGGTCTGGCCGGGCACTCCCGGAACGTGCTCAGGACCGTGAGGTCGGCATCAGCTTGGTGTTCGAGAAAGTTGGGCACTCGGTCCTTCGAAACCGAGACGTTGCGACCGTCCCCCTATCCAAGCTCCCGCAACCGGGGCTCGCTGTGGCGTTCCCGCTGAAGGAGCCTCCTGAAACCGATGATACCCTAGCGCAACGCGTCAGCGACTTCATGGCGGGCTCCCTCCGCCCAGGCGAATGGCTTTGCGGCGTGCGAGCAGTGAGCTCGGTTATCGAGCAGAGGTATCTCGTCGTTGAACTGGACGGCCCCAACGGCCTCGCCCTGCCAGAGGGGGCGAGCGAGGGGCTGGCCCGGGCGCTTGAGGCGACCGTCAAGACAGGCGCGCTCCCCCAAGCGACGGCTTCGCGGCCGAGTAGCGCAGCACCCACGCACACCACTTTCGGGGCCGATCAGTTCGTTGTCGGTTTTGAGGAGCACCTCGAACGTTTCGAGCGGATCGTCGGGGAAGCAAGCTGCGATGTGTTCGTCCTCTCCACCTTCGTTGCCTCGCAAGGGGACGAGAGGGGCAAGGACCGACGGGAGCGTATCTTGCGAGCGCTCGATCAAGCCGTCGGCAGGGGCGTGCGCTGCCACGTGTTCTATGGAACGTCATTGGACGAGCGGGCAGGTAATGCCGTCGCAATACAGGAACTGCACCAGCGCTTGTCTGCGGTTAGGCGCTCGCGAGGTTTCGTGCTGTTGCAGCGCGAGTCGGTCGGCAGCCATGCCAAGGTCGTTGCCGCGGACGACGGCCAGGGAGGAGCCGTCGTATTGCTCGGGTCCTGCAACTGGCTGTCGTCGCCTTTCTCATCCGTCGAGGTATCCGCCGAAATACGGGAGAGCCAGTCAGTAGCGATCGTTTTGGACGCATTGCGTGCAATCGTCTCAAGGCTGGCGAGCGCTAGCCGTTCGGTGGAAGCGCTCTCGTTCATGGCTTCGGAGCTACGGCGGGCTAGGAGCGCGGTGTCGCCGGCCGGGACGCTGACGATACGCCCCCCAGCCGAGTTGACGGTTGTCTATGCCGACGAGCACGAGCGGTTGCTCCGGGTGGCGGCACACGATGCTAGCCAGAGTTTCGTCTGCTGCACCAACAAGGTCGGCGCGACTATGGTGCCTGCGCTCTTCAATCCTGCTGAAATTGCTGGCCGGCGTGTCCAAGACGCTAGGGTCTACTTCTCCCGCTACACCGGCCCCGTGAAGCGCCGGCATGTCGCGGAGCACCGGGACCGGCTTGATGGCATCGTCGCCTTGGTGGGGGTCCGCGAGCCTCAGCTACACGCGAAGTTTCTAACCTGGGACAAGGACCATGTTATCGTCAGCAGCATGAATTGGGGGTCTCAATCCGGCTTGGCGTCGAATCGCCTGGACGAGATCGGTCTTTACTTACGCGGGCCTGGCCTGGCGGCGGGCTTGCTAGAGAGGTTCGAGGCCGAGTTGAAAGGGTGACTTTGCGGCCAACTCATTTGGGAACCGCTCAACTGGTTAGCTATGCATACGATGTCCGTTGTCCACGGAGTCCCACTCCAGACCGACCCTTGCGCTCCCGGCCACTCTCGGACAGGTGTCTGTGGTCACATCCTGCTCCCATATTGTTCGGGAGCGAAATTCCTTCTAGCTACAAGTGTATTAGAGTCAAATCCTGGTTTTATGGCGCCTGCGTATAGTTGCTTGGAGAAGGCCCATTCCAGGAGGAAGATGTTCCAAAAGGCCGGCGCGACTTGACTACGCAAACGCTCCGCAAGTGAAGAGCCAGGACCCGCGGGTCGACTCGGACGTCCGGTTGGCCGAGGGCGCGCTTGATGACCACCTTCCATGCGCTTGCCGAGGAGAAGGTCGCTCGTCGAGGGGATCCTTGATCAACGCGCATGCCGCCGATGACAGGCGTTCGGGAGTGTAGGCCGCTCGAAGCAGCAGGTGCGTGTCGAGAAGCAGCCTCAAGCGTCGTGCTCGAACATGCTCTCGATTGGGGCGGCTCCCATCCGATCAAAATCATCGGGCACCTCCGCCCGTCCGGCTAGGAAGCCGAGACGGCGCTCGGCGCCACGGTCCGGCGCATCGATCGGCACCACCTTGACGAGTAGACGACCCGCCTCGGCGATTACGAAGGGTTCGCCGGCCGCTGCCTGTTCGATCAGGCGGGACAGGTGGGTCTTGGCTTCGTCGATGTCGACCGTGCGCATGTCAGCTCCACCCTCAGGCCGCGCGCCTCTGCCATCCGGCGGGCACCGGCCGGGCCCTGTGCGCTGCGGCCAGCTCCTCCAGCCATGCCGCCACGCTGTCGGGGATGGTGGCGTCCCCGGTCGCCATCCGGCGCACGGTCGTCGGGTGCGTGTCGAGGATGTCGGCCAAGCCCCGCTGCGACCAGTGCAGCAGGGCCAGGCACTCCCGGAAGCGGTCGGGGCTCATGCGAACCCTATCGCATGAACCAGCGCCTTGAACCCGGCGATCCCGCCGAAGGCGACGGCTGCGGCCGCAACGCCCGTCAAGGCAGCGATGGCGATCTGGACCGGGGACAGGAGCCGCTCCCGGTCAAACTTCTTTTCCTCAGCACGAAGCTTTGCGGCCTCGGCGTTCATCTTGGTGGACTCGGCGACCAGCTTGGCCGACTCGGCAACCAGCTTGTGGGTCTCGGCGATGAGCCGATCGAGGTTGACGCGAGCGAGGCTGTCGTCTGCGATGACATCGCTCATCTGAAGCGATCCTTCACGATCTACTTGCGCTTGATGCGCCCAGTGTGTGTGCACTATGTACACGTTCCGGGGGAAGGTCAAGCTCCGGCCTGGGAAGAAGTGATTGCTTAAACAAGTGGATTCTCAAGGCGCCGCCTTGAGCGGGTCCAGGGCAGGGCCCTGGCCTTCCGTCCGTCCGGAGCGCGGATGCGTCCGTCGCCAGACGTCGAGCAGGTGGGCCTCGTCGGCCAGGGTGTAGCGCTGCGTGGTGGACAGGCTGGCGTGGCCCAGCAGCTCCTGTATGGAGCGCAGGTCGGCGCCGCCTTCCAGCAGGTGGGTGGCGAACGAGTGCCGCAGCGCGTGCGGCGTGGCGTGCTCGGGCAGGCCGACCAGCCGGCGGTAGTCGCGCATCGCCTTCTGCGCCACCGCCGGATCGAGCCGGCCGCCGCGCACGCCGGGAAACAGCGGCGAGTCCGGCGCCGGGTCGGGGTGGTGGGCGGCCCAGTCGCGGAGCGCCGACAGCACCGCCGGCAGCAGCGGCACCAGCCGTTCCTTGGAGCCCTTGCCGCGTACGCGCAGTACGGCGTCCGCGTCGGGGCCGCGCGGCAGGTCGCGCAGGTCGAGCGCCAGCGCCTCCGAGATGCGCAGGCCAGCGCCGTAGAGCAGGGTGAACAGCGCGCCGTCGCGGCGCTCGGCCATCGGCGTCCGCGCCTGCGAGGCGATCCCCGCCGGCGCCGCCAGTGCTGCGGCCGCCGGCAGCGGGCGCGGCAGCGTCGGGCGCAGGCGCGGCGAGGTCATCAGACCGGGTGCCGCGTTGTCGACGTCGTGCCGCCGGGCCAGGTGGCGGTAGAAGCTGCGCACCGCCGACATCCGGCGCACCCGGGTGCGTGCGGCGCGGTCGCGCGAGAAATCAGGCCGGGCGGCGGCCCGGGCGGCCTCCTCGGCGAGCCAGGCGCGCAGGTCGGCGGATCGGAGTGCCGCCAGGGCCGCGAGATCGGGCTCGGCACCCAGATGCCCGGCGAGGAAGCCGAGGAAGCGGGCGAGGTCGCCGCGATAGGCGGTGACGGTGAGCGGGCTGGCCCGCCTCTCGTCGCGCAGCCAGTCCAGGAACTGCTCCAGCAGCGCGGTGCCGACGGGGCCGGCCGCCGGCGTAGCGGTGGTCATGCCGGCCGGGTCTCCAGCCGGGCCGCCATGGCCTGCCCCAGGAACGCCAGCGCGGCGCTGCCGCCGCTGCCGGCCTCCAGGCCTGCTTGCAGGATCGGCACGTCGCGGCTGGCGAGCGCCAGCAGCATCGGCGGCAGCCCGGCCGCCGGCACCCGCACCAGCGCGTCGTATGCGGCCAGTCCCGCCGCGGCACCGTGCAGCAGCGCCGCATCTGCGGGTGCGGCGCGCAGCCTGACGTCGCGGGCGCCCAGCAGCCTGGCGACCGTCGCCGGCGGGATCGCGCGGCCCCCGGCCCCCGCCC
>CALMVO010000034.1 GCA_937873205.1 uncultured Acetobacteraceae bacterium
CCCCCACCCAGGCCGTGGAGCCCGCGACCGCCTGATTGGCAGGTCGAGCCTGTCTTGCTGACATCGTTCGGGAATGGGGTGTGCCGAGTGAGAGTGCCGCGCTAACGCGGCACGGCCGTCGTGCCTTCCGAGAACCGGAGCGGAGCGGCCTTCTGGCCGTGAGCACCGGAAGTGCTGGAAGGCGCGTCGGATCGCCGGCGCACGCCATTCGCGGACGGTCTCACGGGTAGAGGCGTGTGGTCTGCCAGGCTGCGCCCTCGCGGCGATAGACCATGCGGTCGTGCAGCCGGAACGGCATGTCGCACCAGAACTCGATCAGGTCGGGCAGCACGCGGTAGCCGGACCAGTGCGGCGGCCGTGGCACCGCGTCGTCCGGATAGCGCGCATCGACCTCCGCCACCCGCCGCTCCAGCAGGGCGCGGTCAGGCAGCGGCCGCGACTGGTCGGACGCGATGGCACCCAGGCGGGAGATGCGGGCGCGGCTGTCGAAGTAGGCATCCGCCTCGGCGTCGGTGACGGTCTCGACCGGGCCCTCGATGCGCACCTGGCGGCGCAGCGTCTTCCAATGGAACAGCAGGGCCGCGGCCCGCGTCTCGGCGAGCTGCCCGGCCTTGCGGCTCTGCGTGTTGGTGTAGAAGACGAAGCCGCGATCGTCGACGCCCTTCAGCAGCACCATCCGCACCGACGGCATGCCGCCGCGCGAGGCCGTCGCCAGCGCCACCGCGTTGGGATCGTTGGGCTCGCTGGCGGCGGCCTCCCCGAGCCAGCCGCGGAACAGCGCGATCGGGTCCGCCACCACCTCCAGCGCTCCATCCGGCATCGTCCGCGTTCCCCCGCCCCTCGATCGGGGCACGGCCCCGACGGGTGCAGAGTCTGGGCGCGCGCGTGTGCCACGCCAAGAGCCTGCACGCAGGACTTGTCCCGCCGGGGGCGGCGTGCGACCACGAAACGGCCGGTGACCGCCCGCATCCCGCGCCGGGCCCGTGCCAAATCCGAGATCGAGACCATCATGCCAGAGGGCCCCAGCAACCTACCCCTCCGCGGCACTTTGATGGAGGGCAAGCGCGGCCTGATCATGGGCGTGGCAAACAACCGCTCGATCGCCTGGGGGATCGCGTCGGCCTGCGCGGCGCAGGGGGCCGAGCTCGCCTTTACCTACCAGGGCGACGCGCTGGAGAAGCGGGTGCGGCCGCTGGCCGAAGGCATCGGCGCCACCGTGGTGCTGCCGTGCGACGTGTCCGACGACGCGGCCATGGACCGCACCTTCGAGGAGATCGCGACGGCGTGGGGCAGGCTGGACTTCCTGGTGCACGCGATCGGCTGGGCCGACAAGCAGTACCTGCGCGGACGTTACGTCGACACCCCGCGCGACGCGTTCCTGCAGGCGATCGACATCTCCTGCTACTCGTTCACCGCACTCGCGCGGCGGGCGAGCGCGCTGATGGACCGCGGAGGCTCGCTGCTGACGCTGAGCTATCTCGGCGCCGAGCGCGTGATGCCGCACTACAACATGATGGGCGTCGCCAAGGCGGCGCTGGAGGCCTCGGTGCGCTATATGGCGGCCGACCTCGGCCGCGACGGCATCCGGGTCAACGCGATCTCGGCCGGCCCGATCAAGACGCTGGCGGCGAGCGGCATCGGCGACTTCAGCTACATCCTGAAGTGGAACCAGCTGAACGCGCCGCTGGAGCGCAATGTCGGCGTGGACGAGGTCGGCGCCGCCGGGCTCTACCTGCTGTCGGACCTGTCCACCGCGGTCACCGGCGAGGTACACCACGTCGATAGCGGCTACCACCTGGTCGGCATGAAGAACCCGTCGGCGCCCGACATCGCGGCGATCGTCGCGCCGGGCAAAGACTGACGGGCCGGGACCGATCGGACACGCGCCTTGTCGCACAACAGCCACGGCCACCTGTTCCGCGTCACCAGCTGGGGCGAGAGCCACGGCCCGGCGATCGGCTGCGTGATCGATGGCTGCCCGCCGGGGATGGCGCTCTCGGAGGACGACATCCAGCCCCACCTGGACCGGCGGCGGCCGGGGCAGTCGCGCCACACCACGCAGCGGCGCGAGGCCGACCTGGTGCGCATCCTGTCCGGCACCTACGAGGGCCGCACCACCGGGACGCCGATCTCGCTGCTGATCGAGAACACCGACCAGCGCTCGGCCGATTACGGCGACATCGCAGACCGCTACCGGCCAGGCCATGCCGACCTCACGTACGAGCTGAAATACGGACTGCGCGACCCACGCGGCGGCGGCCGCTCGTCGGCGCGGGAGACCGCGACCCGGGTGGCGGCCGGGGCGGTGGCACGGCTGGGGCTCGGGGACGGCGTGCGCCTC
>CALMVO010000035.1:0-11276 GCA_937873205.1 uncultured Acetobacteraceae bacterium
CGCTGAGGCGGTGTAACGAGACGGCCGGGCCGGGTCTTGTCAAAAACCGGCCCGGGGCCTTGCCCCTGGACCCCAGCAACGGCGGAGCCTTTGCGATCCATTCCTGAGAAACGCGGGTCTGGGGCGGCTCGCCCCGGCGGGGTCCAGGGGCAGCGCCCCTGGCCTTCCTCCCCATGAAGGTCGCCCTGCTGAACCCGCCCTGGTCCTTCGAGGGCAGCATCTATTTCGGTTGTCGGGCACCGCATCTGCCGATCGAGCTGGGGGCGGCGAAGGCGCTGCTGGACTGCGCCGGCCACGAGACGCTGCTGCGCGACGGCCTGCTCGACGAACTCGCCATCGGGGGGCTGGCGGCGGCCTGCACCGCGTTCGCGCCGGCGATGATCGTGGTCACCACGGCGCCCACCTACCTGTTCTGGCGCTGCGCGCAGCCCGAACTGCGGCTGCCCCGCCTGCTGCTGGACGCGCTGCGCGCCGCCTGCCCGGAGGCGAGGCTGGTGGCGGTCGGACCGCACGGCTCGGCAACGCCGGAGGCGGCGCTGGCCAAGCTCGGCGCCGACGTGGTGGTGCGCGGCGAGTGCGAGGAGGTGGTGCTGGCGCTGGCCGAGGGCGGCGTCGCCGGCGAAGTGCCGGGCACGGCGACGCCGCTTCGTGCGACCGGCGGGCCGCAGGCGGCGCGCTTCACCGACCTGCCGGCGCTGCGCTGGCCGGACCATTGGATTGCCCGCCACCGGCACCACCATCACCGCTTCGACCAGCCCTGCGACGGCTCCGGCCACGAGTTGCCGGGGGCCGAGGTGGAGGCGTCACGCGGCTGCCCGTACTCCTGCTCGTTCTGCGCCAAGATCGACTTCCGCGACGGCTACCGCCGGCGTGACCTCGTGCCGCTGCTGGACGAGATCGACGGGCTGCGCGCGCAGGGGGTCGGCTACCTCTATTTCATCGACGAGATCTTCCTGCCGAACCGGCCGCTGCTGGAAGCGCTGGTCGGGCGCGGCCTGAAGTTCGGCATCCAGACCCGGATCGACCTGTGGCGCCCCGACATGCTGGCGCTGCTGGGGGCGGCCGGCTGCGTGTCGATCGAGGCCGGGGTGGAGAGCCTGACGGTGGAGGGCCGCGCTGAACTCGACAAGAACTGCCGGCTCTCCACCGACGAGCTGACCGACCGGCTGATCCTGGCCCGGCGGCATGTCGCCTTCGTGCAGGCCAACCTGATCCAGGTCGCCGGTGACGACCCGGCCCTGGTCGCCGGCTGGCGGGCGCGGCTGCAGGAGGCGGGGGTGTGGGCCAACGACCCGGTGCCGCTCTATCCCTATCCGAGCTCGCCCGATTACCGCCGGCTGTTCGGGCCGCCGGACGCGCAGGCCTGGGAACGGGCGCATGCGCACTATCTCGGGCTGTTCGAGCGGCTGTCGGACATCCAGGACGAGGCGCCGCTGCCGCTGGCCGAGCTGGAGTCCGTGTGCCGCTGCTGAGGCGAGCGGCGTGACCGGCCGGATCCTGGTCACCACCGACGCGGTCGGCGGCGTCTGGCGTTACAGCCTGACGCTGGCGCGTGAGTGGGCGGCGGCCGGCATCGCCGTCGAGCTGGCGACGCTCGGGCCGCGACCCGACCTCTCGCAGCAGCGGGAGGCGGCGTCGATCCCCGGGCTGATCCTGCACATGACCGACAGCCTGCTGGACTGGACCGCGCCGGACGCGGCGGCGCTGGTGGAGGCTGGAAGCGAGCTGGCGGAGCTGGCCGACGGGCTAGGTGTGGACGGCGTGCACCTGCATGCGCCGGCGCTGCTGGGAGATGCCGCGACGATCTGGCCGGTGCCGGTGGTGGCGGTGCTGCATTCGTGCCTGCTGACCTGGTGGCGGGCGCTGCGGCAGGGTCCGCCGCCGCCCGACTTCGCCTGGCGCATCGCGGCGACCGCGGCCGGGCTGCGGCGGGCCGACCATGTGGTCACCCCGAGCCGGACGTTCCGGGATCAGGTGCTGGCGGCGTATGGACCGGTCGCCCGCATCACCGCGATCCCGAACGGACGCCGGCTCCCGCAGTCGCCGACGCGGCCAGCGTCCGATCGCCCGCGCGCCGTGCTGGCCGCCGGGCGGTTCTGGGACGAGGCCAAGGATGCGGCGACCCTCGACCGTGCCGCCGGCCTGCTCGACGCGCCGGTGCTGGCCGCCGGCAGCCTGCGCGGCCCGGACGCTACCGTCGTGCGATTGGCGTCGGCTCGCGCGCTGGGTCCGCTGGACGAGCCGGCGCTGGCGGCGGCGTTCGCGGACGCGCGCGTGTTCGTCTCGACGGCGCGCTACGAGCCGTTCGGGCTCGCTGTGCTGGAGGCGGCGCAGGCCGGACTGGCGCTGGTGCTGTCCGACATCCCCTCCTTCCGCGAGCTGTGGGACGGCGTCGCCCGCTTCGTCCCGCCGGGCGATGCGGCGGGCTTCGCCGACGCGCTGGCGGAGGTGCTGGACGCGCCGGCAGCACTGGCGGGGGCGGCCTCCCGGCGTGCGGCGAGCTATACGGCGGCAGCGATGGCGGAGGCGACGCTGGCACTGCATCGACCGGCTGCAACGCTTGCCCGGTTCGTCTGACGATGCGGATCGCCGCCTTCACCCACTCGCTGACGTCGTGCTGGAACCATGGCAACGCGCACTTTCTGCGCGGCGTGCTGCGCGAGCTGCAGGCGCTCGGGCACGAAGTCCGATCGTGGGAGCCGGAGGGTTCCTGGAGCCGCGAGAACCTGACACGGGACGGGGGCGAGGCGGGGCTCGCCGCGTTTGCCACGCACTATCCGGAGCTGTCGGCCGGCCTCTACCCGCCGGATGCGCCCGACCTCGACGCGATGCTCGACGGGGCCGACCTCGTGCTGGTACACGAGTGGAACCCGCCGGCGCTGGTGGCGGCGATCGGCACCCGGCGTGCGCAGAGCGGCCGGTTCCGGCTGCTGTTCCACGACACCCACCACCGCGCCGTCAGCGATCCAGCCGCGATCCGTCACTTCGACCTGTCGGGTTATGACGGCATCCTGGCCTTCGGCGCCACGCTGGCCCGCATCTACGAGGGCTGGGGCTGGGGCGGCCGGGTGTTCGTCTGGCACGAGGCGGCGGACCTGCGCCGCTTCCGTCCGCCGGCCCAGCCGACCGACCGCCAGGGCGGGGTCTGGATCGGCAACTGGGGCGACGGCGAGCGCGCCACCGAGCTGGAGGCGTTCCTGCTGCGGCCGATGCGCGAGGCGGGCCTGCCGCTCGACATCCACGGCGTGCGTTATCCGGACGAGGCCCGCGCGGTGCTGGAACGCCACGGCGCCACGCTCCGCGGCTGGCTGCCCAACCCGCTGGCGCCAGAGGTGTTCGCCCGACACCTCGTCACGGTGCACGTGCCGCGGCGCTACTACGTGACGATGCTGCCCGGCATCCCGACCATCCGGGTGTTCGAGGCGCTGGCCTGCGGCATCCCGCTGGTCTGCGCGCCGTGGGACGATTCCGAGGGGCTGTTCACGCCGGGCGCGGATTACCTGGTGGCCGAGGACGGCGCCGCCATGACCCGGACGCTCGGCGCGGTCGCCGCCGATGCCGGCCTGCGGGCGTCGCTGGCCGCGCACGGGCTCGCCACCATCCAGGCTCGCCACTCCTGCGCGCACCGCGCCGCCGAGCTGCTCGCCATCGCCGCCACGCTCGGAGTCGCCTGATGCGGATCGCCGTCTACGGCTCGAGCCTGGTGTCTTCCTACTGGAACGGGGCGGCCACCTACTATCGCGGCCTGCTCGGCGCCATGGCCGGACGCGGCCATGCGATCAGCTTCCTGGAGCCGGACGCGTTCGACCGCCAGCGCAACCGCGACATCCCGCCACCGGACTGGGCGGAGTCCGTGGTCTATGCGGCGACCCCGGAGGCGGTGCGGGAGGCGCTGGCCCGTTCGTTCGCGGCCGACGTGGTGATCAAGTGCAGCGGCGTCGGCGTGTTCGACGACGAGCTGCTGGCCGGACTGGCGACGGCGGGCCGGCCGGGGGCGGTGCGCGCCTTCCTCGACGTCGACGCCCCGGCGACGCTGGCCGAGCTGCGCACCGACCCCACCCATCCGCTGCACGCGGCCCTGCCCGGGCTCGACCTGGTGCTGACCTATGGCGGCGGCGATCCGGTGGTGCACGCCTACCTGGGCTTCGGGGCGCGGGCCTGCGTGCCGATCTACAACGCGCTCGATCCCGCCACCCACCACCCGGTGCCAGCCGAGGCGGCCTATGCCGCGACCCTGTCGCTGCTGGCCAATCGGCTGCCGGACCGGGAAGCCCGGATCGAGGAGTTCTTCCTGCGGCCGGCAGCGCAGCTCTCCGCCGAGGCCTTCCTGCTCGGCGGCTCCGGCTGGCACGACAGGCGCCTTCCGGCCAACGTGCGCGCGATCGGCCATGTGCCGACCGCCACGCACAACGTGCTGAACGCCTCGGCGCGCGCGGTGCTGAACGTCGCCCGCGACAGCATGGCCCAGACCGGGTTCTCGCCCGCCACGCGGGTGTTCGAGGCCGCCGGCGCCGGCGCCTGCCTGATCACCGATCGCTGGGAGGGCATCGAGCTGTTCCTGGAGCCGGACCGCGAGGTGCTGGTAGCACGCGACGGACGCGACGTCGCCGACCATCTGCGCGGGCTGACCGACGTGCGGGCGCGCGAGATCGGCGCCGCCGCCCGCGCCCGCGTCCTGGCCGGCCATACCTACGATCGCCGTGCGGCGCTGCTGGAGCAGGTGCTGGGCGACGCGCTGGCGCGGGTGCCGGCCTGATGCGGCTGGTGGTGCTGGGGCTGAGCCTGGGCTCGAGCTGGGGCAACGGCCACGCCACCACCTACCGGGCGCTGCTGCGCGCCTTCGCCGCACGCGGCCACGACATCCTGTTCCTGGAACGCGACCAGCCCTGGTACGCGCAGAACCGTGACCTGCCCGACCCCGGCTTCTGCCGGCTGGCCTTCTATGTCGGCCTAGACGGCCTCGCCCGCCACGCCGAGGCGATCGCCGACGCCGACGCGGTGCTGCTCGGGTCCTACGTCCCGGACGGGATCGCGGCGGCCCACCTCGTACAGGAGACGGCGCGGGGCGTGACCGCGTTCTACGACATCGACACGCCGGTGACGCTGGCCGCCCTGGAGCGCGGCGACTGCGCCTACCTGTCGCGCGCGGTGATCCCGGGCTTCGACCTGCTGCTCTCCTTCAGCGCCGGCCCGATCCTGCAGCGGCTGGAGCGGGAGTTCGGCGCCCGTCGCGCGATCGGGTTCTACTGCTCGGTCGATCCCGCGTCATATCGCCCGACCGGCGCGCCGCGTCGCTGGGACCTCGGCTATCTCGGCACATACAGCGACGACCGCCAGCCCACCGTCTCGCGGCTGCTGATCGAGACGGCGCGGCGGGCGCCGAAGCGCCGGTTCGTCGTGGCGGGGCCACAATATCCGGCCGGGATCGACTGGCCTGCCAACGTCGAGCGCATCGAGCACCTGGCCCCGGCCGACCATCCCGACTTCTACTCGGCGTGCGGATGGACCCTGAACGTCACCCGCGCCGACATGATCCGCGCCGGCTGGAGCCCCAGCGTGCGGCTGTTCGAGGCGGCGGCCTGCGGCTGCCCGATCGTGTCCGATCGCTGGGAGGGCATCGAGGACGTGTTGGAGCCTGGGGCCGAGATCGTGCTGGCCGACGACGCCGAGGCGGTGCTGTCGGCGCTGGACTGGCCGGCCGACCGCCGCGACGCGCTCGCGAACCGCGCGCGGCGGCGCATCCTGTCCACGCAGACCAGCGAGCACCGCGCCCGGACGCTGGAAACCGCCATCCTGATGCAGCCGAAACGGTCGCTGCCGCGTTAGCCATGCGGTCGGGCCTCGATGGGAGATGGCATGCACAGGATCATACGTCTGGGATCTGCGGTCGCGACCGCGATCGCGCTGACGCTCGCGGCACCTCTGGCGATGGCGCAGCCCTACGGCCCGTCACCCCGTGGCGACTACCACCCTTATCACCACCACTACCATCACAGGTTCCTTCGCCACCATCGCCACTACTACCCGCATTAGAAACGACATGGCGGGGCAGGTTCGCCCCCGCCGTCTGGGAGTTGACCGATGGACCTGCTGCGCTGGACCCTGATCTTCCTCGTCATCGCTCTGATCGCGGCGGTGTTCGGCTTCGGCGGCGTCGCCGCGGAGTTCGCGACGATCGGCAAGATTTTGTTCTTCGTCTTTCTCGTCCTGTTCGTCGTTAGCCTGTTCTTCGGACGCGGGCGACGCGGGCTCTAACCACCGAAATCTCCTGGATCAGGGGCCACGCGGACATCATGTCCGACGGGCCTCACGACAGGCGATGGGCGTGGCCGTCGTCGCCCGGATCGCGGGGCACGAAGTCCATGGGCGCGGCGATCCGTCCGCTCATGCTGTCCGAACTCGCCTCTCCAAGTTCGTTTTGCTCTTTGGCGTAAGGTCCGCGCTGCACCACGGACGCATTACTTTTGCGGTCGGTCGCGGCGGCGCTGACGCTGTTTGCCTCGCACGCCGCGCCGGCCGTTACTCCCGCCCCGTCCAGGGTCGCCTCAATCGCAGGCAAGGGCTGTCCAGTGTGCCGGGCGATCACCGCCGCCAGCGTCGATTCGGGTCGCACGTCGGGCCAGCCACCTGGGTCCGCCGTCTGCCCTCCGTTCGGGGCGCGACGCAGTCAGCGACGATTGACCTCCACTTTATCCGCCGCGCGATGCAGGACGACGGTTGGAGCTTCGAGGCCGTGAACCTCACGCTCTTCTCGGGAATGACGCATGTACGGGCCGGGACTGGTCCCGTTCAAGCCATCATGATTCTTTGAGGTGGCCAACCATGGTTTGGTGATGGCCTCGGCAGGTTTGTACCCTTGGGCGAGTCCTTCTCTTGAGCCTCGTGATCCCGCTGACCTCCTCATCAGGCAGCTGTGCGTCATCGGCTCTGCAACGTGACGACGTCGCTAATTCTTGAAAGTGCGGATCTTACCATGACGCTCGCCGGGCCGTTCATTGGAGAGGTCCAGGATGATACCGTCGGCGACGGCGAAAATCTCTGAATGGCTGGGATCGCTTCACAGCCGGCTCCCGGGCATCACACCGCTGAAAAGGTTGAAAGCTTCAGCCTGTCCCTCGAAGGATGTGATAGCCACATCACCGCCGCTGTCGTCGTCGTTGGTGGTGACAATCTACCGCCGATCATACGTGGCATCGGTCGGGAGTATCCGGTCACGACCGACGAGGGTGGATCTGCCCTGGTTGCCCTCGGCCGAAGAGTTGAGGCATTCCACCTCCTTCGTCAGACCCGCTCGCTGGCCGCGATCGCCACCCTGCAGCCGGACTTGATCACCCGCGACAGCAGCCGGTAGCCCAGCGTGAGCTCGGCCTCGTTGGCCAGGCCGATGTCGCGGTGCTCGAGCTCCTCCAGCCGGAAGGTCTCGATGGTCTGGCGCAGCTCGACCTCGTCGCCTTCCTCCAGCGCCGCCGCCTGCGCGGCATAGTGCTCGTCGATCGCCTCCTCGACCGCCACGGTGCAGGCCATCGCGGCGCGCTCGCCGAGTGCCGCGGTGACGGCGCCCAGGGCGAAGCCAGCGGCGTGCCAGAGCGGCAGCAGCGCCGTCGGCCGCACCCGCCGGCTGGCGATCAGCGCCTCGAACGTCTGCTTGTGCACCGTCTCCTGCGACTTCATGTGCCGCAGCACGTCGCCGTGCCGGCCGCGGCCCAGCACCGCGATCTGGCCGGCATAGATCCGTTCGGCACCATACTCGCCGGCGTGATCGACCCGGATCATGCGCTCCAGCAGCGCCCGACCCAGCGGCTCGCCGGGCTGCGGCGGCAGCGTCCTTGCCATTGTCCGGGTCTCGGTCTCGCTCATCGCACCCGTCCTCTTGCCTCGATCAGCCACGGCAGCAGCCAGAGGCCGCACACCGACAACGCGCCGGCATAGAGAAAGTCGATCGTCGTCATCGAGACGGGCAGCCACGCGAACAGCCGGTTCGGCGCGTCGCACGGCTTGGCCGGCCGGAGCGGCATCGAGGCCAGCCGCTCTGCGAGGCTGCCGCCCCGGAAGTGCGGCGCGGCGCAGGCCGGCAGCGGGCTCTGCCACCAGCCCTGCTCGACGCCGACATGCAGCCCCGACACACCCATCGCCGCCAGCAGCACCAGCACCACGGCGCCAACCAGCGGACGGCCCAGATCGCGCCCGGCCAGCGAGACGCCGAGCCAGACCAGCCCGACCAGGATCAGCGCCCGATACGGCCAGCGCTCCCAAAAGCACAGCTCGCACGGCGCCATGCCCTCCACGTGCTGCGCCCAGGACACCCAGCCCAGCGCCCAGATGCCGGCGACCATCCAGAACAGCCCCTGCATCGCGCCGAGCCGATGCCGGCGATAGGGGTTCATGCGGCCCTCCGTTCGACGCCGTCCAGGGCGGCGAGCACGTCGCGCGCCCAGCTCGCGGCCGTGACGCGCTCGACGGCGTCGCGCAGCGCCTCCCAGCGGCGCACCCGCTCCGCCAGCCCCATGCCGAGGGCCTGGTCCAGCGCCTCGGCGATCTCGTCGGGATCGTACGGGTTGACCAGGATGGCATCGCCGAGCTCGGGCGCTGCGCCGGCGAAGCGCGACAGCACCAGCACGCCGGGATCGGCCGGGTCCTGGGCCGCGACATATTCCTTGGCGACCAGGTTCATGCCGTCGCGCAGCGGCGTCACAAGCCCGACCCGGGCATGGCGGTGCACGCCCGCCAGCACCTTCCGCGGCAGGCCGCGAGTGATGTAGCGCAGCGGCAGCCAGTCGATCTCCGCCCACTCGCCATTGATGCGGCCGGACAATTCGTCGAGCTGCCGGCGCAGCGCCTTGTATTCCGGCACATCGCCGCGCGACACCGGCGCCACCTGCAGGAACGACACCCGGCCGCGATGCGCCGGGAACCGCTGCAGCATCCGCTCGAAGCCGCGGATGCGCTCGGGGATGCCCTTCGAGTAGTCCAGCCGGTCCACGCCCAGGATCAGCGCCCGCCCGTTCAGCGCCTGGATCAGCCGGGCGTTCTCCTTGGCCTTTTCGCCGCGCACCGCCTCGCGGGCGAAGGATTTCGGGTTGATGCCGATCGGGAAGGCCCGCGCCCGCACCGACACGCCGACCGCGGCCAGCGCCTCGTTCATGTTGGCGGCGTCCTGCTCGGTCTGCACGCCGACCAGGTCGTAGCTGGCAAGATCCTTCAGCAGCAGGTCGGCGCCGGGCAGCGCCCGGAACAGCTGCTCCGGCGGGAACGGAATGTGCAGGAAGAAGCCGACCTTCGCCGACACCCCCTCGCGCCGCAGCGCCGCACCCAGCGGGAACAGCTGGTAATCGTGCACCCAGACCACGTCGTCCGGCCGCAGCAACGGCAGCAGGCAGCGCGCGAACAGGGTGTTGACCTCGAGGTAGGTCTCCAGCTCGTTCCGGCTGTACTGCATCAGCCCGAGCCGGTAGTGACAGACCGGCCACAGGATGCCGTTCGAGAAGCCCTGGTAGAAGCCCCGGTGCTGCCGCGAGGTGAGCTCGATCGTCGCGTAGGTGACGCCCGCCTGCTCGGTCTGCTGCGGCACCGGGGCGACGTCTTCCTTGCCGTGCGTGCCGCCGGACCAGCCGAACCAGAGCGTCGGCTGGCCCCGGATCGCGTCCGCCAGCCCGACCGTGAGGCCGCCCGCCGCCTGTGCCACCTCACGCGGCGACGGCACCCGGTTGGAGACGACGACTAACCGCCCCAAGACGCGGCTCCGGGCGCGGTTTCGGCCAGCCAGGCGAGCCAGGCGCGGAACGCGACCGGGTCGTCGAAGTCGCGGGGAATGCGGTAGCCGGCGCCGCCCAGCGCCTCGGCGCCGCGGATACCGTCCTCGTCGGTGACGTCGTCGCCGACATAGACCGGGCGCCGGCCGGCGAAGGGCGGTCGCGCCATCACCGCCCGCACCGCGGTCTCCTTGTCGATGCCGTCCGGCTTGATCTCCCACGCCATCTTGGCCGGCTGCATGTGGAAGCCCGCGGGCCCGGCATCGATCCAGGCGAGGGCCGCGGCGCGCAACGGGCCGGCCGCATCCGCCGCCGCGCGGTAATGCAGAACCAGCCCGGCTTGCTTGCGCTCGACCACGGTGCCGGGATGTGCTTCCGCCAGCCGGTCCGCCGCCTCCGACCAATGTGGTGGCAGCGCCGGAAGCTCGGCCCGCACCACCGGCTCGTCCGGCGCGTGGCGGATGGCGATGCCGTGCTCGCCGGCGACCGCGAACGGCACGCCCGGCAGGAAGTGGTCGATCTGCGCGATCGGCCGGCCACTGATCACCGCCAGCGCGTCGCCGCACAGCGCCCGCAGCCGGAGCAGGACCGCCGGCAGCCCGTGCGGTACCGTGACCGCCTCCGGGGTCGGGGCGATGTCGACCAGGGTGCCGTCGAAATCAAGCAGGAATGCGGCCTCACGCGACCTGGGGATGGCGGGGCTGATCATGGCGGCGGTGCCTGGGATGACGCCGGCGGCGGCGGGCCATCGGGATAGACCGGATCGGGCTGCGCGCCTCCGCCATCCGGAGCGTCGGCGGGCGCGCCCGGGGCTGGCGGAGCGGGGGGCTTCGCCGCCGACGTCGGACCGCTGTCGCCGGCCTCCGGCACATCCACGGACGGACCCTGTGGCCCATCGACGCTGGTGGACGATCCGCCGTTGCCGGCGGTGTCACCGACACCCGCGCCGGCCTCCTCCGGGGTCAGCGAGCCGGGCGGCGGCACCGGCGACGGCAGCGGTGGCGCTGCGGGGGCCACCGCCTCGCCGTCGCAGGAGGCCAGCTGCACGCCGTAGATCGGGCTTTCGAACACGCCGATCGCGGGCTCGCGCGCGAGCGTCCAGCCGTTGAACGGCTGCACGTCGCCGTGTCGGTCCTGGATGTCGAGGAAGGCGGCCGAGTCCGCCGGCAGTCCGTCCGGGCGGTCCATGCAGCTCCGCACGGTCACCGCCAGGCTCTTGTAGGTGCCGGTCTCGCCTGCCCGCAGCGTCAGCGTCTCGACGTGCGCGTCCAGCTTGTCGAGGATGCGGACCACGGCGGCCGCCCTGCCCTGCCAGGCCGTCGGGATCGGCATGATAGGCGGCGGCCCGTAGGCCGCCCCGACGCCGCCCCCCGGCCCCGCCCCCAGCCCGGTGCCGGCCCCCGCCGCCGCGCGGCCCTTGGTGGGGGCGCCCGGGGCGGAGCGGCCCGGCGCCTGCGCCGGGGTGTAGGGGGTCAGGATGCCGACCGCGACCGGCACGCCGGTGGCGAGCGAGGCCTGCATCAGCCC
>CALMVO010000035.1:11286-13323 GCA_937873205.1 uncultured Acetobacteraceae bacterium
GGGGCCCCCCCGCCCCGCCCCGGGGGGGGGGTGGGGGTGGGGGGGGGGGGGCCCGCGCCCCCCCCCCGACGCCGACCCCAGGCACCGCCACCAGCAGGGTGCAGGCCACGGCCGCGGCGCGGCACCTCATGCCGGCGACGCCGGACGATGCGGGCTGGGCAGCGCCTCCACCAATTCGACCAGCCGCCGGCGCATCCACCCCTCGTCCACCCCCATCAGGATGGCGTCGTCGAACGCATCCTGCAGCACCGTGCGCAGCTCGGCCTGGTTCTCCTCCAGAACCCGAAGCTTCTCGCGACAGGCCACCGGGCCGCCGTCCGCCAGCCTCCACGCAGCGGCGGCCTCGCTCACGGCGTCGGGGCAGGCTGGGCAGGGGCAGGCTGGGCGGGGGCAGGCTGGCCAGGCGCCGGCTTCTTCTGGGCCGACATCGCGTCGGTGACGCTGAAGATGAACTTGCTGAGCAGCTGCTCGAGGCTGATCGAGCCCTGCGTCAGCGTCATCCGGCCGCCCGGCTGCAGGATGGTCTCGGCGCCGCCCGGATCGATCGCCAGGTACTTGCCACCGAGCAGGCTGTCGCTGGTCACCACCGCGGAGCTGTCGGTCGGCAGCTGGATGCCGTCGCGGACCGTGAACACCACCTCGGCCTGGTAGGTGTGGGGATCGACCCGCTCGGCCACCACCTGCCCGACGCCGACGCCGGCCAGCCGCACGTCGCCGCCCACCGACAGGCCGTCGATATGGCTGAAGCTGGCCCGGAGCCGGTAGCCCGCCTCGGTCTTGCGGCCGCTGCCGAACACCGCCAGCGCCAGCAGGCCGGCCAGTACGGCCAGCACCAGCAGCCCGGTCAGGAACTCGATCGCGCTGCGGCTGCGGGCGCGCCGCGCCAGCGCCGGCGAAACGGTCTCGGTCATGGCAGCCATGGCCTAGCTGTCCGGGGTCCAGGCTTCGTAGTCGCCGGTGGTATGAGGCCGCAGCCCGCCCCGATAGTCGCTGCCAGGCGGCCGGTAGGCGCCCGGCTCGCCGGTGCGGTTGGGCTGGAAGGCCAGCTGCCACGGCCGGCGCGCCGCCGGCGGCAGCGGTGCCGCATCGGCATGATGCAGCCAGTTCCACCACTCGGCCGGCACCGCGGAGGCGTCGTCGCCGCGGTTGTAGATCACCCAGCGCCGGGTGCGCCGCGTGTAGCCGCCCGGCTTGCGGGACTCATAGTAGGCGCGGCCGTCGACGTCGGTGCCGATCAGCCGGCCCCGGAGCAGGGTGAAGAGTCGCGTCCCGATGCTGTTCATGACCGCCACCTATACGCAGGCGGGGCCCGCCGGTCCATCGGCGCGGCGCGCCTTCCGCGACCGGTCGCGGCGGGCTAGCATCAGCGGATGGCACAGTCCCGACCGACCCGGCCTCGCGCATGGTGACCGACCCGAGGGACCCGCCGGCGGCCGGACCCGGGCGGGCCAAGGGGCGATGGAACGGCGTGCGGATGCGTATGGCGCATGCGGCGGCCGATCCCGACTCGACGCCGCGGCGCATCACGCTGCCGGCAGATTGGGACGACCAGGCGGCGCAGGCGGTGGCGGCGCTGGCCCCGGGCGAAACGCCCGGTGAGGCGCCGGCCTCGCTGGCCGACGCCGCCGACCGATGGATCGACCGCCTGGCCGCGCTGCCAGGTGCCCCCGACGGTCTCGGCCGCCGGCTGGCGCTGCTGCTGCTGCTGCGCCGGGCCGCACCCGCCGCCGGGCTGTGGACCGGAACCACCGGCGACGCGCCGGGCTTCGTGCTCAACCTCGCCGCCTTCGTCAGGGCAGGCAGCGGCTTCGAGACCGAGGACTACGCCGCCGCGCTGCAGACCCTGGTCGAAGCGCTCGGGCTGGCCGCCCAGTCCGCCGGCGCCGGCCCGCCGCGCCTGCTGTTGAGCAACCTCGATGGTTGCCGGGCGGCGCGCGGGCGCGATTACGACGACGAGGCCGGCCGGGACGGCGCCCGCTGCCTGGCCGCCACCGCGACCGGGGCCGGCCACGGCGCCGCGGAGGGCGGCCAGCTCGC
>CALMVO010000036.1:0-1490 GCA_937873205.1 uncultured Acetobacteraceae bacterium
CGCCTGCGGGCCCCCGCTGCGTGTGCTGGGGCGGGCGGTGGTTGGGCGGTAGCCGCTGGACGCCTCCGTGGGGGGGGCGGTGGGGGGGGCCGGCGTGGGGCCGCCGCTGCCCCGCCCGGCGCTGCAGGCGGCGCTGGCCGCCGCCGTGGCCGCCGCCCGGCTGCCGGCTCCGGACCCGGCGGCGCCGATCCGGCTGCCGATGCCGCTGCTGCTCGGCTGGCGGTTCGCCCGCCTTGTCACTGCCTGCGCGCCGGTGCTGATCGTCGAGCTGCTGCACGAGGACGGCCGCGAGGCGGTCTGGTACCTGGACCAGCAGCTGCGCTATCTCGGCAACGCCGCCGTCCAGCTCGGCGGCGCGCCGATGCTGCACCTGCGGCGGCTGTGCGAGACGCTGTTCGAGACCCTGGCCGACCGTGTGATCATGGCCCCGGCGCTGCCGGCCGGTGGAGAGCTCGACTGGTTCCTCGGCTGCGCCCGCGCCACCCGGACCGACCTGCTGGAGTTCCACCTGGCCGGCAGCCCGCTCCGGCCGCCGCCGGCGCACCTCTGGTTGCTGACCGCCCCGCCGCCGTCGCCGCCGCTGTGCCATGCGGCGCCGACGCCGCGTGGCCGCGTCGTGCTGGAGCCCGAACATGCCCGCGCAGCCTGCGCCGCCCCCCTGCGCGACGAGCTGTTCCGGCTGCTGCGGACCGGCCGCATGCGCTGGACCTCCCCGGTGGACGGCCGTCGCTTCGAGGCCGAGGGGCGCCCGCTCTACATCGACAACCTCTGCTTCGCCTATCGGGTGCGCGACCCCCTGCACGACCTTACCTGGTACGTGATCGCCTCGGCCGCCTACTTCCGCACCTTCGCGCTGTTCGTCCCGTCCGCGAACCTGGTGGTGGCGGAGAGCCAGGCCGCCTTCGACGAGGTGCGCTTCTACGCGCCCGACGCCGGCGCCATGCTGCTGCGCCATGCCGCGCGGTTCGGGCCGACGCTGCTGCCGGCGCTGCTGGCGCCGCCCGGCGAGGTGGTGCACGCCTTCCGCGGCCGCGACGCCATCCTGCTGGGCCACTTCGTCTGGCAGGACCTGAGCGGCATCTGCGCCATGATCGACGCCGTGCCGCCCGAGCGGCTGCCGCGCTGTCTGGTGTTCGAGACCGGCCTCGAGCCCGAGATCTACGGGCCGCTCGACGAGATCTTCCCCGAGCTGGAGGGCCGGGTCGAGCGGATCCCCGCGTCGTTCAACGACAGCATCGACCGGCTCTATCGCGAGCGCCTCACGGTCATCAAGTCGACCGCGATCCGCGTGCCCGCGGAGGTCGGCACCCGCATCTTCGCCGCCCTGCGCCGCCCCCCCCCCGCGGCGGCCCTGATACCCCCCCCCCCCCCCCCCCCCACCCCCCCACCCCGCAACTGTTATTAGCGGATGAACTCCGGGAATTGGTATAACGCTATAAATCCCTTGCACGTCGGCGAATCTGGCATTGACCTCCGGCTCCAAACAGGAC
>CALMVO010000036.1:1500-38846 GCA_937873205.1 uncultured Acetobacteraceae bacterium
CCGCGGGCCCGGGGCGGGCGCCACCCGCAGCTGCCCCGCCGGGCGCCGCGCGCCGCGGTGGGCGGCCGTGAGCCGCGCCGCCCGCGCCGCGCGCACCGCCGGACCGATGCTGTTGGTGGGCCTGCGCGCCGGCAACCGCACCATCGACGGGCAGGAGGGCTTCGTCGAGCGGCTGATCGCCCTGCTCGCCGCCGAGCTCGGCTCGCTCGCCGTGGTGCTGGACGGCCAGAACGGCACCGGCCGCAGTGGCGTCAGCTACGCCAGCTTCGGCGACACCCAGGACGCGGCCGAGGGCGGCCAGTCGGCGTTCCTGAGGCAGGAGGCGGCGATCGCCGGCCGCCTCGCGCGCCGCTATGCCGGCGGCCCGGTGCGGATCGTGAGCCTGATCGGCCGCCCGGTGCAGGAGAGCGTGATCTGGTGCGGCGAGTGCGACCTGTTCGTGGCCCCCTGGGGGGCGGCGCTGGCCAAGTATCGCTGGGTCTGCAACCGCCCCGGGCTCGCCACCATCGGGCGCTGGAATCTCGAGCACCGGAACGACCTCGACATCTACCACCACCCCCGCGCCATGGACGAGCCGACGCCGATGCTGCTGAACGAGGCGGACGCCACCGTGGACGTCGAGGAGCCGGTGCCCGGCGACCGCGAGCGCGCGAACTACCGGCTGGACGAGGACCGGGTGTTCGCCCAGATCCGCAGCCTCCTCGCCCTGCACGTGCCTTCGAAACCGCCCGTGAAGGCTCCGATCCGGCGCAAGACGGCTCGTCCGGCATAGCGCCCTCGTCTTGCATCGACAGCGAGGCCGGGCTTCGTCAGACTTGTTCCGGGGCCGTGGCGATCATTGCGCGGCGGCCGGATGCCGGATCAGGATACCGCCATGTTGACCCGTGAACAGCAGGCGGTCCTGGCCCCGGTGCTGCGTGATCCGGTCGTCAACCGGAACGGCATGGTTCACCTGCGCCTGTCGGCTGACCTGGAGCTTCCACTCTCGAATATGGGCGTGCCGGTGCGCAGCTTCATCGATGGCTGGACGCCGAACCTCGTGCTGACCGTGTTCGCGCCGCTGCTGGTGCTGGAGTTCAGCCATCGGGGCGACCACGGCGGCTTCTGGCTGATCGACGGGGAAGGTCGCTTCCTTGGACACGACCTGCGCGCGCTGCCGTCGGCCGTGATCGAGACGGTGCGGCGCCGCGCGTTGCCGGCCCTGGGCTGGCTGGTCGCCATGCAGCGGCCGGGCTTGGATTGCGTGCCGCCGACGGTGGCCGCAGCCCTGGCCCAGACCCACCCCGACGTCCGGCGCGCGATCGCGCGGGCCGTGCTGGAGCCAGGTGACCCGCGGCTGGCCGCCGACCGGCTGCCGGCTGTCCCGTCGTCCGCCCTGTCCAGCCCTGCGGCCGTCCCCCCGGATCCCGGCCAGGTCCTGAAGCGGGGAGCACCGGAGCTCGGCCCGGGCTGGCGGATCGCACGCGTGCAGACCCGGCTCGCGCCGGTGATCGTGCTGGAGCTGCAGCATGAGGACGGTGACGAAGGCATTTGGTACAGCGACCGTGACGGCACGTATCTGGGCAACGCGGCCGATCAGCTGCCTCACCCCCTGCGCCTCCATCTTTCGGCATACTGTGCCGCCGTGTTCGAGGATCTATGGGAGCGGCTGCTGATCGCTCCGGCGCTGGCGGCGACACCTGACCTCGCCGCCTTCCTGTCGTTCTTCCTCGGCACCCGCCGCGAACTGGTGCAGTTCCACGTGGCCTGGGGCGATGCCATGCAGCGCGACGCGCTGGGCTGGGCTCTGACCGACCCACTGCCACCCGCCATGAGCTACACGGTGCCGACCCCGGCTGGCCGCGTTATCCTGGAGGCCGGCCACGTCCTGGCCGCCTGCGACCAGATGCTGCGTGGGGAGCTGTTCCGGCAGGTCGAGACCGGCCTGATGTCCTGGCCATCCCCAGTCGACGGGCGGCGGATCGAGGCGCCGGGGCGGCCGCTCTACATCAACGACGACATGTTCGCCTACAAGATCCACGACGAGCGTCACGACCTGACGTTCTACGCCGTGGCCCAGGCCAACTTCTTCCGGACCTTCGGGCTCTACTTCCCATCGGCCGATCTGGTGGCGGCCCGCGACCACGGCGCGCTCGCGGCGATCACCGGCAGCTACCCCCGACTTCGCGAGACGCTGCTGCGTCACGCGGTCCAGTTCGGGCCAGACCTTGTGCACGCCCTGCTGCACGAACCCGGCGAGGTCGTGCACGCGTTCCGCGGCTATTCGGCAATCCATGTCGGCCATTTCGTCTGGCAGGATCTGAGCGGCGTGTCCTGCCTCGTCGAAGCCTGCAAGCCCGAGCGCCTGCCGCGCTTCTACGTCTTCGATGCCGTGCACCACCCGGAGATGTATGGCCCGATCGACGAGATCTTTCCCGAGCTCGCCGGCAAGGTCGTGCGGCTGGACCACGCGTTCGGCCAGCATGTGTCGCAATTCTACCGGGAGCGGCAGGTGGTCATCAAGTCGACCGGGATCTCGGTGCCGGCCCAGGTCGGCATCCGGATCGTGGCAGCCCTGCGTCGATCGGCGCGATGGTCCGTGCCAGTCGCCGAGGCGGCCGATGCCCGCGCACGGGGGCCGGTGATCCTGGTGGGCCTGCGGATCGGCAACCGCACAGTCGCGGACATGCGCGGCTTCGCGATCCGGCTGGTGCAGATGCTGGCGGACTCGCTGGATCGGGTGACGGTCGTGATCGACGGTCACAACAGCCAGTCCGACACGCCCGGCACCACGTATGCCAGCTTCGGCGACACGCGTGCCGGGGGTTCGACCTTCCTGCAGCGCGAGACCGAGATCGCAGACGAGATCGCGCGGCGTTTCGAGAGCGAAACCGTCCGGGTCGTGAGCCTGATCGGCCGGCCGGTGGCCGAGAGCGTGATCTGGTGCAGCCAGGCCGACTTTTTCGTGGCCCCTTGGGGGGCGGCACTGGCGAAATACCGCTGGGTGTGCAATCGGCCGGGCCTCGTCACGGCCGGCCGCTGGAACCTCGAGCACCGCCACGACCTCTCGATCTACGACCACCCGGCGGCGATGGAGAGTCCAACGCCGATGCTGCTCAACGCCGTCGAGGCGGTCGAGGACGTCGATCATCCCGAGGCGCCGGACCGTGCGAACTATCGGCTGGACGAGGCGATGGTGTTCCTCCAGGTCCGCGGCCTGATCGCGAGCCACGTGACCCGTCCGCCGTCCCGCCCGCCGAGCTTCACCCGGGAGCGCGCGCTGCAGGCCGGATCCTGAGCGTCCCTATCCCAGATGCCGCTCCAGCGCGTCGAGTCCCGCGGCCAGACCATGGCAGCCGAAGCCCACCCGGAAGCGGTCGTCCGGCAGCTCCAGCAGGCGGGAGCGGAACATGCTGGCCGGCAGCAGCAGCACGCCGGCCACCTGCGCCATGCGACGC
The DNA here is from genome assembly GCA_937873205.1 of uncultured Acetobacteraceae bacterium. Classification (GTDB taxonomy): domain Bacteria; phylum Pseudomonadota; class Alphaproteobacteria; order Acetobacterales; family Acetobacteraceae; genus Lichenicola. The sequence continues at coordinate 4,938 of CALMVO010000036.1, forward strand.
GCCCAGGCCTCGACGCCGTCCGCGCCGCGGTAGCGGACGTAGCCGACCATGCCGGCCTCGGGCAGTGTCCAGTCGAACAACCCGGCATGGCGCTTCAGGAAGCCGCACACCAGGGCCAGGTTGTCCTCGGCGATGCGGCGGTTGCGGGCGATGATGGACGGCGCCGCCCGGATCGCGATGCAGCCCAGCACCTCGCTGGGCCCGGCGCTGCAGGTGGACAGGTACTGCCGCTTCATCGCCATCCGGGCCGCCAGCTCGGGATCGCGGCAGGCCGCCCAGCCGATCCGCAGGCCCGGCAGGCCGTGCGCCTTAGACACCGCGCCGAGCGAGATGCCGCGCTCGTAGATGTCGGCCACCGGCGGCAGCCGGCGCGCCGGGTCGCGCTCGGTCAGGCGATAGACCTCGTCGCTCAACAGCCAGATCCCGTGCTGGCGGCATAGCGCCACCAGGGCGGCCAGGCTGCCCCGCGGAAGCACGTGGCCGGTCGGGTTGTTCGGGAAGCTGATCGCGACGAGGCGGGTGTCCGGCCGGATCGCGCGCGCCACGGCGTCGATGTCGAGCGACCAGCCGTCGGCGGCGTCGAGCGCCACGCCCGACACGTTGCACAGGCTGAGCGCCAGCGCCTCGACGGCGGGATAGTTCGGCAGCACCACGATCGCGTGGTCGCTCCGCCCCAGCAGCGCGTGCAGCACCGCGAACAGCGCCTCCTGCGCGCCGGCGAAGCAGACCACGTCCGCGTCCTGCGCGGCGCCGTAGCCGGCGGCGATCGCGCGGCGCAGCCAGGGAGCACCCAGCGGGTCGGTATAGCCCAGCTGCAGGGTCCGCCAGCGCTCGAGGTCCTCGCCGTCGCCGAGCTCCAGCAGCTCGGCGACCGTCATGGTCTCCGACTGCGACGCGCTGATGTGGTGGCGCGTGGTGCCGTGCCAGCAGGACAGGTAGCTGGCCAGCGCCAGCTCATGCTCGGGGGTGCCGGCCGCGCGGACTCCGTGGCCGCTGGTGCGTGCATCCTGATGCAGCTGCTCGTTCTCCACCACGCAACTAGTATGGCACTAAAAGGTGGCAGGATGATGTTTCGTGCGCGCATCACGTCTTCCCGCGCACCGGGACGCGGGACCGGTCGCGAGGCGACGAAGCCCGTGCCGCGACATCCGTTCGGGCAACGATCAGCCTGGAACTGCAAGGACCCGTGAGCCGGATCGTCGCGCATGACCTGAAGGGCTGCGGCTGATCCTGCCTTCGAAATGTCACACCGCCGCCGATCGCCGCCCGTTAGAAACAGCCGAACCAAAACGGTCGAGCAATCAATGATCCGGCGTCTCCTCTTCGGTTGCGTTCTGCTGGCGACGTGCCTGGTCGGCCGAACGGCCCCGGCGACGGCGACGCCGGGCGTCCATGCCCTGCAGCTGCTGGCCCAGCGCTACGGCATCACTCAGGGCGAGATCGCCGGCTTCCTCGCCTCCCTGCCGGCACCGCAGATCGCCCTGCTGCAGCAGGACCTGGCCGAGATCCAGGCGCTCGCCCCGGCGCAGATCCAGCTCCTGCTCGACGGCGCGGTCGGCGCACAGGGCCAGGCCGGCGGCAGCGGCCAGACCGTGGCCCGCTGGATCCAGATGGCGCCCGGCAGCTCGGTCGACGCCATCCTGGCGGGCTCCTGGGGCGACCAGCCCACCAGCATCTTCCCGACCATCCTGGCCCGTGCGGTGATCTCCGGCGGCGCCTGCCCGGTGGTCCGGCTGGACCGCGGCATCGTGGTGCCGATGCGGGTCCGCTTCACCGGTGCCCAGCTCACGAATGTCCCCGGCCACGCCGGCTCCACCAACGGCGCGGCGGGCTACCCGCAGTACTTCGTGCAGAACACCGCGCCGGCGAACTTCGCCAGCGGCGTGCCGATGGCCACCACGAGCTGGGCCGAGTGCGAGACCGTGCTGCCCTATGGCTTCAAGACCGCCAGTGTGGATGGCGTCGACCTGAAGCTGCCGGTGCTGTTCCCCAAGACGATCCTGGTCACCGCCGACACCGGCTGTCGCATGAACGGGGCGGTGGCCACCAACGGCGGCAACCAGCAGAACTGCTCGAGCCCGACCGCCTTCCCGTGGGCGTTCCTGGCCAGCTGGGAGGCGACCTTCAAACCGGACCTCATCGTTCATGTCGGCGACTGGTTCTATCGCGACACCAACTGCAACAACACCTTCCCCGGCTGCCTCGACGCCACCAGCCCGAACTACGAGACCTGGGGCGACACCTTCGACAGCTGGAACGCCGACGTGCTGTTCCCGGCCAACCCGCTGCTGGCCGCCGCCCCCTGGGTGATGACCCGCGGCAACCACGAGAGCTGCGGCCGCGGCGCTCGCGGCTGGTACGCGCTGCTCGACCCGTATCCCTACAACTACGCCAGCGTGTCCTGCGCCCCGTCCTCGCCGGCGACGCCCGCAAACGGGGTCGCCAACCACACGCCCGACTTCGAGCCGAGCTACGTGGTCCCGGCCGGCGGCGTGAACTTCCTGGTGCACGACAGCAGCCTGGCCAACGACAGCGCCGTCGCCACCGCGCTGGCGCAGAACTACGACCTCGACCTCACCAACCTCATCAACGCAGTCGGCCCGAACTCCATCAACGTGTTCACCACCCACAAGCCGAGCTTCGGCCTCACCTATGGCGCCCAGGGCACCGCTTCCGCCCCGGACGACACCGCCGGCGACTATACCGAGCAGGCCGTCGTGGCCGGCGGCACCTATGCCGCCAGCGCCTTCGCTCAAGGCGTGCCGGCCAATATCGGCCTGTTCCTGTCCGGCCACATCCACCAGTTCGAATACGTGAACTTCGCCGACACCGCCCACTACGCGCCCCAGATGATCGTGGGGCAGGGCGGCACGCTGCTCGATCCGGACCTCAACACCGGCCTGGTGCCGGCCAACGGCACGCTCGATCCGGCCGCCTACGCGCAGACCGACGCGCCGTTCTCGGTCAACCAGATCACCGGCGGCGTGCTGACGGCGCTGGCGGCGAAAACCTATGGCCACGACGAGTTCGGCTTCGCGCTGCTGACCGTGCAGCGCGGCGCCGGCGGCGCGGTGACCGGCTTCGACGCCGCGGTCTACAAGGCCAGCTCGACGCTGGCCGGCCATTGCGCGATAGCACTCCGCCCGTCGCGCAACATCACGTGCGACTTCTGACCCGGCCGGCCGAGCGGGCGTGAACCGCACGCCGCTCCTGCTGCGTCGGCTCTGCCTCTCCACCCTCGGCCTCGCCGCCCTGCTGGCGGTGGCGCTGCTGGCCTGCCTGCTGGCGCCCCCGGCCGCCTTGGCAGCCGTCGCCGCAGCGATGCGTCAGTCCGGCGTCCCGGCGCTGCCGCTGGCCGCCCTGCTGCTGGCGGCCGGCCCGATGCTGGCCAGCCTCTTCGTCGCGCGGGCGCGGCCAGACGGCGCGCTCCCGCCGCATCCGGTCCCCGCCGGGGAGACCGCCCGGCGTAGCGCGCTGCTGCTGGTGCTGCCGCTCGCGCTGGCCGGCCTGGCGCTTGCGGCCTGGGTCGCGCGCCTGCCTCCCGACCCGGCCGCCGCTGCGGCGATGCCGATCGGGCTCGCCGTCGCCGCCACCGTGCTGGCGTTCCCGATGCTGGTCGGCGAGCGCCTGCGGGCTGCCGCCCCCCCCGCGGCGCTGCCGGAGGCGCCGGCGCTGCGCCGACTGGCGCTGGCCGCCATGCTCGTCGCCTTCGCCACCGGCCTGGTGGCGGTCGCCGCCGCCCTCGGCCTCGCCTGGGCGCCGATCGCCCGGCGGGCGCTGGCGATCCCGGTGCTGCTGATCGGGGCCGAGCTCTCGCTGCGCGCCCTCGGCCGCCGCTTCCTGCCGCCCGGTCCGCCCGCCGCCGCCCGCGCCGTCGCCGACAGCCTGGCCGCCCGCCTGCTCGCCTCGCTCGCCCGGCTCGAGACCGGCGGTGACGGCTCCGCCGCCGCCCTGCTGCGCGACCAGCTCGGCATCGACGTCTCGCGTTCCTGGGCGCTCGGCTTCCTGCGGGCCGCCGCCCTGCCGCTGGGGCTGGTGCTGCTGCTCTGCGCCTGGGCCCTGAGCGGGCTGGCGGTGGTGCCGATCGACGGCCGCGCGGTCTACCTGCGCCTCGGCGCTCCGGTCGCGGTGCTGCGGCCGGGCCTGCACGCCATCCTGCCGTGGCCGCTGGGCCGTGTCCGGCCGCTCGATGGCGGCGTGGTGCACGAGCTCGCGCTGGGCGAGGTCTCCCCTGGTGGCGCAACCGCCCCGGCCGCGGCCGGGGCCGAAGACGCCGACCCGGTCGGGGCCGACCGGCTGTGGGACCAGCCGCATCCGGGCGAGCTCACCCTGCTCGTCGCCAGCACCGCCGCGCGCGGCGTCGAGGACGCCGGCGATCCGGGGACCGAGCGGCAGCTGTTCCAGAGCGTCGCCGCCGACATCCGCGTGCTCTACCGGGTCGGTCTCGACGACCGTTCGGCGGTCCGCGCCACCACCGGCGTGCTGGACCCGGCGCGGCTGCTGCGCGCCGACGCCGACCAGGTCGTCGGCAGCGTCTTCGCCGGCAGCACGCTGGCACAGGTGCTGGGCGCCGACCGCGAGCGCCTGGCCTCCGCCCTGCGCGACCGCCTGCAGCGCCTGCTCGACCGCCAGCGGGTCGGGCTGGAGGCGGTGGCGCTGGTCATCGAGGCGATCCACCCGCCCGCCGGCGCCGCCGAGGCCTACCACGCCGTCCGCGCCGCCGAGATCTCGGCCGACGCCTCCATCTACGCCGAGCGCGGCCGCGCCGCGACGGTGATGGCGCAGACCCGGCAATATGCCTTCGGCCAGAGCGCGGCCGCGGCTGCACGCGCCGCCGAGACCGCCGGCGAGGCGCGCTCGCTGCTGACCCGCTTCTCGGCCGACGCCGACGCGCATCGCCGCGACGGACCCAGCTTCCTGCTGGAGCGCCGGCTGACCGACCTCGCCGCCACGCTGGGCCGCACGCCCATGACCATCCTCGACGCCCGCCTCGACGCCTCGGGCGCCACCACGCTGGACCTGCGGCCGATGCCGGGTGTGGCCCCCACCACCGGCGACGGCGAATAGCCATGGACGGCCTGCACCATCCTCCCCCGCTCCACGACCATCCGTACGACCACGACCACGACCACGACGACAACGGGCACGGGCATGCCCATCACCACCATCACGGTCCGGCCGGTCGGCTGACGCCGGCGGCGCGAGCGCGGTTCCTGCTCCGCGCCGCCGTCGCCAGCCTGGTCGTCGGCGCCGCCGTGCTCGCCACCACCGCCGTCACCGTCGAGGCCGGCCAGGCGGACATCATCACCCGATTCGGCGCCCCGGTGCGCGTCATCACCACCCCCGGCCTCGGCTGGAAGCTGCCGGCGCCGGTCGAGGCGGCGCTGCCGGTCGACCTCAGGCTGCGCACCACCGCGTCCGGGCTGCAGGATGTCGGCACCCGCGACGGCCTGCGCATCCTGGTGCGGGCCTACGTCGCCTGGCAGGTGCCGGCCGACGCGCGCGACATCCGGGTGTTCGTGCGCTCGGTGCGCGACGACCCGGACGAGGCGGCGCGGCAGCTGCGGTCGCTGGTGGGGGCGGCGCTGCAGGTGACCGCCAGCGGCTTCGACCTCGCCGACCTAGTGAACACCGATCCCGGCCGAGTGCGGCTCGACCGGTTCCAGCAGGTGCTGCGGCGGCAGGTCGAGGCCCAGCTGCGCCAGACCTACGGCATCGCCGTGCGCGAGGTCGGCATCGAACGGCTGGGGCTGCCGGAGACCACGCTTGCCGCCACGGTGTCGCGGATGCGCTCCGAGCGCGAGACGGTGGCCGCCGAGCGCACCGCCGAGGGCCTGCGCCAGGCGGCCGAGATCCGCGCCGACGCCGCCCGCGACAGCCGCATCGAGGTCGCGCGCGCCAACACCGAGGCGGCCGCGATCGAGGCGGCGTCGCGGCGCGAGGCCGCCGACATCCAGGGCCGCGCCTACGCGCTCGACCCGCAGCTCTATCTGATGCTGCGCAGCCTCGACACGCTGGGCGCCATCATCGGCCCCAACAGCCGTATCGTGCTGCGCACCGACGCCGCTCCCTTCGATGTGCTGACGCGCTTTCCCGGTGCCCCCACCCCGGCCGCCGCCCTCGCTCCCGCCGCCGGCGGGTCCGGCCTCGCTCCCACCGCCGGCGGGTCCGGACGGTGAGCGTGGCTGCGGAGAGGATCGCCTCGCCGGCGGACAGCCCGCTGCTGCAGTCTGTGGACATCGGCTTCCGGGTGCTGCGCGCCGCGACCGCGCTGCTCTTCGCGGCCTGGCTGCTCGGCAACGGCCGCATGGTCAGCCCCGGCAGCCAGGCCGTGGTGCTGCGCTTTGGCGCCGTCAGCCGAGTGCTGCCGCCGGGGCTGGCGCTGGCCTGGCCGCGCCCGTTCGAGCGGATGGTGATCCTGCCCGGCCCCGACCGGCAGATGCTGCTGCCGGTGCGGGCGACGGCGTCCGGCGAGCCGGGCACCTTCCTCTCCGCCGACGGCGAGGTGGTGCTGCTCGACGCGACGCTCGGCTGGCGCATCGGCGATCCCGCCGCCTACTATGTGGCGCAGGACCACGTCGCCGCGGTGCTGCGCCGCGTCCTTCTCGCCATCGCCACCGAGGCCGCTGCGCGGCACCCGCTCGACGACTTCCTGGCCGTCCGGCCGGAGCGCGCGCACGAGCCGGCGGCGCAGGACGCCCGCGTGGCGATCCGCGCCGAGCTGGTGCGGGCGATGAACCGCCGCCTCGCGGCGCTCGCCGCCGCCGGTGCCCCGCTCGGCGTCGAGGTCACCCGCGCCGACGTCACCCCGCTGCTGCCGCCGCTGGCCAAGCCGTCCTTCGACGCGGTACTGGACGCCGCCCAGCAGGCCGACGAGGCCACCGCGGCTGCCCGCACCATGGCGGTCCACCTGCGCCAGCAGGCCGACCATGACCGCGACCGCGTGCTGGCCGAGGCGCATGCGAGTGCCGCCGAGCGCATCGGCGCCGCGCGCGCGCAGACCGCCACGGTGACCGCGCTGGAGACCCATGCCGATGCCGCCGGCCGCCCGGCGATGCTGCTCGACCTCTACCGCACCCGGGTCGGCGCGGTGCTGCGCCAGGCCGGCAGCGTCACCACGGTCGGCGCCGGCGACGGCCGCGTGCTGTTGCCCGGCCCCGGCAACGGCCGATGAGCGCCACCGCGCTCCCGTCCGCCGCCGGCCTGGCGCGGCCGGCCGCGGCCGCTCCCTCGGCCGAGCGGGATGCTGGCGACAGCCTGCTCGGCCGCGCCGAGCGGCTGGTGCTGGCGGCCCGGCTCGTCGTGTCGATGCTGGCGACCGGTCTGCTGGCGATCGCCCTGCTCTGGCGCTGGCTGGTGCCCGGCGGTGCCGCGGTCGCCGACATCGCGTCGGGGATCGCGGCGCTGATGGTCAGCGTGCCGGTGCTGGTGGCGGCCTGGCACAGCCTGCGCCACCCGAGCCTGCACGGCGTCACCGACCGGCTGGTGGCGCTGGCGCTGGTCGGTGCCTGGGCCAGCGGCGACCTCGCCACCGCGGCGATCCTGCCGATCGTGATGACCGCGGCGCACGTCCTGGAAGAGCGCAGCCTGATCGGCTCGCGCGACGCCATCCGCGCCCTGCGGCGGCTGTCGCAGACCGCGGTGCGGCGGATCGTCGGCGACGGCCACGAGATCGTGCCCACCGCCGCGCTCTCTCCCGGCGACCGCATCGAGCTGCGCGCCGGCGACCGGCTGCCGGCCGACGGCATCGTGCTGGACGGCGAGGCCAGCCTCGACATGGCCAGCCTCACCGGCGAGTCCGTTCCGGTCGAGGCCGGCCCGGGCAGCGCCGTCTGCGCCGGCGCCATCGACCTCGACGGCCGGCTGGTGGTGGAGGTCACCCGGGTCGGCCGCGACTCCACGCTGGGCCGGATCATCGCGCTGATGCGCACCGCCGAGCACGCCAAGCCGCCGGTGACCCGGATGCTGGAGCGCAACGCCGGCCGCTACTTGGCCTTCGTGCTGACCGTGGCGGCGGCGACCTGGTTCGCTACCGGCTCGGAGGCGGACACCCTCGCGGTGCTGGTGGCCTCCTGCCCCTGCGCGCTGGTGCTGGCCGCGCCCGCGACCGCGATCGCCGCCATCGCGGTCGCCGCCCGCCACGGCATCCTGATCAAGGGCACCGGCTTCCTGGAGCACCTGGCCGACGTCACCTCGGTGGTGTTCGACAAGACCGGCACGCTCACCACCGGCGAGCTGTCGCTGGACCGCGTGCTGCCCACCGCCCCCGACACCGACGCGGCGCTACTGCGGCACGTGGCCGCCTCGCTCGGCATCGGCTCCAACCATCCGGTCAGCCGCGCCGCGGTGCGCGCCGCCGGGGCGGATGGCGCCATGCCGGAGCGGGCGTCGCACCTGCGCGAGGCCGGCGGCTTCGGAATGACGGGCGAGGTGGGGGGCGAGCCGGTGGCGTTCGGCCGGCCGGAGCTGTTCGAGCGGCTGGGCATCGCACCGCCGCCGGCGCCGCCGCATGACGGGCCGATCGCCGGCGTGTCGCGCGGCGGCCGCTTCCTCGGCTGGCTGCTGTTCGCCGACCCGGCCCGGCCGGAGGCGGCCGCGGCGCTGACCGCCCTGCGGCGCCTGGGGCTCGGTCGCCAGATGCTGCTGACTGGCGACCGTGCGCCCGTCGCTTTGCGGATCGCCGCCGCACTCGGCATCGACGACGTCGTTGCCGAGGCGCTGCCGGAGGGCAAGATGCGCCACGTGCTGGCCGAGGTGGCTCGCGGCGGCAGGCCGCTGGTGGTGGGCGACGGCATCAACGACAGCCTGGCGTTGAAGGCGGGCGCGGTCGGCATCGCCATGGGCGCCCAGGGGACCGACGTGGCGCTGGCCTCCTCGGACCTGGTGCTGCTGACCAGCGACCTCGGCCGCCTCGGTACCGCGATCCGGCTGTCCCGCCGCTGCCGTCGCACCATCGGCGTCAACGTGGCGCTGGGTCTCGGCTGGACGCTGCTGCTGATGGCGCTGGCCGCTCTGGGGGTGCTGGGCGCGGAGGGCGCCGTGATCGCCGCCCTGCTGCACAACCTCTCGACCTTTGCCGGCCTGGCCAACTCCGGCCGCCTGCTTCTCTTCGACGAAACCAAGCCCTCCTAAAAAAACGGATCGCAAAGGCTCGCCTTTGCTGGGGTCAAGGGGCAAAGCCCCTTGCCTCCGCCTCGGCCGCGACGTCCGCCCGCCGCCTGAGCACGGCCTCGTGCTGCTTTCCCAGCATTGGGGCGACATCCTCCGCCGCCATCGGGCGTCCCAGCAGGAACCCCTGCACGATGCCGCACCCGGCCGTCCGCAGCGCCTGCAGCTGGACGTCGTCCTCGACCCCTTCGGCCACCACGACGAGCCCCATCTCGTGTCCGAGCCGCACGATCATCTGCACGATGGCGGTCGCACTCGGCCGGTCCTGCAACCCGCTCACGAACGAGCGGTCGATCTTGATGGTATCGACCCGGTAGCGGTCCAGGTATCCGAGCGACGAGTAGCCGGTGCCGAAATCGTCGAGCGCCACGCGGATGCCGGTGCGGCGGATGCGCTCCAGGATCTCGCCGATGCGCTCGGGGTGCTGCAGGAAGACGGTCTCGGTCACCTCCAGCTGCAGCAGATGCGGGTCGAGGCCGGTGCGGTCCAGCGTCTCCAGCACGTCGGCGGTGTAACGGGCGTGCATCAGCTCGCTCCCGGAGCTGTTGACGTTGAGGTAGAGCTCCAGCCGCGGGAACTGCTCGCGCCAGCTCCGCATCTGCCGGCACGCCTGGTCCATCACCCAGCCGTCCAGCTCGCGGATCAGTCCCATCTCCTCGGCGATCCGCACGAAGGCGTCCGGCGGCACCAGCCCGCGCCGCGGATGCTGCCAGCGCACCAGCGCCTCCAGGCCGAGAATGCGCCGGCTCACGGCGTCGCAGATCGGCTGGTAGTGGACGCGAAGCTCCGCACGCGCCAGCGCCTGCCGCAGGTCGGTGCGCAGCGCGAACGCCTCCAGCGCCTCGCCGCGCATCGCCTTGGTGAACACGACGCAGCCGGTGTCGCCAGGGCCGCCGCGGGCGCGATACGTCGCGATGTCGGCGTCGCGCAGCATCCCCTCCGGCGAGCCGTCGCCATCCGCCACGTGCGCCAGCCCGAGCCGACCGGACGAGAACACCGTCTGTCCCATGAGCCGGAACGGCCTGCGGATGCTGGCCGCGACCCGCTCGGCGAGGCTGGTCGCCGCCTGCAGGTCGCCGCGCAGCAGGATGGCGAACTCGTCGCTGTCGAGCCGGGCCAGCGTCGCGTCCAGAGGGCGGACGCAGGCCTGCAGGCGCCGCCCCACCTCGATCAGCAGCGCGTCGCCGGCATCGTGGCCGAGGCTGTTGTTGACCAGTTTGAAGCGGGCCAGCGCGAGCCGCAGCACGGCGCAGCCGCGGCCGCGTTCGGCGGCACCCCAGTCGAGCGCCTCCCGCAGCCGCGCGATCAGGCAGGCGCGGCTGTGCAGCCCGGTGAGCGAGTCGTGGTGCGCCTCGAACAGCAGTCGCGCCTCCGTCCGCTGCCGCTCGCGCACCTCCTGCTCAAGCGCCCGCGCGTGGCGCCCCGCCTCGGCCAGCATCTCTTGCTGTCGCTCCTGCAGCTGCCGCAGATCGTGCACGTCGGTGGTCGAGCCGAGCCATTCGACGATCCCGCCGGCGGCGTCGCGGACCGGCAGGGCGCGCGTCCGATGCCACAAATGGGCGCCGTCGAGCTGCCGCCGGACCCGGAACGTGGCATCGAGCTGGCCGTGCGGCCGCGCCTCCTCCCAGGCGGCGAGCGCGCCCGCGCGATCGTCCGGGTGGAGGGCGCCGAGCCAGCCGCGGCCATGGCTCTGCGCCTGGGTCTGGCCGGTGAAGTCGAGCCATTGCGGGCTGGCCCAGCACCAGTCGCCGAGATCCGACGATCGCCACAGCAGCTGCGGCACCCCCTCGATGAAGCCGCGCAGCCGCTCCGACTCCTCGTCCGATCGCAGCAGGCGCAGATGCAGCTCGTCCAGATCGTCCGAGCCGCCGATCCATCCGGAACCGCCGTCCGCGGCGGCCGCGACGGTGCGATGCCAGCGATAGGCGCCGTCGGTGGCGCGGCGGATGCGGTGCTCGACGCAGCACCGGCCGGACACCGGCGCAGGCGCCCACGCCTGCAGGCTGGCCCGGCAATCGTCCGGATGGATCGCGTCCAGCCAGCCGAGCCCGAGGCTGGCCGCGTCGGAGAGCCCGGTATAGGCGCTCCACCCGGCACCGGACCAGCTGCGCTCGCCCGCCGCGTCGCACGCGAAGACGAGGTAGGGCAGCGCCGCGATCAGCTCGCGCGGCAGGGCAAGGTCGTGTCCGTTGCTCAAACGAAACCTCTACACGCCGGGCCGGTTCGAGGACTCCTGGTCGCATCCGCTCCGCACGATCACGTCGATCGTCTCGGGTTGCGCGGCCGAAACCTCCCGTCTCGGACCAGAACGATCGCGTCGAAACCGAAATCGGCGATGCAGGCGGCGAGCCCGGAAAGGCCGACGTCCCGGCCACCGGCCTTGCGCGAAGTGCAAGGAGGCTATCGCTCCCCGGTTCTGCCGGAAGGCGAAAACCGCAGTACCTGAAATCACAACTTAGCGACCCTCATCGCCTTTACGGTCGGAGACCGTAACAAGCCGGGCAGGGTGACCGGCCGGAACGCCCGGCCATCGACGCCGACATCGTGCTGTCGTGTCATGCGAGCCAGCCGGCCGTGCGAGTGGCCGTGCAGGTTGAGCCAGCCCCGGTGCATGTTGCGCCAGCTCCGGAACGGATAGTGGCACAGCACGAGCCCGGTGCCGTCTAGCATCAGCTCCGCATAGGCCTGCACGCTGCGCCAGCCGGGCAGCCTGCGCACCGCTTCCGGATCATTGTTGCCGGTAACCAGGTGCTTGATGCCGGCCAGCCGATCCAGCAGCGCTGCGACCCGATCCGGACTTGGCCCCACCGCGAAATCGCCCAGGTGCCAGATCTCGTCCTCGGGGCCGACGCAGCCGTTCCAGCCCGCCACCATCGCCGCATCCATCTCCGCGGTGCTGGCGAACGGCCGGCGATACAGGCCGCGTGCGCCGCCATGGCCGAAATGCGTGTCGGCGGTGAAGAGGACCGCCATGCCGGCAGGCGGACGGCGGCGGAATCAGAACCCGGCGACGGCGTGCGGCACGTAGTCGGCCTCCAGCCGCCGGAGGTGCTCCGGCGCCAGGGTGAGCTCCAGCGCCGCCAGCGCCTCGTCCAGATGGTGCGGCTTCGACGCGCCGATGATCGGCGACGCCACCGCCGGCCGGGTCAGCAGCCAGGCCAGCGCCACCGCCGCCCGGCTGGCGCCCAGCTCCTCGGCCACCGCCCCCACCGCGTCGATCACGCGCACGTCCGCCTCCTGCGTCGCGTCGTACAGCTTGGCCTGGAACGCGTCGGTGCGGGCGCGGTCGGTGCCGCCGGCGCCGCTCGGCCGCGCCAGCCGGCCGCGGGCGAGCGGGCTCCATGGGATCACGCCGACCCCCTCCTCGGCGCAGAGCCCTAGCATCTCGCGCTCCTCCTCGCGGTAGATCAGGTTGACGTGGTTCTGCATCGACACGAACCGCGCCCAGCCGTTCTCCCGCGCGAGGTAGAGCGCCTTTGCGAACTGCCACGCATACATCGACGAGGCGCCGACATAGAGCGCCTTGCCCGCGCGCACCACGTCGTCCAGCGCCTCCAGCGTCTCCTCGATCGGCGTCTGCGGATCGAAGCGGTGGATCTGGTAGAGGTCCACGTAGTCGGTGCCGAGCCGGCGCAGGCTGGCGTCGATCTCGGTCATGATCGCCTTGCGCGACAACCCACGCCCGTTGGGGTCCGGACGCATCGGGCTGCACACCTTGGTCGCCAGCACGATCTCGTCGCGGCGGGCGAAATCGTGCAGCGCCCGGCCGACGATCTCCTCGCTGGAGCCCGCCGAATACACGTTGGCGGTGTCGAAGAAGTTGATGCCGGCCTCGAGTGCGGCCCGGATGAACGGCCGGCTCGCCTCCTCGCCCAGCGTCCATTTGTGGTCGCCACGATCGGGTTCGCCATAGGTCATGCAGCCGAGGCAGAGGCGAGAGACCTTGAGGCCGGTCCGGCCGAGGCGCACGTGCTCCATGAAGGCTCTCCGAGGTCAGGCGGCGTCGATCGACGCCCGCATCCGCCGTACAACGGCCGGCAGCCCGTCCAGGATCGCCTGCCCCATCAGGAAATGACCGATGTTCAGCTCCGCCACCTCCGGGATGGCGGCGACGGCGCCCACGTTGCCATAGGTGAGGCCGTGCCCGGCATGCACCTCCAGCCCGGACGCGGCCGCCAGCGCGGCGCCGGCGCGCAGCCGCTCCAGCTCGCCGGGATGCCCCTCGGCATAGGCGCCGGTATGCAGCTCCACCACCGGCACGCCGAGCCGCACCGCGGCGGCGATCTGCTCCGGCGCGGGGTCGATGAACAGCGACACCCGGATGCCGGCCTCCCGCAGCCCGGCCACGATCGGCGCCAGCTTCTCCTGCTGGCCCGCGGCGTCGAGGCCGCCTTCGGTGGTCACCTCAGCCCGCCGCTCCGGCACGATGCAGGCCGCATGCGGCCGTGCGGCGCGGGCGATCGCCAGCATCTCCGCCGTCGCCGCCATCTCCAAATTGATCGGCGCCGCCACCCCGGCACGGATGCGGGCCAGGTCGTCGTCCCGGATGTGGCGGCGGTCCTCGCGGAGGTGCAGCGTGATGCCGTCGGCGCCGGCCGCCACCGCCGCCAGCGCCGCGTCCAGCGGGTCCGGGTGCGAGCCGCCGCGGGCGTTGCGCACCGTGGCGACGTGGTCGATGTTCACGCCCAGCCTGATCACGCGCATGACGGCCTCCGGATGCGGGCGATGCGGGCGGCCATCTCGATCGCCGCCACCAGGCTGGTCGGATCGGCCGCGCCCTGGCCCGCGATGTCGAACGCGGTGCCGTGGTCCGGCGACGTCCGAACCAGGTCCAGCCCCAGCGTCACGTTGACGCCGTGGGCCATGTCGAGCGTCTTCAGCGGGATCAGCGCCTGGTCGTGATACATGCAGATCGCCGCATCGTAGCGCGCTCGCGCCGGCGCCGTGAACATCGTGTCGGGCGGCATCGGCCCCACCACGTCGAGCCCGTGCGCGCGCAGCCGCTCGATCGCCGGCACGATGAGCGTGCGCTCCTCGTCCCCCATATGGCCGGCCTCGCCGGCATGCGGGTTGAGCCCGGCTACCGCCAGCCGCGGCGTGGCGATGCCGAAATCCCGACGGAGCGCGGCGGCCGTGGTCAGCGCCACCCGCACGATCTCGTCGGTGGACAGCGTGTCGAGCGCCCGGCGCAGCGAGACGTGGATGGTCACCGGCACCACCCGCAGGCTGGGGCCCGCCAGCATCATCACCTCCCGGCCTGGCTGACCGCACAGCGCCGCGAGGTACTCGGTGTGGCCGGGATGAGCGAAGCCCGCCGCCTTCAGCACCGACTTGGCGATCGGGTTGGTGACGATTCCGTCCACCTCGCCCGCGCGCGCCAGTCGCACCGCCGCGTCGATGCTGCCGAGGATGGCGGGCGCGTTGGCCGGGTCGGGCCGTCCTGGCACCACCGCCACAGACAGCGGCGTCGCCGCCAGCACGGGCAGCCGTTCGGGGAACACCCGGCGCGCCTCGGCCAGCGAGCCCACCGTCGCCCCTGGCCCCATCAGGACGAAACGCAGCTCCGAGTGCCGCAGCAGGCGCCAGGCCGCCTCGGTGATCTCGGGGCCGATGCCGGAAGGGTCGCCCAGGGTCAGCGCCAGCATGGAACCCCCGGAAGGAAGGCCAGGGGCTCTGCCCCTGGACCCCGCTAGGGCCGGCGGCCCTAGGACCCGATCTCTAGAGTGGTTTCCAAAGGCGAGCCTTTGGCGGGATCCAGGGGCAGAGCCCTGGCCTTCTTCTAGACGTGCAGCGCCCGCCCATCTGCGGCAAGGGCCGCTTCCTTCACGGCCTCGTTCAGCGTCGGGTGCGCGTGGCAGATCCGCGCCACGTCCTCGGCCGAGGCGCCGAACTCCATCGCCGTCGCCAGCTCGGCGATCAGCGTGCCAGCATCGGGTCCGACGATGTGCGCGCCGAGCAGCCGATCGGTCTTCTTGTCGGCCAGGATCTTCACGAACCCGTCGGTGGCGTTCATCGCGCGGGCGCGGCCGTTGGCGCTGAACGGGAACTTGCCGACCTTGTAGGCGACGCCCTCGGCCTTCAGCTCCTCCTCGATCTTGCCGACGCCGGCCACCTCCGGCCAGGTATAGACCACGCCCGGGATCACGCCGTAATTCACGTGCCCGGCCTGGCCGACCAGCATCTCGGCCAGCGCCACGCCCTCGTCCTCGGCCTTGTGCGCCAGCATCGGCCCGACGATGACGTCGCCGATGGCGTAGACGCCCGGCACGTTGGTGGCGAAGTGCCCGTCGGTGACCACCCGCCCGCGCTCGTCGGTGGCAACGCCCGCCTCGGCCAGGCCCAGCCCGTCGGTGACCGCGCGGCGGCCGATCGCCACCAGCACGATGTCCGCCTCCAGCGTCTCGGGCTCGCCGCCCTTGGCCTTCTCGATGGTGACGACGGCGCCGGCCTCACCGACCTCCACCTTGGTCACCTTGTGGCCGAGCTTGAAGACCATGCCCTGCTTGGACAGCACGCGCTCGAATGTCTTGGCCACCTCGCCGTCGATGCCGGGCACCAGCCGGTCCAGGAACTCGACCACGGTGACCTCCGCACCCAGCCGCTTCCAGACGCTGCCGAGCTCCAGCCCGATGACGCCGCCGCCGATCACCAGAAGGCGCTTCGGCACCTGGTCCAGCTCCAGCGCGCCGGTCGAGCTGACGATGCGCTTCTCGTCGATGGCGACGCCGGGCAGCGAGACGGTGTCGCTGCCGGTGGCGATGACGATCGACTTCGCGCGGAACGCCTTGCCGTCGACCTCGACCGTATTCGCCGCGGTGATCCGGCCAAGCCCCTTCAGCCAGGCGACGTTGTTCTTCTTGAACAGGAACTCGATGCCCTTGGTGTTGGCGTCGACCACCTCGTTCTTGCGCGCATGCATCCGGGCGAGATCGAGCGTCACCTCGCCGACCATGATGCCGTGCGTCGCGAAGCCCTCGCGCACTTCGTGGAAGCTCTCCGAGCTCTGCAGCAGCGCCTTCGACGGGATGCAGCCGATGTTGAGGCAGGTGCCGCCCAGCGTCGCCCGCTTCTCGACGCAGGCGACCCGCAGGCCGAGCTGGGCAGCGCGGATCGCGCACACGTAGCCGCCGGGGCCGGCGCCGATGACGATGAGGTCGTAGTCGGTCTCGCCAACCTCGGCGGCGGGTGCCGCCGGCGCCGCGGTGGGCGCGGGCGGGGCGGGCTTGGCCGCGGTGCCCGACGAGGAGGGCTGCTCGGCCACCACGCTGTCGCCCGGCGACGCGGTCTCCGGCTGCGGCAGGTAGCTCGACGCGGTGGGCGGCGTGGCGGTGGCCTCGCTCGCATCGCCGATGCTGGTCAACAGCGCGCCGACCTCGACCTCGGTCCCCTCGGCGACGGCATGCGCGCCCAGCACGCCGGCGACCGGCGCCGACACCTCGACGCTGACCTTGTCGGTCTCCAGCTCGACGACGGCCTCGTCCGCGGCCACCGCCTCGCCCGGCTGCTTGATCCACCGTGAGACGGTGGCCGTGGTGACGCTCTCGCCCAGCGTCGGGACCTTGATGTCGATCATGGCGTCCAGTCCTGTCGCGGTCTCAGAGATCCAGCAGCAGCCGGCGCGGATCCTCGATGGCGTCCTTCACCCGGACCAGGAAGCTCACCGCCTCCTTGCCGTCGATGACGCGGTGGTCGTACGACAGCGCCACGTACATCATCGGCCGGATCACCACCTGGCCGCCGACGGCGATCGGGCGGTCCTGGATCTTGTGCATGCCCAGGATTGCCGATTGCGGCGGGTTCAGGATCGGCGTCGACATCAGCGAGCCGTAGATGCCGCCGTTGGTGATCGAGAAGGTGCCGCCGACGAGCTCGTCGATCTTGAGCTGGCCGTCGCGGGCCCGGCGGCCGTATCCCGCGATCGACCGCTCGATCTCGGCGAAGCCCATGCGGTCGGCGTCGCGCAGCACCGGGACCACCAGCCCGCTCGGACCGCCGACGGCGATGCCCATGTGCACGAAGTTGCGGTAGACGATGTCGTCGCCGTCGATCTCGGCGTTGACGGCGGGGAACTCCTTCAGCGCGGTGACGCAGGCGCGCACGAAGATCGACATGAAGCCGAGCCGGGCGCCGGCGTGCTTCTTCTCGAACGCGTCCTTGTAGTCGGCGCGCATCTTCATCGCCGCCGACATGTCGACCTCGTTGAAGGTCGTCAGGATCGCCGCGGTGTTCTGCGCGTCCTTGAGCCGGCTTGCGATGGTCTTGCGCAGCCGGGTCATCCGCACCCGCTCCTCGCGCGGGTCGTCGGTGCGGGCCGGAGCCTTGGCCGGAGCGGGCTTGGCCGCCGGCTCCGTCGGCCGCTCCAGGAACGCCATGACGTCGCCCTTGGTGACGCGCCCGTCCTTGCCGGTACCGCTGCCGATCGCCTGGGCGCTGACGCGCTGCTCGGTCATCATCTTCTGCGCCGCCGGCAGCGGCGCATGACCCTCGCGGGCGATGTCGGCGGGCGGCGTCGCCGGACGCGCCAGCGGTCCCGCGGTCGGCTTCGGCTCCTGGATGCCGCCAGTCGGGGCCACGACGGCTGCTGGGGCTGCGGGCGCCGGAGCTGTGGCTGCCGGGGCAGGGGCAGGGGCAGGGGCGGCCGGCTTCGGCGCCGTGCCGGTGCCGGCCTCGACCACCGACAGCAGCGCGCCGACCTCGACCTCGGCGCCCTCTTCCACCTCGTGCGGCCCCAGCACGCCGGCCTCGGGGCTCGCGACCTCGACGCTGACCTTGTCGGTCTCGAGCTCGACCACCGGCTCGTCGGCCGACACGCTATCCCCGGGCTGCTTCAACCAGCGGGCGATCGTCGCACTGCTGACGCTCTCGCCCAGCGTCGGAACCTTGATCTCGGCAGACATCGGCTTCCTCGGTCTCTCTCTTGTCCGCGGCGCGGCGTGGTCCGCCGGCCGCCGGGCCGGAGCCAGGCGAACGACGTCCTCGCGCTACGGGATCAGGTTCTAATCGCGGCGGCCGGTGGTGACCAGGGTCAGGCCGCCTTCTCGCCGGGGGCGGGCGTCAGGCCGACGCCGGCCGGGGCCACGGCCTCGACGCCGAGCGCCTGGCGAACCAGCAGCGCCTGCTCGGTGGCGTGGGTGCGGGCCAGCCCCGTGGCCGGACTCGCCGACGCGATCCGTCCGACATAGGTCGGGCGGTCGGAGCGCCGGCCGATCCGCCGCAGCACCGCCTCGATGCGGCGGTCGACGAAGCTCCAGCCGCCGGCGTTCTCCGGCTCCTCCTGGCACCACACGATCTCGGCGTCGCCGTAGGGGCTGAGCGCCCGCGCCAGTTCCTCCTCTGGGAACGGGTAGATCTGCTCCATGCGCAGGATGGCCACGTCCTGCAGCTGGCGCTCGCGCCGCTCCGCCAGCAGGTCGTAATAGACCTTGCCCGAACAGATCACGACGCGACGCACCGCCTCGTCGGCGCCGATCGCGTCGACCTCCCCGATCACCGGCAGGAAGCGGGTGCCCGGCCCCATCTCCGACAGCGGGCTCACCGCCAGCTTGTGGCGCAGCAGGGACTTCGGCGTCATCACCACCAGCGGCTTGCGATAGGAGCGGCGCATCTGCCGGCGCAGCGCATGGCAGTAGTTCGCCGGCGTGGTGATGTTGCAGACCTGCATGTTGTTCTCGGCGCAGAGCTGCAGGTAGCGCTCCAGCCGCGCCGAGGAATGCTCCGGCCCCTGGCCCTCGTAGCCGTGCGGCAGCAGCATGACCAGGCCCGACATGCGCAGCCACTTGGTCTCGCCCGACGCGATGAACTGGTCGATGATGACCTGGGCGCCATTGGCGAAGTCGCCGAACTGCGCCTCCCACAGCACCAGCGTCTTCGGGTCGGCCAGGCTGTAGCCATACTCGAAGCCCAGCACCCCGAACTCCGACAGCAGCGAGTTGTAGACCTCGATCGCCGCCTGGCCGCCGGCATCCTGGCCACGGATGTTGTTGAGCGGCACGTACTCGTTCTGGTTGGTCTGGTCGATCAGCACCGCGTGGCGCTGGCTGAAGGTGCCGCGCTGGCAGTCCTCGCCGGACAGCCGCACCCGGTTGCCCTCCAGCAACAGGGTGCCAAAGCCCAGCGCCTCGCCGGTCGCCCAGTCGATGCCCTCGCCGCTCTCGAACATCGCCAGCTTGCCCTCGAGCTGGCGGCTGATCTTGGGGTTGGCCGCGAAATCGCCCGGCACCGTGCCGAGCGCCCGCCCGACCTCGCGCAGCGTGTCGAGCGGCAGCCCGGTCGCCTCGTCGGAGGCGCCGAACGTCTCGACCGGCCGCTTCATGCCGGACCAGATGCCTTCGAGCCAGTCCGCCTTGTTCGGCCGGTAGGACTGCGCCGCCCGATAGGCGTCCTCCAGATGCGCCTGGAACCCGTCCCAGCCCGACTTCGCGTCCGCCTCCGACAGCGCACCCTCCCGCACCAGCCGCTCGGCGTAGAGCGTGCGCGTGGTCGGCCGCGCCCGGATCGCCTTGTACATGGTCGGCTGGGTGAAGGCCGGCTCGTCGCTCTCGTTGTGGCCGTGCCGGCGGTAGCAGACGATGTCGAGCACGATGTCGGCGGCGAAGCGCTGCCGGAACTCGGCGCACAGCCGCGCGCAGAACACCACCGCCTCCGGCTCGTCGCCGTTCACGTGCAGGATCGGCGACTGCACCGCCTTGGCGATGTCGGTGCAGTACAGCCCCGAATAGGCATGCGCCGAGACGGTGGTGAACCCGATCTGGTTGTTGACGATGAGGTGGATGGTGCCGCCGGTGCGGTAGCCGATCAGCTGGCTCATCGCCATGGTCTCGTATACGAGGCCCTGGCCGGCGAAGGCGGCGTCACCGTGCATCAGGATGGCCAGCGCCGAGTGCCGCTCGCGCGTGTCGCCGCCCATGTCCTGCGCCGCGCGGACCTTACCGACCACGACCGGATCGACCGCCTCCAGGTGCGACGGGTTCGGTTGCAGCGAAACGTGGACCTTTCGGCCCTCCAGCTCGATGTCGGTCGAGGTGCCGAGATGGTACTTGACGTCGCCCGAGCCCTGCACGTCGTCCGGCTTGAAGCTGGCGCCGCCGAACTCGCTGAATACCGCGGTGTAGGGCTTGCGAACCACGTTCACGAGCGTGTTGAGGCGGCCGCGATGCGGCATGCCGATCGCGACCGAGGCGACTCCGTCATGCGCCGCCTGCGCGATGATGGCGTGCAGCGCCGGGATCGCCACCTCGCCGCCCTCCAGCCCGAAGCGCTTGGTGCCGACATAGCGCTTCTGGCAGAACGCCTCGAAGCCCTCCGCCTCGTCGAGCTGGTGCAGGATCGCCTGCCGCTGCGGCGCCTGGAACGAGGTCCGCCAGCTCTGCCCTTCGATCCGGCCCTGGATCCACTCGCGCTGCGCCGGATCCTGGATGTGCATGAACTCGGCGCCGATCGGCCCGCAATAGGCGGCGCGCACGGCGGCGATGATGTCGCGCACCGGCGCCACCTCGACGCCCAGCAGCACCTGAAGCGCGCGGCCGAGATAGATCGGCCGGTCCCGGTCGTCCGGCCCGAAGCCGTAGGTCGCGGGATCGAGGTCGGCATGCGACTTGGGCACCTGCAGCCCGAGCGGGTCGAGCCGCGCCTCCAGGTGACCGCGCACGCGGTAGGCGCGCACCAGCTGCATCGCGCGCAGGCTGTCGTCGGCGCTGGCCCGGACCTGCGCGACCGAGGGGGCCGCGGCGGCGGCGGCGGGGGCCGGCTTGGCCGCCTTCGCATCGCCCTTGCCGGCCGGCGTGGCGGTCGGCAAGGGCTCGGGACGCTCGACCTCGAACTGCCGCGGCGCCCAGGACGCGCCGGAGGCGTCCTGCAACACCGCGACGGCCTCCTCGTCGAGGGCCACGAACAGCTCGGCAAAGCTCGGATCGACCGTGGCGGGATCGGCCACCCAACGGGCATAGAGGTCGGCGAGAAAGGCCGCGTTGCCGCCGCTGAAGGCCGTGGCCAGTAGATCGACGCCCGCCATGGTGTTCTCCTCTCGTCCCCGCAGTCAGATGGCGACCCGGCCGCGGGAGGGACGCAAGCGGCGGTCGGGCCCTGGGATGTGCCGGACGCATGGCGGGACACGTCATCCGCCGGATGGCACGGCCGCGGTGAAGCGGCGGTTAACGACCTCGACGACGCAAGGCCCGTGCCATGGCGCCGGGAGCTGCCGTCCGCTAGCGCTCGATCGCGCGGAAGTCCGCCAGCAGCTTCTTCACGGCGTTGCACGAGGTCTCGAACGCCGCCTTCTCTTCCGCCGTGAACTCGACCTCCAGCACGCGCTCGGCACCGCCGGCGCCGATCACCACCGGCACGCCGACATAGAAGTCGCTCTGGCCATACTGGCCGTCGAGCCTCACCGCGCAGGGCAGCACGCGCTTCTTGTCCTTGAGGAAGCTCTCGGCCATCGCCACCGCCGAGGCGGCCGGCGCATAGAACGCCGAGCCGGTGCCGAGCAGCTTCACGATCTCGCCGCCGCCGTTGGCGGTGCGGGTGCAGATCGCGTCGATCCGCTCCTGCGTGGTCCAGCCCATCTTGATGAGGTCGGTCACCGGCACGCCCGCCACCGTCGAATAGCGGATCAGCGGCACCATGGTGTCGCCGTGGCCGCCCAGGACGAAGGCGGTGACGTCCTCGACCGAGACCTTGAACTCCTCCGCCAGGAACAGCCGGAACCGCGCGCTGTCCAGCACGCCCGCCATGCCGACCACCATCGCCGGCGGCAGGCCGGACCGCTCCTGAAGCACCGAGACCATGACGTCGAGCGGGTTGGTGATGACGATCACGAAGGCGCCCGGCGCGTGCGCCTTGATGCCGTCGGCCACGGTCTCGATGACCTCGGCGTTCTTGGCCAGCAGGTCGTCGCGCGACATGCCGGGCTTGCGCGGGAAGCCGGCGGTGACGATCACCACGTCCGAACCGGCGATCGCCGCGTAGTCGGAGCCGCCGCTGAGCGCGCAGTCGAACCCGTCCACCGGCGATGACTGCGCGATGTCCAGCGCCTTGCCGGAGGCAACGCCGCCGAACACGTCGAACATGACGACGTCGGCCAGCTCCTTCAGGCCGATCAGGTGGGCGAGCGTGCCGCCGATGTTGCCGGCGCCGACGAGGGCGATCTTCTTGCGAGCCATGCGGTTTCCAGGTCCTGGAGGGGGTCGGAAGACGGGTGCGGCGGCGGGATCCACCGGACCCGAACCCGCCGAAAGGCGCGTTGTGCTAGTCCTTCCGCCGCCGCCCCGCAAGGCCGCGAAGGTGCAATCACCGCAGGTGCGGAAGTGCGAGGTACGCCTGGCCCTGCATCTCCTCCAGCCGCGACGCGGTGCGCTCGAACGCGACCGCGCCCTCGCCGCGCTCGTAGATGTGGTCCGGCTGGTCGGCGGCGGACGCGATCAGCTTCACCCGCGCTTCGTAGAGTGCGTCCACCAGCACGATGAAGCGGCGCGCCAGGTCGAAGTTCTCCGGCCCCAGCCGCGGGATGCCGTCCAGGATGAGCGCCGGGAACCGCCGCGCCAATGCCAGGTAGTCGCCCGCCCCCAGCGCCCGGTCGCACAGCGCCTCGAAGTCGAACCGCGCCACCTGCGGCCCAGCCATGGGCACCGGCAGCGTGCGTCCCATCACCTCCAGCGTCTCCGCGTGCGGCTCGATGCCGCCGGACAGTCGCGCGAACGCCTCGTCGAGCGCCTGCTCGGCGCGCCGGTCGGCTGGCGCATGCCAGGTCGGCAGCCCGCGCACGCCGCCGCGGCGATAGTCCCGGGGGCTGTCCAGCAGCACGGTGTCGAGCTCGCGCCGGATCCGGGCGATGAACGGCCGGAAGGCGTCGGCGCCGGGGCGGTTCTGGAACAGGTCCTCCGGCGCCGTGTTGGACGTGGCCACCACCACGACGCCGCGCGCGAACAGCGCGTCGAACAGCCGGCCCAGGATCATCGCGTCGGCGATGTCGTTCACCTGGAACTCGTCGAGGCAGAGCAGGGTGGCGTCCGCGGCGACGGCGTCGGCCAGCGGCGGGATCGGGTCGGCCAGCCTGGGATCGGCCCGCTTCATCGCGTGGATGCGCGCGTGGGTGTCCTGCATGAAGCGGTGGAAGTGGATGCGCCGCTTCGTCGCCACCGGCGCCTGCTCGAAGAAAAGGTCCATGAGCATCGACTTGCCGCGCCCGACCTGGCCGACGAGATAGACCCCCCGGGGTGGCGGCGTGCGCGCGCCGCGGCCGAACAGCCGGCGCAACCCGAACCGAGCCGGCGCCGCCTGCCGCGACAACGCCTGGTGCAGCACGTCGAGGCGGACGGCGGCGCGGAGCTGCCCCGGGTCCGCCGCCAGAAGCCCCAGCTGCACCCGCTGCCGGTAGGCGGCCAGCGGTCCCACGGGCCGACAGGGCTCCGCCTGCGGCGCGTCGTCCGGAGACGGACGGACGGTATCCCGGGGTGCGTGCAGCGTGGTGGACATCGGTCGTCAGATAGAACGCACCACTTGCTTGATCAATGGTTTATGCTGCAGCGCGACATTGAACCGGCCTGTCCCAACCGGATCCAAACCGTTTCATTCCGTCATGAGTTCAACGAAACGCGAGCGATGTAACCATTCCAGCGCGTTGTCCATTGATCCTGAGACGGCTTGATGATGAAGGACGGAGGATGCGCGGCATGAGAACGATCCTGGCAGTCTCGACGATGCTGGCGCTGACCGGTTTCGCGGCACACGCCTCGGAACTGCGCATGACTGTCGAGACGCCGCACTTCACCTGCGAGGGCCGCTCGACGCTGTCCCACGTCGCCTACGTACCGGGCGAGGAGCGCCGCCGGGTCCTTGCCGACGCGCCGCTTCCCTGCTGCGACGGACAGATCGGCTGTGCCCAGTTCCTCTCCACCAGCACTATCCTGCATCCCGACCATCCGCAGCGCGGCTGATCGAGCCGTCGCGCCGCGGCCGTCTTGCTTGCCCGCACCCGGTCCCGGTTCTAGGTAGGCCAGCCCCGTCGCGGACAGCGCCCCATGCCAGACAACCTCGCCCCGACCGGTTCCGCCGCCGAAGCGCTCGACTATGCCGCCTTCGACCGCGAGCCCGCTGCCGCCAACCCGTTCCCGCACCTTGTCGTCCGCCACTTCGTGCCCTCCACCCGGCTCGCCGCCGTGGTGGCTGACCTGCCCGCGATCGGCGGCGGTGGTTCCTACCCGCCCTCGGCGCTGCGCCTCGGTGCCGCCGCCCGCGCCCTGGTCGACGAGCTGGAGGGCTCCCGCCTGCGCGACGCGGTGGCCCGCCGGTTCGGACTCGACCTCGCCGGCAGCCGGACCATGCTCACGCTGCGCGGCCGGACCCGCGCGAGGGACGGCCAGATCCACCGCGACTCGACCGCCAAGCTGGTCACCGTGCTGCTCTACCTGAACCCGACCGGCGCCGACTGGGCTGGCCAGGACGGCTGCCTGCGCCTGCTGCGCGGCCCGAACGACCTCGAGAACTACGCCGTCGAGGTGCCGCCGGTGGATGGCACTCTGCTGGTGTTCCCGAACGGCTCCGACGCCTATCACGGCCATAGGCCCTTCGTCGGGCGCCGCTACGCGATCCAGCTCAACTACATGGCGACCGGCGCTCGCGCCCGCCGCGAGCTGCGCCGGCATCGCCTTTCGGCGCTGCTGAAGCGGCTGCGGCCAGGCTGAGTGAAGGCGAAGCTAGAGCATCATCCGATCGAACGGACTCGTTCGATCGGATAAAGATGCTCGTCAAGACAACAAGCTAGAGGATGATCCGTGAGCCTAAGCGATCGGATCATCCTCTAGCCGTCGTCGCGGTCGAGCGGCATCCATTGCCGCCCGTCGCGCTTGAGCAGCGCGTCGGCGCCGGCCGGTCCCGCCGTGCCGGCCGCATAGGGCTCCGGACCCGACGCGTCCGCCGCCCATGCCTTCAGCGCCGGATCGACCACGCGCCAGGCCGCCTCGATGTTGTCGGCGCGCTGGAACAGCGTGGCATCGCCGATCAGCACGTCGTACAGCAGTGTCTCGTAGCCGACGTTGGGCGTCAGGCTGAACGCGTCCTCGTAGCGGAAGCTCATCTGGACCGCGCCCAGGTCCATCTTCGGTCCCGGGATCTTGGCGCTGAGCCCTAGCGTGATGCCCTGCCGCGGCTGGATGTTCAGCGTGAGGTTGTTGGGCGCCAGCTTGTCGATCGGCGTGTCGGCAAAGACCGCGAGCGGCGCCTGGCGGAAATGCACCACCACCTCGGTGAGCCGCCCGGTCAGCGACTTGCCGGTGCGCATGTAGAACGGCACCCCGGACCAGCGCCAGTTCTCGATCTCGAGCTTCAGCGCCACGTAGGTCTCGGTCACGCTGTCGTGGGCCACGCCCGGGCTGTCGCGATAGGCCTGCACCTCGCGGCCCTGCACGCTGCCGGCGGTGTACTGGCCGCGGATCGCATTCTCCGGCCGCACCGGCTGCACCGCCTCGAACAGCTGCTCCTTGGCCGTCCGCACGGTCTCGGCCGAAAAGGAGTTCGGCGGCTCCATCGCCACCATCGACAGCAGCTGGAACAGGTGGTTCGGGATCATGTCGCGCAGCGCCCCGGTCGGCTCGTAGAACGCGCCGCGCCCCTCGACGCCCACGGTCTCGCAGGCGGTGATCTGCACGTGGTCCACGTATTCGCGGCGCCAGAGCGGCTCGAAGATGCCGTTGCCGAAGCGCATCGCCAGGATGTTCTGCACGGTCTCCTTGCCGAGAAAATGGTCGATCCGGTAGATCTGCGTCTCGTCCAGCACCGCCAGCAACCGCGCGTTCAGCTCCTGCGCGCTCACCAGGTCGGAGCCGAACGGCTTCTCGACCACCACCCGGCGGAACGCGCCGTCCTCCTCCTTCGTCATTCCGGCCTTGCCGATGTTCTCGACCACCGTAGCGAAGAACCGGGACGCCACCGCCATGTAGAACAGCACGTTGCCCGAGACGTGGGCCTTCAGCCCCTCCAGCTGGCCGATGTCGGTGAAGTCGGCCTTATAATAATGCATCCGGCCGGACAGGCTCTTCCACCAGTCCTGGTTGATCTCGGGCGTGTAGAACTCCGCGTCCGGGTCCTTCGTGAACTCCTGCATGGTCTGGCCGAGCTCGTCCCGCCAGCTCTCGTCCGAGCCGTCCACCCGGTCGACGCCGATCACCTTGAAGCCGTCGTCGAGCAGCCCGGCGCCGACCAGGTTGTAGAGTGCGGGGGTGAGCAGCCGCTTGGTCAGGTCGCCATGCGCGCCGAAGATGATCAGCGTGCAGGGCGGCGCCTTGGCGCTGGCCGACGCGGCCAGCTTCTGGCGCGGCTGCGGGTCGGACGAGACGACTTGCTTCGGGTCCATGATCGCTCCTGCAGGGTGGCCGGAGCGCTCCCCGGCCCCGCTTCAACTCGCCCGGCCCGGGGCGGTTCGTCGCCGGCTCAACGAACCGTGACGTGGTGGTCGACGCCGAGCCAGGCGCCGCTGCCGCGTTCGCGCCAGGTGAACACCACGTCGCTGCCCGGCGCCAACGCCGCGGTCGGCAGCTCGGCCACGAACAGTCCCGGCCCCGCCTGCGCCACCGGCGTGTCCTGCACCACCGCCCAGCCGTCGCTGCTCCAGTGCAGGTCGGCCGCCACCGGCAGCTCGATGCGCAGCGGCCGCCCCCGCGGCATCTCCCGCAGCTCGCCGTCGTGGCGCCAGCGTGCGACCCGGGCCGCCCGCCCGCCGCCGTAGCGGCCCGCGGGCTGCGGCGGCCGGTCGAACGGCGCCCCGTCCGCGACCGAGCGCAGCAGGATGACGTGCTCGGCATGGGTCCACAGGTGCGGCATCACGGTGCCGCCGCGCCCGTCCGGCCCATCGGCTCGCTCGGGCAGCATGCCGCCGACCCCGGCACAGGCCTCCGCTGCCCGCAGCAGCGCCCGCGCCTCCGCGGGCTCGCCCGCCGCCACCGCCAGCATCGCCCGCTCCAGCGCCAGCACTGGTCGCGGCGCCAGGCCGGCCTCGCCGCGCGCGCACCAGGCGGGACCGCCGGGCATAGCCGTGCGCAGCCCGGCATCGACCGCCGCCAGCACCCGCCGCACGCGGACGTCGTCCGGCTCCAGCACGCCGAAGCGCACCAGCGAGACGATGTCGGGATCGGGCTCGACCTCCGCTCCTGATTCCGCCTCGTCCAGCACCTGCCCCAGCAGCTCCTGGAGGCAGTCGGCGGTATCGCCCAGGAACTGGTCCAGCTCCGGCTCGCCGGCGCGCCCGGCCCACCCGGCCGCTGCCAGCAGCGCCGCGATCACGGCGCCCAACGTACCCAACCGCGGCCCGTCGTCACGCCCCCAGCGGTCCTGCCCGGCCAGCGGATGGTGCCGCACCAGCGCCAGCGCCGCCGCTCGCACCATCGGCCAGACCCGCGCCGTCGCCGCCGCGTCGAGCCATCCGCCGCGCCAGGCGAGGTCGGCCAGCAGTACCGGGTGCGCGGTCTCGTCCAGTTGCAGCCCCTGCCAGGCGGTCATGCCGTCGAGCCAGAAGTTCTTCGGCCAGTGCCCGTCCGCCTCCTGCACCGTCTGCAGGTAGGACAGCGCCGGCCCGAGCCCGTCCGGGTCGCCCGCCGCCAGCAGCGCCACGGCCCCGGCCACCACGTCGCGCGGCCGCACCAGATGGCAGGCGGAAGGCTCGTCGCTGCTCTGCAGCGCCGCCCACGGTACGCCCAGGCTGCCGATCCGCGCCCCCGGTATCGACGGGCATTCGTGGCTGCGCAGCACCATCAGGCTGGTGCGCAGCATCGGAAACGGGCTCTCCGGCAGGTGGTCCAGCCAGCCGCTCCAGCCGGCGACGTAGCCGGCCTCGAGCTCCTCGAACCGGTCCAGCAGGCTGGCGCGGGCGCGCATCGCCGCCTCTGTCCAGATCCGGCCGAACGCCAGGCACACCACGAAGCCGTCCGCCGCGTCCCGCAGGTCGAGCTCGCCGGTCAGCGCCACGGTGCCGTTCAGCGCCCGCTCGTACTGCCACCGCATCTCCCCGTGCCGCGACAGGTCCTGCCAGCCGTCGCTGATCCCGGCGTAGCCGGCCGAGCGCGCGCGCCAGCCGCACCCGGCGGCCATCGCCACCGCGGTGCCCTGCGCGTCGGCGAACAGCATCTCCTGGCCCTTGTAGTCGCCGATCCAGGCGGTTCCGGTGCCGCCGGCGTTCACCAGATGCGGCGCCAGCAGCGCATGCACGCGCAGCGGCGCCAGCCCGTGCGGCGGCGCCAGCCCGTGCAGCGACGCCAGCCCGTCCCGATCGCCGCGCAGGTCCTCGACCCGCACCCGCAGCAGCACCGCCGGCCGCCGCGGGTCGACGATCAGCCGCTTGTGCAGCCGGAACAGCCCGCCCTGGTGAGTGCCGGTGATGTGATAGGCCGGCACGCCGGGCGCCGCCGAGACGGTCTCGGCGTCGCAGTCGCGGCGCTCCTCGGCGAACAGCCCGGCCCCGTCGGTCACGATCAGGCCGAAGTCGCGCACCGCCGTCTGCTCGATCCGGGGATAGGCGATCTCGTTCAGGATGCCGCGGCCCAGCGTGAACCAGACCCGGGCGTCGTCGCTCAGGCTGCGGCCGACCCCGTCCTTGCCGGTCGCGACCCAGCGCGGCGGCTGTCCGGGTTCGCCTGGAGCATCCACCATGCCGCGTCATCCCCCACTGCCCGACTGCCAACGCGCGCGCCGTCCGCCGTTTCACCTCCAGGCCGTCCGGCATGGCTCTCGACATCGATTGCACGACACCGCCGTGCCGGGGTAGCAGACCCTTCGCCAGACCGCAGCGCCCGCTGCCGTTCCCCGCCACCATCGAGGACCAGGATCATGGGCTACCGCGTCGCCGTCGCAGGAGCCACCGGAGCCGTCGGCCGCGAGATCATCAAGACGCTGGCCGAGCGCGACTTCCCCGTCGACGACATCGCGGTCCTGGCCTCGGCGCGATCGGTCGGTCAGGAGATCTCGTTCGGGCCCAAGCGCGTGCTGAAGGTGCGCAACCTCGACACGTTCGATTTCGCCGGCTGGGACATCGGCCTGTTCAGCCCGGGTGCGGCGGTCTCGGCGATCCACGCTCCCCGCGCGGCGGCCGCCGGTTGCCTGGTGATCGACAACACCAGCCATTTCCGCATGGACCATGACGTGCCGCTGGTGGTGCCCGAGGTGAACCCGGAGGCACTGCAGAAGGCCCGCCGGCGCCGCATCGTCGCCAACCCGAACTGCTCGACCATCCAGATGGTGGTGGCGCTGAAGCCGCTGCACGACCTCTTCACGGTGAAGCGCGTGGTGGTCTCGACCTACCAGGCGGTGTCCGGCGCCGGCAAGGAGGGCATGGACGAGCTGTTCACCCAGTCCAAGGGCAGCTTCGTCGGCGACCCACCGACCTCCGAGCAGTTCACCCGGCCAATCGCCTTCAACGTGATCCCGCACATCGACCGCTTCATGGACGATGGCTTCACCAAGGAGGAGTGGAAGATGGCGGTCGAGACCCGCAAGATCATGGGCGGCGACATCCGTGTCGTCGCCACCTGCGTCCGGGTGCCGGTGTTCGTTGGCCACTCGGAGTCGGTGGTGGTGGAGTTCGAGGAGCCGGTCGACCTGGAGCAGGCGAGGGCGGTGCTGCGCGAGGCGCCCGGCGTCATCCTGCACGACCGCCGCGAGGATGGCGGCTACGTCACCCCGATCGACTGCGTCGGCGAGGACGCCACCTATGTAAGCCGGCTGCGCATCGACCCGACGGTCCCGAACGGCCTGGCGTTCTGGTGCGTGTCCGACAACCTGCGCAAGGGGGCGGCGCTGAACGCGGTGCAGATCGCCGAGACCATGATCGCGCTCGACCTGCTGGCGAAGAAGGCTGCCTGAGCCCGGTCCCGCCCGCATCCCGGCCGCCGCTCTATCCGCGCTGGAGCCCGGAGCCGCAGAAGGCCGAGCAGCGCGCGGCGCTGGAGAAGCCCGACCCCAGGGTCCCGCCGCCGCCGAAATCCAATTGGGTGCCCGGCGGCGCCCGCCCGGAGCCGCAGCCCCACGTGGTCTGGCCGCGGATCATCGGCATCGCGATCGCCGTCGCGGCGCAGGCCGGTCTCTATCTCGGCCTGCGCCAGATCTCCAACGTCACGATGCCCGCCTGGGCTCACCATCACGCCCGTCCGGCCCTGCTGCCTTGGCCGGCCCTGGTGCCCGTCGCCGTCGTGGGGGAAAAGGACCCGACCGCCGCCGCAGTCCCGGTCCTGCCACCGCCTGTCCTGACCCCGCCGGCCCCGATCGCCGAGCCGCCGCTGCCCGCCTTGCTCCTCCAACCTAGCCGACGCTGATCTTCTCGTTGTCGCCACCCTTCGGCGGCGTCCTGGTGAGCTTCGCCTTCAGGTACCCGTAGGCATGCAGCATCTTGGAGTTCGGCGCGTCCCAGTATTCAGCGCCGGACACGTCAACCCGCAGCAGCGCCAGGTCCGGGTCGTCCTTACCCTTCGGGAACCACGTGGTCAGGATCTCGCTCCAATGCGCGTCGATCGCCACGCCGTCGCGCACCACCGTGGCCGTGCCGGAGAACGACACGTAGTTCTGCGAGCCTGGATCGGCATAGGTGACGCCCACCTCATGCTCCGCCCGCACCTCGCCCACCTTCGGCGCGTGCTCGCGCGTGAAGAACCACAGCGTGCCGTCGAATTCCGTCTGGCTTGCCGCCATCGGCCGCGCCCGCAGGTGGCCGTCATCCTCGGTGGTCAACATGGCGATCTTGGTCGACTTCATCATCGACCACAATTTGTCCCGCTGGTCCTGGTCCATTCTCGGCTCCTTCATCCGTAATAGAAAAGCCGGGGCCGGCGAAGGTTGCGCCCGAACGTTGCGCCGAGCCCCGATCCGGGGGACGGTGCGGCCGCGCATGGACCAGGAAGGCAAGCCCCCAGAGATGTTTCGGAGATCGTCCCGGCTCGCGGCGGCCCTCCTGCTGTCGGCCGCCCTCTCGGCCCCGGCCCGGGCCGACGCTCCGGCACCCGCCCCCGTGCACGCCGCCGCCTGCGACGCACCCGTCGTCACCGCCGCCTGGCCCCGCATCCACATCCTGGCGACCGGCGCCCGACGCGTCGCCGGCAACGTCACCTTCACCCTCTACGGCGACGACCCAAAAACCTTCCTGAAGCACGCCGGCTCGCTGCTGGTGACCCGCGTGACCCTGACCGGCCCCTCCGCCGAGGGCTGCATCGCCGTCTCCGCCCCCGGCACCTTTGCCCTCGCCATCTATCACGACGAGAACGACAACCACCATTTCGACCGCACCCTGCTCGGCCTCCCGGCCGAGGGCTACGGCTTCTCCAACGACGCGCCGACGCTGCTCGGACCGCCCGCCTTCGCCGCCACCCGCTTCGCCGTGCCCGCCGCCGGCACCCGGCTCAGCATCCGGCTGCGCTACTGACCGCCGCCAGGCGACGATGAAGATCCTGTTCGCGTTCGAGAACCCGCTGCCGAGCCCGCAGGCGGATGCCGAGGTGTTCGTCGCCACCGCGCGCGCCCTGGCCCCCCTGGCCACCCGGGCCTGGCTGCACCTCCCCGTCGCCTGCATTGCCAACGCCGACGCCCATCCCCCCGGCCTCGCCATCCTGCCCGCCTGGGCCCCGCTGCGACCGGCCGCCCTCCGCCACCTCTGCTGCGGCCTCACCCTCGTGCTGCGCCCCGCCTTCCGCCAGGCCGACCTAGTCTACACCCGCAACCTCTGGGTCGCCTGGATGGCGATCCTGTTCGGCCAGCGCGTGGTGTTCGACCACTACCGGCCCTGGCCCGACCAGATCCCGCCGCTGCAGCGCTGGCTCCACCGCCTGATGGGCCGCCGCCGCTTCCTGCTCAACATCTGCCATTCCGACTACACGATGGAGAAGTACCGGGCGCTCGGCATCCCGCCCGGCCGCCTCGCCTGCGTCCGCAACGGCCACGAGCCGACGCGCCTGCAGGCCCTTATCCCGGCCGACGCCGCCAAGCGCGCACTCGGCCTCGACCCCGCCCGCACCACGGTCGTCTATACCGGCCGCCTCAACCACCGGAAGGGCCTGGCGCTGGCTCTCGGGGCCGCCGCCCTGCTGCCCGACATCCTGTTCCTGCTGGTCGGTTCCGCCGGCGACGGCCCGATCGAGCGCCTCGCCGCCGCCCACCCCAACGTCCGCATCGTCGGCTGGCAGCCGCCCGACCGCCTCGCCGCCTACCTCTTCGCGGCCGACATCCTGCTGATCCCGCCCTCCTGGAAGCCGCTCGCCGAGTTTGGCTCCACCGTCCTGCCGCTGAAGCTGTTCCTCTACATGGCCGCCGAGCGCCCCATCGTCGCCGGCGAGACCCCCGACGTGCAGGAGCTGCTCACCCACGGCCGCAACGCCCTCCTCTGCCGCCCCGACCATGCCCCCGCCCTGGCTGACGCGATCCGCACCCTGGATGCCGACCCCGCACTCGGCGCCCGCCTCGCCGCCACCGCCCGCGCGGACGGCGCCACCCAGACCTGGGACGCCCGCGCCCACCGTATCGCCACGCTCATCGAGCAACGCCTGCACACACCCCCGGCCCCAAAGGTCGCCTGGAACCACGCCCAGTCCCGCACCTGGCGAAGGCAATCCTGGCGCTGGCTCTCCCATCTCCTCCACACCAGATCCTGGGTGCTGCCGCCCGAAGGCAAGGCAAGGGGCGCTGCCCCTTGACCCCGCCAAAGGCGGAGCCTTTGAAATCCATCAATTCAGATCATCACCAGCGGCTGGGCAGGGGGTTCAACTGGCTCGGCGGGGCGACCGTCGTCGCCAGGCTCGTCGACTTCGCCACCATCGTGCTCATGCTGCTCTATTTGACCAAGCAGCAGCTCGGCGTCGCCTCCCTGGTGGTCTCGATCGGCATGGTGGTGGAGGCCCTGAACGGGCTCGGCACCAGCGAGGCCCTGATCCAGGCCCGCAATGTCTCCCGCGACCAGCTCGACACCCTGTTCTGGTACGTGACCGGCGCCGCCCTGCTCTCCGGCGGCGCACTCCTGCTGGTCGCCCCTGCGATCGCCGCCGCCTACGGCGTCGCCGGCATGGCCGGATACTTCGTGCTGATCGCCGCCAAGCAGCCTCTGGTCGGCGCAGCCCTGATCCCGCTCGCCCTCATGAGCCGCGCTCTGCAATACGAGCGCATCGCCCTGGTCAATGTCGGCGCGACACTCGCCGCCGCCGCCACCCGCCTGGGCCTGGGGGCTGCCGGCGCCGGCACCTGGGCCCTGGTCGCGGGCTTCGCCGCCAGCGGCCTGTTCACCCTGGCCGGCGCCACCCTGGCCCACCCCTTCCGTCCTCGGCTGCGCGTCCACGCCAGGCAGATCGCCCCCATGGCCCGCTTCGGCCTGCACGCCGCCAGTGCCAACATCGCCGAGCAGATGTTCAAGAACATCGACTACCTGCTGATCGGCTGGTTCTACGGTGCGGCACCCTTGGCGATCTACCGCGTCGCCTTCGACATCGCGATGGAGCCGGCGATGGCCGTCGGCACCCTGGTCAACCGCACCATGCTCCCGGTCCTCGCCCGCATCGCGACGGCCGGGCAGGATCTCGCGCGGACGCTCGCCTGGTCGCTCCGCCGCATCGCCCTGCTGGTCGCCCCCCTGATGGCCGCCATCGTCCTGGCCGCCCACCCGCTGACCGCCCTCCTGCACGACCACAACGGCAACAGCTACGCCGCCGCGGCCGGCCCGCTGCGCCTGCTCGCCGTCGCCGCCCTGCTGCGCGTGACCATGCTCCTGCTCACCACCGCGATGATCGGCAC
>CALMVO010000036.1:38856-43143 GCA_937873205.1 uncultured Acetobacteraceae bacterium
GCCGCCCGCCTCTCCGCCACCGCCCTGCTCCTGCTCGGCGCCACCATCCTCGCCATCGGCTTCACCATCCCGCCCAAGTACGGCCTGCTGGCCGTCTCCGCCGCCTGGCTCGCCATCTTTCCGCCGCTGCTGGCCTGGTGCGTCCTCACGCTGCGCGGCATCTGGACCGTCCGCCCCGCCGCGCTGGCCGCCCTCTTCACCGCCCCGCTCGCCGCCACCGCCGGCCTGGTCCTGACCGTGACCCTCGCCACCACGCTGATCGACGGCCCGGCCCCGCTGCTCCGGCTCGGCATCGTCATCGCCGCCACCCTGGCCGCCTACGCCGCCCTGTTCCGCTACGAGACCAGAACCGCTTAGCGGGGAACCTTCTCGCCGCTGCGACGGCGCTGTCCCGCCAGCGTAAGACATAGCTCCTATCCTGACGTGCCGTCGTACATGGTCAGACCCCGTCCATGTCGACCGCCATGGCTGCCCCGACCTGTCCGCAGTCCCGACCGTCTGCAAGGCGATTGGAGTGGCCCTGTAATACGTTATAGTGCTGGGATGAAAACTATAGATGACATGGTGTCGGGGAAGAAGGCCGATCTCGACAGGCTGAGGCCGCTGGCGCGCAAGAGTCTGGCGGCGTTGTCTTCGTGGTATGACGTGGAGCTTACCTACGGTTCAAACGCCATCGAGGGAAACACGCTGACCCGAAGCGAGACCGCGGTCATCCTGGAGAAGGGGATCACGGTCAATGGCAAGCCGCTCAAGGATCACCTCGAAGCGGTCGGACACAAGGATGCGCTCGACTACGTGCGCATCCTGGCGGGGCAGAAGGAACCAGTCCGCGAAAACGACGTGCGGCAGATCCATGGCCTGATCCTTGGCCGCATCGAGCCGGCCGAAGGTGGGCGCTACAGCGATCATCAGAGGCAGATCACCGGCTCATCGTTGGTGCTGCCGTCGCCCGCCGAAATCCCGCCCCTCATGGGGGATTTCGGGAAGTGGCTCGCACAGGCGCCGGCCAATGCCGAAACGGCGATATCGGCGCATGAACGGCTGGTGGCGATCCATCCGTTCAGCGACGGGAACGGCCGCACGTCCCGGCTGCTGATGAACCTGGTTCTTCTCAAGGGTAGCTATCCGCCCGTGATTATCGGCCCGGAACATCGGACGGGCTACATCGAAAGCCTGGAAGCCTTGCAGGTCGGCCGTGATCCCGCGCCCTATCGGGACTTCATGGCAGAGCGCCTGAGCGACAGCCTCGATCATCACCTGACGACGCTGCGGCGCGGGCTCGATCAGGCCCATTGAGTTAGATATAGCGTATCTGCGACCGGACAGGATCTACGCAAGACTGCCTTGAAGCACCTCGATAACCTGGGACCGATCATTGAGCGAGAGCCGCCCAATCCGCGTCGCGTCCCGCGCCTCGATCGTCGCGATCTTGGCAGACCGCACCACCGACGGTGCCGGCAGGCCCGCCGCGTGAAGGTCGGAGACGATCACGTCGCCTAGCCAGCCGCGGTTGGCGGCGCTGGTCACCATCAGCACCCAGAGCAGCGTCGGCGCTCCCGAGCGTCCGGGACGGCCACGACCAGAGCCGGACGCTGCTGCTGCACCGGACGTTTCGTATAGGGGAAGGGAACCTTGACCAGGTCCCAGACCTCACAGCCCGGCATAGGCCT
Source organism: uncultured Acetobacteraceae bacterium (assembly GCA_937873205.1). GTDB lineage: Bacteria > Pseudomonadota > Alphaproteobacteria > Acetobacterales > Acetobacteraceae > Lichenicola. The sequence goes on from CALMVO010000036.1 coordinate 40,527, forward strand.
CGGTGTCGGCCGGGCCACTCCATTCGGCGAAGGTCCGGAGCGGATCGTCGGCCGCCGCGTCGGGTCGGGCCCGGGTCAGCACCACTCGGCCCGCGTCGATGGCGTAGGCGATCTCGTCGCCCTCACGCAATTGCAGCGCCACGCGCACCGGTTGCGGGATCGTCGTCTGCGCCTTGCTGATGATCATGTCTCGAATGTAAGGATTTTCCTTACCGCCGGGAAGCGCTGCATGAACCCTACGCGGCCCGCCGCACCTGCTTGCCACGATACCGGTCGAACGCGCTCATCTGATGCACGCAGCTCAGCGTGCAGGTCGGGCTGCACGATTTTTCCGTCGCGTATTCCCGCCTGATGTCGTCCCGCGTGTAGTCCAGCAGCGGGATCCCCGGCGTGCCGCGCTGCTGCGAGCACCAGTGTACCCGCCCGTCCTCGGCGACATAGAGGTAGCGCGCGCCGGCCCGGCACTTCCAGTCGTTCGGCCTTCCCTGCATCAGGTTGCGTTGGAACAGCCGGTAGTTCAGCCCGTGCACGATCGAGGGCGAGATCCGCGTCACCTCGCGATACGCGTCCATCTGGTCGGCGTTCATCGGGCGCAGGAGCCCGCTGCCGTCATGCAGCACCCCCACCGAATGCTGCAGCCCGTAGCGCGCAGCTGCCTTGGCCACCGTCACCACGTCCTGCGTCCGCTCGCGCGTGACGCCCAGCACCGAGTTCACGTTCACCTTGAACCGGGCGTGCTCGGCCAGCAGCGCCAGCCGTCCCTCCACCGACGACAGGCTCTTCATCGAGACCTCGTCCGGCCGGATGTTGTCGATGCTGATCTGCATGCCCTGCAGCCGCGCGGCGTTCAGCCGCTCGATCCACTCCCGGCTCAGCCGGAACCCGTTGGTGATCATCGTCACGATCATGCCGCGGTCGCGCGCCGCCCGGATCGCCAGGTCCAGCTCCGGATGCAGCAGCGGCTCGCCGCCGGTAAACGTGATCGACGCCGTCTTCAAGTTTGCCAGGTGGTCGATCCACGCCAGCAGCTGCGGCAGCGGCACCGGCGGCGACACGTCGTCATATTCGTTGCAGTAGCCGCACGCCAGGTTGCAGCGCCGTGTCACCACCACCTGTGCCAGCAGCGGGTTGTAGCGCGAGCCCAGCGCCCGCCCCAGGAACCGCGCCCCGGACAGCAGCCCGTCGAGGCGGCCGGCACGGCGGCCCTCGTGGCGGCCCTCGGGGCGGATCGGCGGCCGCGGGCGGGCAGGGGCGATGGCCTGGTTCAACGCGGTGTCCCTCGGGCGGCCGGGGCGTCAGCGGCGCCGGCGGCGAGCCGAGCCTCTACCACCTGGCCCCGGGCAGCGGAAGCGCGGCGCCCCAGCACCCCGTCGTAGAACCGTTCCAGTGCGCCACTCTGCCGCCCGATCTCGAACCGCCGCTCCACGAACCGCCGCGCGGCGTCGCCCATGCGCTGCCTGAGCTCCGGCCGCTCCAGCAACTCCACCATCCGCCGCGCCAGCGCCGCGGGGTCGCGCTCCGGCACCAGGAAACCGGTCGTGCCGTCCTCCATCCCCTCCGGGATGCCGCCGACACGCGAGCCGACCACCGGCACCCCGGTCGCCGCCGCCTCCAGCAGCACCATGCCGAGCCCCTCCACCCGCCCGGTGCGAGTGCGCACGCTGGGCAGCACCAGCATCGCCGCCTGCCGCAACCACGCCACCACCTCCGCATGCGGTCGCGCCCCCAGGAACCGCACCCGCTCGCCCAACCCCAGCCGCCGCGCCAGCGCCTCGAGCCGGCCCCGCCGCGCCCCGTCGCCGATGACCACCAACCGCACGTCGGCCAGGGACGAGGGCAGGGCTGCGAACGCAAGCAGCAGGTATTCCGTGCCCTTCATCTCGACCAGCCGCGCCACGTGCAGCACCGTCCGCGTCTCCTCGTCCGCCGCGCGGGGCCGGATCGCGGCGCAATCGACGCCGGTGTAGTGCACGTGCGTGCGCTCGGGCGGGAACCCCATCGCCAGCACCCGGCCGCGAATGAACTCCGACACGCACAGGAACAGCGCGCCCTCCCGCGCCAGCCGGTGCCGCAGCAGCGGATAGCTGGCCCAGGCCGGCGACGTCAGCAGCGCCGGGGTGGACAGCGTCGCGTCGAACCCGTGGAATGTGGTGACCAGCGGCATCCCCAGCCGGCGCGCGAGCGGCAGCACGCAGACTCCGTCGATGCCGAAATGCGCGTGGATCAGCGCCGGCCGCCGCCCTGCCAGCAGCACCTGGTACGGCGCCGGCCGCCGCGTGATCATCTGCCAGCCGATCCCCGGCCAGGACGCCCAGCCGGCGCCGTCCTCCAGCGCCAGCGTGCACGCTCCCTCCGGTGCCGGCCCGTGGCGCCGCCGCCCCAGATAGATTGGCCGATAGTGCGGCAGCGCCTCCGCCTGCCCCGTCACGAATGGCTCCGACACCCGGAACAGGTTCTGGCGGAACACCACGATCTCGGTTACGGGTCGCCCCCGGCCCGGCTCCGGCTCGTCCGACGCCATCATCCGCGCCCCCGACCCGCCGCGACCGGCAGATACGCCGCCCCCCGGCCTCCCGGCAAGGCCACCCGCCCTGGACGCCCCGTCCCGATGACGCTC